>NZ_JBQFRL010000002.1:0-536007 GCF_056537385.1 Ruegeria sp. CF2
GCTTCGGCTTCGGCTTCGGCTTCGGCTTCGGCTTCGGCTTCGGCTTCGGCTTCGGCTTCGGCTTCGGCTTCGGCTTCGGCTTCGGCTTCGGCTTCGGAAGGGCTTTGTTCAACCCGATCTTCCGGGTCAAGCGTGTAGGCGTCAGTCTTGGCGTCGACCGCTTCGGGCACCTCATCGACCTTGGGGTCGTCGGCCGGTTTCTGGTCTGTGTCTTTCTTGGCAGCCACCGTCACTTCCCCCTGTCGATTCCCATAAAACCTGACGCTCAGACGCGTCCAAGTTAATCCGCGCCCATCGCGCCCTCAAGCCGGATCGCGTATTTAACGAGTTTTTTCACGGCTTTCCGCATTTTCTTGGGCGTCGGGCGTATGGCAATCCGCA
Organism: Ruegeria sp. CF2; assembly: GCF_056537385.1. Taxonomy (NCBI): domain Bacteria; kingdom Pseudomonadati; phylum Pseudomonadota; class Alphaproteobacteria; order Rhodobacterales; family Roseobacteraceae; genus Ruegeria; species Ruegeria sp. CF2. The sequence continues at coordinate 382 of NZ_JBQFRL010000002.1, forward strand.
AACGGGCAATCGCCAAGTTTTCAAGGGGCTCGGCGGTCGGGCCGCTCATCGCGGCGACCAAAAGCGGTGCCGGTCCGGGCCAAAGGTCGGCAAATTGTCGCGCGGTCCGCGGCGAGAACAAGGGCGCAATCACCGGGGCCGAACCAACCGCAGCCGCCCGGGCCTCGGGCGTCAAAGGCAGCAGCTGCTGGCGATAAACCGGCTGTTCCCGCACGGTCAGGCCCAGTTCGGTCAGCCGGGCCGCGATGTTTCCCCGGCTGTGTTCGCCGCGCAGATGCAACAGCGGGCTGTCCGGGCGCTCTTTCAGCAGCTTGGCCACCAGTTCCTCGGCGGTTTCGCCGGCCATTCGGGCCTCCCACCCGGCCTGGCGGGCCGTTTCGGTGGTGGCCGGCCCCACGCAATAGGCGGGCAGATCCCGGCGCACATCCTGCGCCGCGGCAGCCGCCACGCCATTGGCCGAGGTGAAGATCAGTCCCCGGACTCCGGTCGTGTCCACCGCCTGTTCCATCGGTCGGATATCCAGCAGCGGGGAATAGACCACCTTAACCCGCGACCGTATGCGTTCGGGCAGCTGCGCCACGAACTTTTCCGAGGCGGCGCGGGGGCGGGTCATCAACAGGTACACGGGCGGGCGTTCGGGCCTTGAGGATTGTTTGCTGCGGCGCGGGGTGATACCCCGCGACGAGATCATGATGCAATGGTTCAGGCCGATGGTGCAAACACTTACCGTTCTGGGATTGGAAAGCAGCTGCGATGACACAGCGGCGGCCGTGGTGCGGCAGACCGAGGGCGAACCGGCGCAGGTTCTGTCTTCGGTCGTGCATGGCCAGACGGACCTGCACAGCGCCTTCGGCGGCGTGGTGCCCGAAATCGCGGCCCGCGCGCATGCCGAAAAGCTGGATATCTGCGTGCAGCAGGCGTTGGAGCAGGCGGGCCTGACGCTGCAGGACATGGACGCCGTGGCCGTGACCGCCGGGCCGGGGCTGATCGGCGGGGTCATGTCGGGGGTGATGTGCGCCAAGGGGATCAGCGCGGCCACCGGTCTGCCGCTGATCGGCGTCAACCACCTGGCCGGCCACGCGCTGACCCCGCGCCTGACGGACGGGATCGCCTTTCCCTACCTGATGCTGCTGGTATCCGGGGGGCACTGCCAATACCTGATCGCCCACGGCACCGAGCGGTTCACCCGGCTGGGCGGCACCATCGACGACGCTCCAGGCGAGGCCTTCGACAAGACCGCGCGCCTGCTGGGCCTGCCCCAGCCCGGCGGCCCCTCGGTCGAGGCCGAGGCGCGCGATGGCAACCCCAAACGCTTTCGCTTTCCGCGGCCACTGCTGGACCGGCCCGGATGCGATCTGTCCTTTTCAGGGCTCAAGACCGCCTTGATGCGGATGCGCGACCATATCGTGGCCGAAAAGGGCGGGCTGACGCGTCAGGACCGCGCCGATCTGTGCGCCGGGTTCCAGCAGGCGGTCGTGGATACGCTGGCCGAAAAGACCCGCCGCGCCATCGCCCTGTATCTCGAAACCAACCCTGCCGAGCCGGTCATCGCCGTGGCCGGGGGCGTTGCGGCCAACACAGCCATTCGGTTTGCGTTAGAGTCTGTTTCGGCGGATGCCGGCGCGCGGTTTACCGCCCCTCCGCTGCACCTGTGCACCGACAATGCGGCAATGATCGCCTATGCCGGGTTGGAGCGGTTCCGGCTGGGCGCGCGTGACGGGCTGGACCTGACCGCCCGGCCCCGCTGGCCGCTGGACCAGACCAGCCCGGCCATGCTGGGCGGCGGGCGCAAGGGAGCCAAGGCGTGAGTGTTTCGGTCCTAGGAGCCGGCGCCTTCGGCACCGCGCTGGCGATTTCGCTGGCCGGCAAGGGTCCGGTCACCTTGTGGGCCCGGTCGGGCGAACAGGCGCAGGCGATGCAGGCGACCCGCCGCAATGACACGCGCCTGCTGGGGGTCTCCCTGCCCGACGCCATCACAGTGACCGCCGACATCACCCTGGCTTGTGAAAGCAACGTGTTGCTACTGGCGGTGCCCATGCAAAAACTGCGCGATGTCCTGTCGGACCATGCGGCGGACCTGCAGGGTCGCACCCTGGTGGCCTGCTGCAAAGGCATCGAACTGTCCACAGGCCTCGGTCCGATTGCCGTGATCGAACAGGTGCTGCCCGGTGCACGCACTGCCTTGCTGACCGGGCCCAGTTTTGCCGACGACATCGCCCGCGGGTTGCCCACGGCGCTGACACTCGCCTGCGCCGACGCGGACCTGGGCACCCGGCTGCAACAGGCCCTGACCACCGGCAACCTGCGGCTCTACCGGACCACCGACGTGACCGGGGCCGAGCTGGGCGGAGCCTTGAAGAACGTGATGGCCATCGCCTGCGGGGCCTGCATCGGCGCGGGTCTGGGGGACAGCGCCCGCGCGGCCCTGATGACGCGCGGCTTTGCCGAGATGCAGCGCTTTGCCGCGATGCGCGGCGCCCGGCCCGAGACCCTGATGGGCCTGTCGGGTCTGGGCGATCTGGTCCTGACCTGCTCGTCCGACCTGTCGCGCAACTTCCGGTTCGGCCTGTCGCTGGGCCGCAGCGAGTCCTTTGACGCCGCGACTACCGTCGAAGGCGTGGCCACGGCAAATGCAATGGCCGCCATCGCCGCGGCCGAGGGGCTGGACATGCCCATCTGCCAGACGGTGGCGCAGCTCAGCCGTGGCGCCTACAGTGTCGCCGAGGCCCTGCAATCCCTGCTCAATCGCCCACTCAAGGAGGAATGACATGCTTATCGCCCTGATCGCCCGCGACAAGGACGGCGCCCTGCAGACCCGTCTGGACAACCGCGCCGCGCACCTGGCCTATATCGAAGAAACCGGCGTGGTCGCACAGGCCGGGCCGTTGCTGGACGGCGATGCCATGATCGGGTCGCTGGTCATCCTGGATGTCGAGGACTTGGCCGCCGCACAGGCCTGGGCCGACAACGACCCCTATGCCAAGGCCGGTCTGTTCGAATCGGTCGAGCTGATCCCGTGGAAGAAGGTCATCGGCTGATGGCGTATTGGCTGTTCAAATCCGAACCTTCGACCTGGAGTTGGGACCAGCAGGTCGCCAAGGGCGACGCGGGCGAGGAATGGGACGGGGTGCGCAACTATCAGGCCCGCAATTTCATGCGGCAGATGAAGCTGGGCGACCGGGGGTTTTTCTATCATTCGCAGAAGGACAAAGCGATCGTCGGCATCGTCGAGGTCTGCGCCGAGGCCCACCCCGACAGCACCACCGATGACGACCGGTGGGACTGCGTGGACATCAAGGCGGTGCGCCCCTTCGCCAAACCCGTCACGCTGGACCAGATCAAGGCCAATCCACGGCTGGCCGATATGGTGCTGGTCAAGAACTCGCGCCTGTCGGTGCAGCCCGTCTCGGATGCCGAATGGGCGGTGATCTGCGAACTGGGCCAGACCCGGGCGGATTGAGAAAGAAGGGAAGGCCCTGACGATGCAGAACCTTCCCTACCCCGCGTGCTCCCTACTCACCACACGCAAAGAAAACTCTGGTTCTGACCGTCCTGGTCACGGGTTGAACGTAGCCCAAGGCGGGCCGATTTTTCAAACGTGAAATCAATAGATTATGATTCAAATGCAAAACGCCCGCCGAACCAGTCGGGCGGGCGTTTCCGAATGTCGCGGCGGGATCAGCCGTAGACCGACTCTTTGCCGAAATGCTTGGTCAGCATGTAATAGACCACCGCGCGGTATTTGTTGCGCTCGGACATGCCATAGGTCTCCATGACCTTGTTGATCGCGGCCATCAGCTCGGGGCCATCCGACAGGCCCAGTTTCTTGATCAGAAAGTTGTTCTTGACGGTCTCCAGCTCACCTTCCTGGCTGGCGGCGACGGTCGCGGCATCCGCGTCATAGATGGCCGGGCCGCATCCAATGGTAACCTTGGTCAGCAGGTCCATGTCCGGCGTCATACCGCATTTGTTCTTCAGATCATCCGCGTATTTGGCGATCAACTCGTCACGTTTTCCCATTGTCCTCTCCTGTGTGGGTTGGGTTCCGGCCTTTGCGGCGCTGGCTGAACGGTAACGGCTGACAGCTTTTCAACAAAGGGAAAAATCCGACGGTTTCCCCCCAAGGCAGGGATACGCGCACCTGCGGGTTGATCATTGTTTCACTTTTATTTAACATTTTAGTTAATCATTGAGTCGAGGAGACTGCCATGACCATCGCCCTACCGAACGAAAGCGCCGCGTACCGAACCGCCCGAAATGCCCTGCTGGCCGCCGAAGCCGATCTGCGCGCGCGGGTCGAGGAAGTGGCGGCGCTGCGCCGCGCCCTGCCCAAGGGCGGCCAAATTCCGCGGGACTATGCCTTTCGGGATCTCGGCAGCAATACTGCCCCGATTTCCAGCCTGTTCGGTGATCATGACACTCTGGTCGTGTATTCGCTGATGTTTGGCCCCAAGGCGCAGGACCCCTGCCCCATGTGCTCGGCCTTTCTGGACGGGCTAACCGGGCAGGTCGCACATCTGACCCGAAAAACCGCCTTTGCGGTCGTGGCGCAGAATACACCGGATGCCTTGGCTGCGCTGAGCCAGCGCATGGGCTGGCAGGATCTGCCGCTGTATTCCGCGTTGGATACGACGTACCAGCAAGACTATCTGGCCGAGACCGAGGACGGAAACCAGTTGCCGATACTGAACGTGTTTCAACGCGAAGCGGATGGCATTCACCATTTCTGGAGTTCCGAGCTGTTCTTTCAGCCCAGCGACTGGCATCCACGCCATGTCGATGCAGCCTGGCCCCTGTGGAACATTCTGGACCTGACGCCGCAGGGGCGCGGCGATTTCGTGCCACCGCTCCGCTGAGCGCAACAAAAAAGGCGGCCTAAATGGCCGCCTTCTCCGCTTATTTCTGGCAGATCAATACCGGTAATGCTCGGGCTTGAACGGACCTTCGGGCGTGACACCGATGTAATCCGCCTGTTCCTTGTCCAGCTTGGTCAGCTTGACGCCGATTCGGTCCAGATGCAGGCGTGCAACCTTCTCGTCCAGGTGCTTGGGCAGGATATAGACCTTGTTCTCGTACTGGTCGCCTTTGGTGAACAGTTCGATCTGGGCCAGAACCTGATTGGTGAACGAGGCCGACATCACGAAGGACGGGTGTCCGGTGGCATTGCCCAGGTTCAACAGACGGCCTTCGGACAGCAGGATGATGCGGTTGCCCGAGGGCATCTCGATCATGTCCACCTGGTCCTTGATGTTGGTCCATTTGTGGTTTTTCAGGCTGGCCACCTGAATCTCGTTGTCGAAATGGCCGATATTTCCGACGATGGCCATGTCCTTCATCTCGCGCATGTGCTCGATGCGGATCACGTCCTTGTTGCCGGTGGTGGTGATGAAGATGTCGGCGGTCGAAACCACGTCTTCCAGCAGAACCACCTCGAACCCGTCCATGGCGGCCTGCAGGGCGCAGATCGGGTCGACCTCGGTCACCTTCACGCGGGCGCCCGCGCCGCGCAGCGAGGCGGCCGAGCCCTTGCCCACGTCGCCATAACCGCAGACCACGGCAACCTTGCCGGCCATCATCGTGTCGGTGGCGCGGCGGATACCGTCGACCAGCGATTCCTTGCAGCCGTACTTGTTGTCGAACTTCGACTTGGTGACGCTGTCATTCACGTTGATCGCCGGGAACGGCAGTTGGCCGTCCTTGACCAGCTGATACAGGCGGTTGACGCCGGTGGTGGTTTCCTCGGACACGCCCTTGATCTGATCGCGTACCTTGGTGAACCAGCCCGGGCTGGCGGCCATCCGCTTCTTGATCTGCGCCTTGATGACTTCTTCCTCTTCCGAGGACGGGACGGGGATGATGTCCTCGCCCGCTTCGGCGCGCGCGCCCAGCAGGATGTACAGCGTAGCGTCGCCGCCATCATCCAGGATCATGTTCGGGCCGTCTTCGAACAGGAAAGACTTGTCGAGATAGTCCCAATGCTCTTCCAGAGTCTGGCCCTTGATGGCAAAGACCGGAATGCCCGCCTCGGCGATGGCCGCTGCCGCATGGTCCTGGGTCGAGAAGATGTTGCACGACGCCCAGCGCACATCCGCGCCCAGCGCGACCAGCGTTTCGATCAGCACGGCAGTCTGGATCGTCATGTGCAACGACCCGACGATGCGCGCCCCTTTCAGCGGCTTGTTGTCGCCGTATTCCGCACGCAGAGCCATAAGGCCCGGCATTTCGGTTTCCGCGATATCCAATTCCTTGCGGCCGAACCCGGCCAGTGAAATGTCTTTGACGATGTAGTCGCCAGCCATCAGATGCTCCATTCCGATCAACAACGGTTTGGGCAGCCCCTAACACCGTTGGGGAAAAGTGGCAATGTGGGTGGCAGTGGACCGCGAGCGGCGCTCAGTTCAACTGGGCGTCCCCTCGGCTTGAATCTTTGGGATCGCTTCAAAGAAATCGGTGCCGGCGGCGACAATGCAGCTGATGCCGTTGGCGTGGGTCACCAGAACGGTATAGGTCCCGCTTTCGCGTGAGGCCCATACCTCCATGACCGTTTGTCCGCCTCGCGAGTTCTGCAAGCCGCCAAAGGCAAACTCCTCTGAATAGGTTTGCTGCAGTTTGGCGATCACATCTCCGCGCAAGGCACAGTTCTGTGCCAATGCAGGCGGCGCGGCCGCAGCCATTCCAAAGACAAGTGCCAGTCCGAATACACGCTTGAACATGACAGGCTCCTTTCGGTTGGGTTTCAATCCGAGAGGGGCACACTGGGAGGAGCGCGTGCCCCCCTCAGTCTTCATGTCGTGATCACAAGGTGCCGGTTCAAAGCACGATTGCTCAAGAAATTGTTGGCAGCCAGTGATCAGGATGGCTTAAGCATAGCATAAAACCGGGTCGCGGGCACGGTGGACAAGATGGGGCATGGCAGAATGGCAACACAACCCAGGGCATGGCAACGGATGCTGTCGGGCCGCAGGCTGGACCTGCTGGACCCGACACCGGTGGATATCGAGATCGAGGATATCGCCCATGGGCTGGCTTTCGTGGCGCGCTGGAACGGCCAGACGGCGGGCGATTTCGCATATTCCGTGGCCGAGCATTCCCTTCTGGTCGAAGAGCTGTTCGGCCGGATCGCCCCCAAGGCGCCGGTGAAATGGCGGCTGGCGGCGCTGCTGCACGATGCGCCGGAATATGTGATCGGCGACATGATCTCGCCGGTGAAGGCGGCGGTCGGCCCGGGCTATGGCGCGCTGGACGACCGGCTGGCGGCAGCGATCCACATCCGCTTCGGCCTGCCCGCCGCGGTGCCGAAAACGGTGAAACGTCAGATCAAGAGAGCCGACCGGATCAGCGCGTGGATGGAGGCCACCCAGATCGCGGGGTTTTCCGAGGCCGAGGCAACCAAGTTCTTTGGCCAACCGGACGCGGCGGTGATGGAGGGGTTGCAGATCACCCTCAGGCCGCCAGTTGATGTGCGGCAGGCGTATACGGCGCGGCATGCGGAGCTGCTGGCGGAGCTATGAAACTCGACTGGTAACGGAATCTAGCTTGCCCCCAGCCGCGTATTTGCGTTTACGGCGCCTACGCAGACCGTTTGCCTAAACTCCGAAAAACGGCCTCATTTACTCAATATCGTTCCGCTGAGAAGACACTGCTTGAGCCAAAAAAGGCGGCTCCAGCGTTCGTCGGTTGACAGAAGAACAGCACTGTAAGTCTAATGAGGCGCAACCGAGCCGAGTGATCGTCGTTGTATGAAACGCCTCAGAATTGGAACTTCGGATCTACCGCGCGCATTCCGGCTTCTGTGTTTATCCACGATGATGTTGCTGGGAGCGGCTTCATGCGGCCGCCCGCCGGAATTGGTAGGGATCGATAATCCAAGACTTCCTGCATCTGAGGTAAAAGAGGCCAAGCGCCAAACAGTCTTCATTGCCACGACGCGCCAAGCGTCCGGTGCAGAAGGGGTCTTCTTTTCCGGTGACCGCGGTGAGGGTTTGGGCTTGGCTTCAGTAGTCGTCACCATCCCGCCAATTCACAAAGCAGGAAAAATTGAAAGAGCCAGCTCTCTGCCACCTATTGCCTCAAAGCACTTCACCATAGTTGAACCAAAAGTCTATGTTTCAGAAGCCGCCTTTGTTTCTGAAATTGACAATCAATTACTGAACCTCAGCGTTTCCGACAGAAACGTTCTGGTCTTTGTGCACGGCTACAATACGACCCTGAGCGATGCCATCCTTAGATTGGCACAGTTTGTCGAGGATACCGAGTATGACGGGATCCCCGTATTGATGTCATGGGCGTCTGCTGCAGAGACTCTGAAATACGTCTACGATATCAACAGCGCCCTGGCTGCCAGATCAGACTTTTTGAAAGCCGGTGAGATCATTTCGCGATCACAAGCTCAACAATTTGACATACTCGCGTTTTCGATGGGAGCGTTCCTTACGATGGAAGCCATCTCGCAAGCCGAAATTGCTGGCGAGTTCAATCCCAACAAGAAAATCCGAAACATAATTCTGGCGGCACCCGATATCGATTTGGCGGTATTCGAAAGCCAGCTCTCAACTATCACCCACGACAATCAGAAGATCTTTGTTCTCGTATCCTCGGACGACGGAGCCTTGAGTTTTTCGAAGTTCGTTTCTGGCGGAGTCGACCGTGTTGGCGCGGCCGATGCCGCCGAACTCGCAAGGTCAGGAGTCACCGTTATTGATCTCAGCCAAGTCCAGGACTCTCAAAGCACAAGTCACTCGAAATTTGCTTCGTCCCCTGAGGTTGTTCGAATTGCTGGTGAAGCAATCCGCACAAGCAGACGGACCGGCAGGCGTTCCACAACAGAACTTCAGGACCTTATTGGCGAAGGTTCAGTGGAAGTTGTAGGCGAACCTTAATTTCTTGATTTCCCAAGCCTGTTGCCAGAACAGTGCCGATCGGCAAAAAGCTACCGCGGGCTGCGTTTCGCCAGAATCCGCTGCAAGGTCCGGCGGTGCATGTTCAGACGCCGCGCTGTTTCCGAGACGTTTCGGTCACACAGCTCGTAAACCCGCTGGATATGCTCCCACCGCACGCGGTCGGCGCTCATGGGGTTTTCGGGGGGCGGGGGCAGTTCGTCGCCCTTGGCCAGCAGCGCGTTGGTGATATCGGTGGCATCGGCCGGTTTCGACAGATAGTCGGTCGCGCCGATTTTCACCGCCGCCACGGCGGTCGCGATCGCACCGTATCCGGTCAGAACCACCACCCGGCTGTCGGGGCGCTTTTCCCGCAGCACCTCGACCACGTCCAGCCCGTTGCCATCCTCGAGCCGCAGGTCCACCACGGCAAAGGCGGGCGGGCGGGCGGTGGCGATCGCGCGGCCGGCGGCGACGGATCCGGCGGTTTCCACCTCGAACCCGCGCTTTTCCATCGCCCTGGCGAGACGTCTCAGAAACGGCTCGTCATCATCCACCAGAAGCAGGGATTTGTCGGGGCCGATGTCAAGCTGAGCACTGTCTGCCATGGTGTGGTCTTTCTGCTATTTCATGCCGATAGGCTTTGAGATGAGTAATAGCAGCGCCACACCAAAGGTCAAACCGGCGGTTATTCTGCCGCCTGGTCCACAAAGCAGGCAACGGTGTCGGCCATCTGCTCGGCCGTCGCGTCGCGTTTGAAAAACTCGAGGAACCCATCCTGCGGCGTGACGAGGTAGGTAAATGTCGAATGGTCGACGAGGTAGTACTCGTCGCTCTTGTCGTGGGCCTTGTAGTAGGTCTTGTAGGCCTGGCTCGCGGCCTTGACCTGTTCCGGCGTACCGGTGAGGCCAATCATCTTTTCATGCAGGTTGTAGGCAAAATCCCCCACGACATCGGGGGTGTCCCGGTCCGGGTCAACCGAGATGAAGATCGGAGTGACCGAATAACCGCGCTCCGTCAGCAGGTCGACGGCCTCGGCATTGCGGGTGGTGTCCAGAGGACAGACATCGGGGCAGAAGGTATAACCGAAATAGATCAGCGAGGGCTCGGTGATCACGTCCTTGTCGGTCACGATTTCACCCTTGGAGTTGATCAACTCGAACGGGCCGCCGATGGTTGCGGTGCCGCCTGCAATCTGGCTGGACCGGCACTGGGCAAACTTGTCGTCCGAACCGCCGCCGCGCGTCATCAGCCACATGGCACCCAGGCCCACGGCCAGAACGACGGTTGCAAGAATGGCATAAAGGCGGGTCATGGCGAAATTCCTGACACATGGGGTTGTTGATCGGTTCGGCCGGGACACCTATCAAGTTGACCAGCGGACGCAACAGGACATAATCGCCCGATGACGGATTCCAACACCAGCCTCTGGCGCGGACAGGAACGCAGCAGCTGGATCCGGCTGCGCACGCTGATCCTGCTGCGGTGGGTGGCAATCATCGGCCAGATCACGGCCATCACCGTGGCCCAGCAGACCTATCACGTCCAGCTGGAGCTTGGGCTGTGCTACCTTGCCATCGGTGTTTCGGTCATGGGCAACCTGACTGCCATCCTGCTGTTCCCGCAGAACAAGCGCCTGTCGGAATTCGAAAACTTCCTCATGGTGATGTTCGACCTGCTGCAGCTGGCTTTCCTGCTGTATCTCACAGGCGGTCTGAACAACCCGTTTGCCCTGCTTTTGCTGGGCCCGGTGACGATTGCGGCCAACGTCATGAGCACCCGGTCGACCCTGATCATCGGGGGCGCCGCAATCGTGCTGGCGACGCTTCTGGCCCAGTTTCACCTGCCGTTGCGCACCGATCTTGGCCTTGTTCTGGACATCCCCGACATCCTGCTGTTCGGCAACTGGGCCGCCATCGTGATCGCGATCGTATTCATCGGTGCTTATTCGCACCGCATCAGCGCCGAGGTTCAATCGATGTCCGAGGCGTTGGCCGCCACCCATATGGCCCTGGCGCGCGAGCAGAAGCTGACCGACCTCGGCGGCGTTGTCGCTGCCGCCGCGCACGAGTTGGGGACGCCGTTGGCCACGATCAAGCTGACCAGCTCGGAACTGATCGAAGAGTTGGACGACCGCCCGGACCTGAAAGAAGACGCCGCCCTGATCCGCGAGCAGGCCGACCGATGCCGCGACATCCTGCGCGATATGGGTCGGGCCGGCAAAGATGACCTGCACCTGCGCCAGGCACCTTTGTCCGCCGTGATCCACGAGGCGGCCGAGCCCCACATACACAGGGGCAAACAGGTACATTTTGACGAAGGCCCCGGGCCTGACGGGGATGTCCAGCAGCCCTCGATCCTGCGCAAGCCCGAGATCATTCATGGCCTGCGAAACCTGATCCAGAACGCCGTGGACTTTGCCCGCGCACAAGTCTGGGTCGAGGCCGAATGGACGCCGGACCGGATCACCGTCAGCATCATGGATGACGGGCGCGGTTATCCGTCACACATCATCGGCCGTATCGGTGACCCGTTCATGCGCCGCAGACGCGCCGAAAGCGATCTGCGCACACGCCCCGAATACGAGGGTATGGGGTTGGGCCTATTCATTGCAAAAACGCTCTTGGAGCGCAGCGGCGCCGAGTTGAAATTTGCAAATGGGTCCGACCCTTACCAGGCGGTGACGGACCAGGCCGAGCGACGTGGCGCGATCGTGCTGGTGACATGGCCGCGCAAGCTGATCGATGCGCAGACAGGCGACAACCCGGTGCCGTCGGGCGTGAACGAACGGTTCCAGGTCTGAGTTAAGACACCGTTAACTATTTAAGCGCAAAGTCGGGTCCGGTTTGTTTTTGGGGTAGGCGGCACTGTGGCCGACTGGATCATACTTGCGGCGATCAGCCTGGTTTCGTCGGGCTTTGCCCTGCAGTGGCTCATGCCGCGCCGTCCGCGGCGTGGTGACAATTTTGGTTTGTCTGCGCCGGCTTCGTTGTTGGATGCGGTGTTTTTGTTCAACGGAAGCCGCCTGATCAGCCACTCCGACATCGCCCTGTCCGGGTTCGAGGCGGTGAATGACTGGGATGATCTCAGGCGCCTGTTGCAGCGCGACTTTCCGGCCTTCCCCGAGACTTACGAAACCGTCCGCCAGCAAGGCAATATCGTGGTTTCGGCGATAGATTGTACGGTCGAGCGCGAGGTTCGGTGTGAATGGATCGACGGCATCGTCCGGGTGCAGTTGCGTGATCTGACCGGCATCACCGAACCGACAAGGAGGGACCCGAACGATCCGATCCGCCTCGCCATGGATCGCGCGCCCTACCCCGTGTGGCTTTTGGATCATGCCAACAAGGTAAGATGGTGCAACGCCGCCTATGTTGCGCTGGCCCGCAAGGCGCGCGGGCAGGACACGGATCTGACCCAACCCATGTTCCCTGAACTGACCGAAGACGCGCGGCCCGGCAAGAAGACCCGCGTGTCAATTCCGGTGAAGGACAGCAGCAGCAAGCTGTGGTTCGATCTGACGCGTGTGGCGCTGGACGAAGGTCACCTGCATTACGCGGTCGACGTAAACGCCATTGTCGAGGCCGAGACCGCCCAGCGCAAATTCGTCCAGACGATGACGAAAACCTTCGCGCAACTGTCGATCGGCCTGGCAATCTTTGATCGAAACCGCCAGTTGGCGCTGTTCAACCCCGCCTTGATCGACCTGACCGCATTGCCGCCCGACTTCCTGAGTTGCCGGCCGAATATCTCAAGCTTCTTTGACCGCCTTCGGGATCAGCACATGATGCCCGAACCCAAGAACTACCGCAGTTGGCGCCGGCAGATGAACGATCTTCTGGAAGCGGCCGAGGACGGAAACTATCAGGAAACCTGGTCACTGCCGTCGGGCTCAGTCTATTCGGTCAGCGGCCGCCCCCATCCCGACGGCGCCGTCGCCTTCCTGTTCGAGGACATTACGGCCGAGATCACCCTGACCCGCCGGTTCCGGTCCGAGATGGACCTTATGCAGTCAATCCTCGACAAGCTTGCGGACGCCGTCGCCGTTTTTGCCGATGACGGGACACTGGCCTTCACCAACTACGCCTACCAGCTGCTGTGGGGAGACTCGGACGAGGTCGGCTTTGAACCAGTCACGGTTCTGGACGTCACGCGCCAGTGGCAGTCGCAATGCCAGGCCAATCCAATTCTGGGTGACATTCGGGACTTCGTGGAAATGCGCAACAACCGGGCCGAGTGGAGCTCTGATCTGTACAAGCGCGACGGCACCCGGCTCTTGTGTACGGTCAGCCCTATCCAGAATGGCGCAACCATCGTCCGGTTCACGATCGAACACGCGCGTGGAGAAACGCCGGATATGTTGCAGATCACCGCCTGAACCGGGTTGCAGAGGGTTCGGCCCCCGTTCATTGTGGCGCCATGAATTCGCCCGCTTCGATCACTCTGACATCACCGGAAGAAACCGCCGATCTGGCCAGCCGCCTGTCCGCCCATTTGGCGCCCGGCGACGTTATTTTGCTGGACGGCCCAATCGGCAGTGGCAAAACCCATTTTGCACGCAATCTGATCCAATCGGCACTGCCTGTGCCCGAAGATGTGCCATCGCCCACATTCACGCTGGTTCAGGTTTACGAGGGTGAAGCCGGCGAAATCTGGCACTCCGATCTGTACCGGCTTACCTCGGTGGATGAGATCGAGGAATTGGGCCTGACGGGGGCCTTCGATACGGCGATCTGCCTTGTGGAATGGCCTGACAAGCTGGGTCCGCTACAACCGGCCTCGGCCCTGTTGGTGCAGTTTCATGCCGACCCCGCTGCCGAAGAAACCCGACACCTGACCCTGACGTGGTCCGACCCCAAGTGGACCGAAAAACTGAAGAGGATCGCATGACCAACCGCGCAGTTCTGGCCGAGGCACTGATCGCACGGACCCCTTGGGCCAAAGCCTCTCGCGCGGCACTGGCCGGAGACGCCTCGAACCGCCGGTATGAACGTCTGACCGACCCGGACACCGGGCGGACCGCCGTTTTGATGGACGCGCCCCCGGACAAGGGGGAAGACGTGGAACCGTTTGTCAGGGTGGCAGAATACCTGCGGTCCGTCGGTCTGAGCGCGCCCGAGATTCTTGCCGAGGACGCCGAGAGCGGGTTCCTCCTGCTGGAGGATTTCGGCGACGACCTGTTTGCCCGCCTGATCGAGAAGCAGCCGGAGGTCGAGCGTGAATTGTACGAGGCCGCAACCGACGTTCTGATCCATCTGCACTCTGGACCCCTGCCCTCGTTGGACAGCTATGACCCGTCCCTCATGGCGGAATTGTCGGCCCTTGCCTTCACCAAGTATGCCCAAGGGATACAAGGCGCCTATGACAAAGACGCCCATGATCGTTTTCAGCATCGGTTCGCCGACATATTGCTGCAGGAAACCTCGGGCACGCGGGTGGTGACCCTAAGGGACTACCATGCCGAGAACCTGATCTGGCTGCCTGAGCGCGACGGGGTCCGCCGGGTCGGCCTGCTGGATTTTCAAAGCGCAATGCTGTGCCATCCCGCCTATGACCTGATGTCTTTGCTGCAGGATGTCCGCCGCACTGTGCCGGCCGCAATCGAAATGAGCATGGTCAACCGCTACATCACGGCAACAGGTGTGGATGACCACGATTTCCGCACGGCGTACAGTGTCCTCGGCGCCCAACGCAACCTGCGGATACTGGGTGGATTTGCCCGCCTTGCCACCGACTATGGCAAACCGCATTACGTGGATCTTATCCCGGCGGCCTGGGCTCATCTGATGCGCGATCTCGAGCATCCGGCGCTGATCTCGGTCGCGGATCTGGTTCGGCAGGCGCTGCCATCCCCAACACCCGAAAACCTGGCAAGGCTGAGGGCCGGATGACCGATACACCCGAGGCCATCATGCTGTTTGCCGCCGGTTTCGGCACCCGCATGGGCGCGTTGACCCGCACCCGACCCAAGCCGCTGATCCCAGTGGCCGGACGGCCGCTGATCGACCATGCGCTGGACCTGACGGATGCGCTAAGGCCGCGCCGGGTGGTCGCGAACCTGCATTACCTGGCTGATCAGCTGACAGATCATTTGGCGCCACGTGGTGTCCTGCTTTCACACGAACAGCCGGACATCCTGGAAACCGGCGGCGGATTGCGCGCGGCCCTGCCGCTGCTGGGTCCGGGGCCGGTTTTCACGATGAACACCGATGCGATCTGGTCCGGGCCCAACCCTTTGGAGTTGCTGAAGGCGGCTTGGGATCCGGCGCGGATGGACGCTCTGTTGATCTGCGTGCCGATCGCACAGACGATCGGACATGCAGGCCCCGGAGATTTCAGGATCGACCCCCAAGGCCGGCTTGAACGCGGGCCGGGTCACGTCTATGGCGGCATTCAGATCCTGAAGACCGACGGTCTGGCGGACATTCCTGAAAAAGCATTCTCGCTCAATGTGTTGTGGGACCGGATGCACCGCGATGGCCGGCTGTACGGTCTGCAGTATCCCGGGCGCTGGTGCGATGTGGGCCGCCCCGAAGGCATAGCCCTGGCCGAGGAGATGCTGGCCGATGTTTGACCCCAGCGCCACCCCCCGGGTCTTTGCGGTGCCGCCCGGCGCGGATTTTCCGCGGGCGCTGGTGCGCGGGCTGCGGGTGCGCTGCGACGGCCGCCCGCCCGAGGCGCTGGCCCGCGTGCAACTGGTGCTGAACACCCGCCGCATGGCCCGCCGCGTGCGCGAGCTGTTCGATCAGGGTCCGCCCTGCCTCTTGCCCCGCATTTCGCTGGTCACCGATCTGGGCGAAAGCGTCGATCTTGATCGTGTACCGCCCGCCGTACCGCCCTTGCGTCGCCGGCTAGAACTGACGCAGCTGGTGGCGCGACTGCTGGACCAGCAACCGGACCTGGCCGCGCGGTCATCGCTGTTTGACCTGTCCGACAGCCTCGCCGCCCTGATCGAAGAGATGCAGGGAGAAGGCGTCCCGCCCGAGGCGATCCGGCAGCTGGACGTGACCGACCTGTCGGGCCATTGGGCACGGGCGCAGGCCTTCATCGGCATCGCCGACCAGTTTCTGAAGACCGAGGATGGCAGCCTGGATGTGCAGGCCCGCCAACGCCGCGTGGTCGAGAACCTGATCGCCCGCTGGCAGGACGCGCCGCCGCAACACCCGGTGATCCTGGCCGGGTCCACCGGCTCGCGCGGAACCACGCTGATGCTGATGCAGGCGGTGGCGCGGCTACCGCAGGGGGCGCTGATCCTGCCGGGGTACGATTTCGACCAGCCCGCCCATGTCTGGGAGCGGCTGGATTCGGCAATGACCTCGGAGGACCACCCGCAATACCGGTTCCGCAAGCTGATGACCGAACTGGGGATCGGGCCGGCCCAGATTGCAGCCTGGACCCCGGACCAGCCTCCCTCGCCCGCGCGCAACCGTCTGGTTTCATTGGCATTGCGCCCGGCCCCGATCACCGATGCCTGGATGAGCGAAGGCCCGCAGTTGCGCGATCTTGATGCCGCGACGCGCGACATCACCCTTGTTGAGGCGCAATCGCCGCGGGCCGAAGCGCTGGCCATCGCCCTGCGCTTCCGGCAGGCGGCCGAGACCGGCCAGACCGCGGCCCTGATCACCCCCGACCGGATGCTGACCCGCCAGGTCAGCGCCGCGCTGGACCGCTGGAACATCCTGCCCGACGACAGCGCCGGCCTGCCGCTGCAACTGTCGCCACCGGGCCGGTTCCTGCGCCATGTGGCCGGGCTGTTCGCGCGCCGTCTGGATGCCGAGGCGCTGCTAACCCTGCTGAAACACCCTTTGTGCCACAGCGCCGGCGACCGCGGCGCGCATCTGTTGCACAGCCGCGATCTGGAACTGCACCTGCGCCGCAACGGCCCACCCTTCCCCGACAGCGCCAGCCTGACCGGCTTTGCCGTGGAAAAAGACGTGCCCGATGCGTGGGTTCGGTGGCTGATCCGCAATTTCTGCGACCAGCAGATCAGCGGTACCCTGCCCCTGACCGACTGGGTGCAGCGTCTGCGCGATCTGGCCGAGGCGATTGCCGGTGCCGGAACCGACGACGCGGGCGAGTTGTGGGACAAGAACGCAGGCCAAGCGGCGCTGGCGGTGATCTCGGGCCTGGCGGACGAGGCCGAGCATGGCGGCAAGGTGACGGCGCTGGATTTCGCCGATCTGCTGGGTGCGCTGCTGGCCGGGCAAGAGGTCCGCGACCGCGATGCCCCCCACCCGCGGATCATGATCTGGGGCACGCTCGAAGCGCGCGTGCAGGGTGCCGACCTGCTGATCCTGGGCGGGTTGAACGAAGGCAGCTGGCCCGAGGCTCCCGCGCCAGACCCCTGGCTGAACCGCCAGATGCGCGACCGTGCCGGCCTGCTGCTGCCGGAACGACGCATCGGCCTGTCGGCCCATGATTTCCAGCAGGCCATCGGCACGCCCGAGGTCTGGCTGACCCGCGCGGTCCGTTCGGATGATGCCGAAACCGTTCCGTCACGCTGGCTGAACCGATTGACCAACCTGTTGCAGGGCCTGCCGGATCAGGGCGGCCGCGCGGCGCTGGAACAGATGCGCGACCGGGGCAAGACATGGCTGCGCTGGTCCGAGATGCTGGAACAGGCGCCCCGGATCGCCGCCGCACCGCGTCCTTCACCGCGCCCGCCGGTGGCCGCGCGCCCGCGCCGCCTTTCGGTGACCGAGATCAAGCGGCTGATCCGCGACCCTTATGCGATCTATGCCAAGCACGTCCTGCGCCTGAAACCGCTGGACCCACTGGTACAGGCGCCCGACGCCCTGCTGCGCGGCATCGTGATCCACGAGATCCTGGAACATTTCGTCAAGGACAGCGTGCTGGACGGTGCGCTGCTGACCCGCGACAACTTCCTGAAACGGGCCGAGGCGCTGCTGGATCAGCATGTCGCCTGGCCCACCGCCCGGAAACTGTGGCTGGCGCGGCTCGAGCGGATCGCCGACGACTTTCTGCGCGCCGAGATCAGCCGCCGCAGCGACGGCGGTCCGATCGCCTTCGAGGCCAAGATGCGCCTGACGCTGGAACCGCTTGGGTTCGCCCTGAATGGCCGCGCCGACCGGATCGACCGCAACAGCCGCGGCGCCCTGACCATCATCGACTACAAGACCGGCACGCCACCCTCGGAGTCGCAGCAGGCCAAGTTCGACAAGCAATTGCTGATAGAGGCCGCGATGGCCGAGCAGGGCGGGATCGAAGGATTTGACCCGATGGCCGTGGCCAACGCCGTGTTCATCGGTATGGGCGGCACCTACAAAGAGGTCCCGGCACCCTTGGACAAAGAGCCGCCCGACAGGGTTCTGGCCGAGCTGAAAGAGCTGATTTCTGCCTATTTAGAGCCTGATCAGGGCTTTTCGTCGCGCCGGATGATGCACAAGGACAGCGACGTGGGCGATTATGACCACCTGGCGCGGTTCGGCGAATGGGACCGCACCGCCGAAACCAGGCCCGAGGATCTGACATGACCCCGCGCGACGAAGCGACCGAGCGGCAGGTTCAGGCGGCGCGGCCCGATGCGTCGACCTGGCTGGCCGCCAATGCGGGCTCGGGCAAGACGCGGGTTCTGACCGACCGCGTGGCGCGGCTGTTGCTGGACGGTGTTCAGCCGCAGCACATCCTTTGCCTGACTTACACCAAGGCCGCCGCCAGCGAGATGCAGAACCGCCTGTTCAAGCGGCTGGGCGAATGGGCGATGCTGGACGACGCGGCGTTGCTGCGGCAACTGACCGAACTGGGCGTCGAAGGGGTGATCGACCCCGACCGCCTGGCCCGTGCCCGCACCCTGTTTGCGCGCGCCGTCGAAACGCCGGGCGGGTTGAAGATCCAGACGATCCACTCGTTCTGCGCCTCGCTGCTGCGGCGGTTCCCGCTCGAGGCCGGGGTCAGCCCGCAGTTTTCCGAGATGGAAGACCGCGCCGCGGCCCTTCTGCGCGAGGAAATCGTCGAGGACTTCGCCGAAGACCCGCGGGCCCGCCTGATCGAGGACGTGGCCCGCCACATCACCGATACCGGCTTTGACAAGCTGACCGCCGCAATCGCCCAGAAACGCACCCTGTTCACGCCCGCGCTGCAATGGCCCGACCTGCTGGCCCGTTTTGACCTGCCCGAGGGGTTCGACGAGGACGCGCTGCTGGCGCAGGTGTTTCTGGGCGGCGAGGTCGAGCTGATCCGGTCGATCCTTCCGGCACTGGCGGGCGGCGGCAAGACCGACGCCAAGGCGGCCGAGAAACTATCGGGCTTCACCGAACCCGCGCTAGGTAATTTGCCGGTGCTGGAAGACGTGTTTCTGACCGGAAAATCCGCCAAAGAGCCCTTTGCTGCCAAGATCGGCAACTTTCCCACCAAGGCGCTGCGCGAAGGGGTTCTGTCAGGGGAGATGGATCCGCTCGAGGCGCTGATGCAGCGGGTCGAGGCCGCGCGAGAAGGGCGTCTGGCGCTGGCAGCCGCGCGCAAGTCCATGGTGCTGCACCGCTTCGCGGCGGCATTCCTGCCGGAATACGAGCGTCGCAAGCAACTGCGCGGCTGGCTGGATTTCGACGACCTGATCCTGCGCGCGCGCCTGCTGCTGAACGATCCGGCGGTGGCCGCTTGGGTTCTGTACCGGCTGGATGGCGGCATCGACCACATCCTGGTGGACGAGGCGCAGGACACCAGCCCCGATCAATGGGACGTGGTCGAGAAACTGGCGCAGGAATTCACTAGCGGCGAGGGCGCGCGGTCGGGGGTCGAGCGGACGATCTTCGTGGTCGGTGACAAGAAACAGTCGATCTATTCCTTCCAGGGGGCTGACCCGCAGGCCTTTGACCGGATGCAGGCCGAATTCGGGCGAAAACTGCAGGAGTCAGGCTCTAAACTGTGGGATTGGACGCTGGAATATTCGTTCCGTTCCTCCAGCGCCATCCTGTCGCTGGTCGATATCCTGTTCAAAAACCGCGCCGAGGCGGGGTTTCAGAAAGAGTCGCAGCACCGCGCCTTCAAGGCCGATCTGCCGGGCCGGGTCGATCTGTGGCCGGCGGTGGAAAAGGTCGAGGACACGGACGAGGGCGACTGGACCGATCCGGTCGATCGGCCCGCGGCGCAACATCACACGGTGATCCTGGCCAACCAGATCGCCGCGCGCATCAAGGCCATGATCGACGCCGGCGAAACCATCCCCGAAGACGGCCCCACGCGCGGCACATTCGTGCGCCGCAAGGTGCGGCCGGGGGATTTCCTGATCCTGGTGCAGCGCCGCTCGGACCTGTTCGCTGAGATCATCCGCGCCTGCAAGGCCCAGGGTCTGCCGATCGCGGGGGCCGACCGGCTGAAGGTGGGCGCGGAACTGGCGGTCAAGGATCTGGCTGCGTTGCTGAGCTTTCTCGCCACGCCCGAGGATGACCTGTCGCTGGCCACGGTGCTGAAATCGCCGCTGTTCGGCTGGTCCGAGCAGATGCTGTTCGACCTCGCTCATCGCCGGCAGGAAAGGTACCTGTGGGCGGCGCTGCGCCATCGGGCTGGGGATTTTCCTGAAACGCTGGCTGTGTTGAACGATCTGCGCGGGCAGGTGGACTTTCTGCGCCCCTATGACCTGATCGAACGGGTGCTGACCCGCCATGACGGCCGTCGCAAATTGCTGGGCCGTCTGGGTTCCGAGGCCGAGGACGGCATCAACGCGTTGCTGTCGCAGGCGCTGGCCTATGAGCGGTCGGACATTCCCAGCCTGACCGGTTTCCTGGTCTGGATGCAGACCGACGACCTTGAGATCAAGCGCCAGATGACCGGCGTGGGCGACATGATCCGGGTGATGACGGTGCATGGCTCGAAAGGGCTGGAGGCGCCGATCGTGATACTGCCGGACACTGGCAAGCGGCAGCCGCCCCGCGATGCCGAGATCATGGTCGCAGACGGCACGCCCTTGTGGAAGGCGCCCGCCGACCTGTCGCCCGGCCTTGTCGCCCGCGCCCGCGAAGACGCGCGCCAACGCGAGGAGAACGAGCGGCTGCGTTTGCTGTACGTTGCGCTGACCCGGGCCGAGAAATGGCTGATCGTGGCGGCTGCCGGCGATCTGGGTCGGGACGGGTCCAGCTGGTACCAGCTGGTCGAAGAGGCGATGGGCCGGGCAGGGGCCACCGAGATCCCCGGCACCGGCATCCGCCGTCTGGCGCATGGCGATTGGGAGGGTCTGCCACTGGACCATCGCCCGACCCCGGAACCGGTGCAGGATACCCTGCCGGACCTGTTCCACCGGCCCGCGCCCAAGCCGACGCCCGACCCCGAGACACTCAGCCCGTCCGATCTGGGCGGGGCCAAGGCCCTGCCGGGCGAGACCGGACTTGAGGAAGAGGCCGCCAAACTGCGCGGTACCCGCCTGCACCTGCTGCTCGAACATCTGGCCCAGGCGCCACGCGACCGGTGGGATCAGCTCTGCGCCCGGCTTCTGCCCGATATGCAGGACGGTGACCGCCGCGACCTTCTGGCCGAGGCGGCGGGCGTGCTGACGGCCCCGGACCTGGCCCCCGTCTTTGCACCGGCCGCGCTGGCCGAGGTGCCCGTCTCGGCCACTTTGGACGGTTGTCGGATCCACGGGGTGATCGACCGGTTGATCGTGACGGATGACGCAGTGCAAGTCATTGATTTCAAATCAAACGCCACGGTTCCCGATTGGGCCGAGACCTGCCCCGAGGGCCTGCTGCGCCAGATGGGCGCCTATGCCGCCGCGCTGTCGCAGATCTATCCCGGCCGCGAGATCCGCACCGCGATCCTGTGGACGCGGACAGCGCGCCTGATGTGGCTGTCACACGATCTTGTGACAGATGCGCTGGTGCGCGCCCAGATATCTTGACCTCCCCAATGGGCGCACCTACGTTCGACTCCCAACCGCATGTCATTCAGGAGACAGAATATGTCGACCGTAGCCGTAACCGACGAAACCTTTGACGCCGAAGTCAAGAACTCGGACGTCCCCGTCGTGGTGGATTTCTGGGCCGAGTGGTGCGGACCCTGCAAGCAGATCGGGCCCGCTCTGGAAGAGCTGGCGGCCGAATATGGCGGCAAGGTCAAGATCGCCAAGGTCGACGTGGACAGCAACCCAAACTCGGCCGCAGCCATGGGCGTACGCGGTATTCCCGCGCTGTTCATCTTCAAGGACGGTCAGGTGGTTTCGAACCGCGCAGGCGCTGCCCCGAAGGCCGCCCTGCAAAGCTGGATCGACGAATCCATCTGATACCGAACGGAACTCAACAAAAGAAGGCGCTCCTCATCGGGCGCCTTTTTTGTGCATGGTCTGCGCAAAAAGAAAAAGCCGCCCGGAAATCCAAGCGGCCATTCGTCTTTAGTCGAATTCGGTCTGAATTCAGATTTTGGCGATATCTTCGCGGACCAGACCGATATCTTCCAGCTGGGCATCGCTCAGTTGCGACAGCAGCTTGCGGGTCTTGCGGGTGGTGTTCCATTCGGCGACGGCTTCGAAAGCGTGCGAGATGCCGTCCACTGCACGCAGGATGGTAGCTGCTCCGAGCGGCGCATGGATGTTTGCGGTGGTTGCCATTTGCGCATTCCTTTTTTGAAACAGCCGACCCTGTGTCGGTTGTAAGCCTCATCTAGTCTTGCGACAGGCGACTCACAATTGCTGGTCCAACAACCCCGTGATGCACGGATTGCATATCTTTTGGGCAGTTTGAGAACGGGTTGCGCGGATCGCGCCTCCGGCCCATATAGGGCATCAACGGATACGGAGGCTTGAATGGCGGAGAACGACTTTCCCGGTTGGCACGGCACCACGATCATCGGCGTCAAGAAAGGCGGCCAGATCGTCATCGCGGGTGACGGGCAGGTCAGCCTGGGCCAGACCGTGATCAAGGGCACCGCCCGCAAGGTGCGGCGCCTGTCGCCCGGCGGGTTCGAGATCGTCGCCGGGTTCGCCGGATCGACCGCCGATGCCTTCACACTGCTGGAACGGCTGGAAGCCAAGCTGGAGGCCACGCCCGGTCAACTGGCCCGCGCCTCGGTCGAACTGGCCAAGGACTGGCGCACCGACAAGTACCTTCAAAAGCTTGAGGCGATGCTGATCGTCACCGACGGCCGTGACCTGTTCGTGATCACCGGGGCCGGGGACGTGCTCGAACCGGAACATGACGTGGCGGCGATCGGGTCGGGTGGCAACTTTGCCCTGGCAGCCGCGCGGGCGATGATGGACAGCGACAAGTCGGCCGAGGAGGTTGCCCGCGAGGCCATGGCAATTGCCGCCGACATCTGCGTCTACACCAACGGCAACCTGACGGTTGAAAGCATTTCGGGCTAGGGGTCAGGCCAGCAGGGCCGAAATCTCCTTGCCCTTCCACCGGCGGTGCATCCCGATCAGCCCCAGAATGGCCGAGGCGATCACGATGTAATAGGGCAGGCGGATATCGATGCTCATCAACCCGCCGCCGATCAGCGACATGATTCCACCGGCCAGGCAGAACACGGCCGTGGTTACGCCCATGACCCAGCCCTGATCCGCCTCGCTGACCGACGAGGAAAACAGGCCCAGAAGAGTCGGGTAGGCCACGCCGAACAGGAAATAGAACAGGAACACCGGCACATAGCTGAGCACGCCGCTGGGGCTGAAGGCAAAGGCAAAGCCGCAGATCACCATGACGATCAGCGAAACATATATGATGTTGTGCTTGCTGAACCGTTCCTGCGCGGGTTTCACGAGAAACGTACTTGAGAAGGCCAGCGCAACACCGATGACGACCATCGCCATGCTGCCGCCGATCACGCCGTAACCAAAAGCGCTGGTCAGGAAATTGTCCACAAACACGTAGAAGGTGACGTTCGCGATCATGAAGAACGCGTAGACGGGCAGGATCTTCAGAACCATGGGGTGGCCACGTACGGCGACCAGGCTGTCGGTCACATCGCGGGGGCGAAAGACGAAGGGTTCGCGTTCGGTTCGGGTATCCTTGAAAAAGAACAGCACCAGCAGGATCGCGATAAGCACCAGGACAAACGCGCCGTAGAATGGGGTCTTGAGCGTGGCAACGCTGCCCAACAGCGCCGCATCCGACAGGACCGCTCCGATGATCGGGCCGCCGACCAGGCCAAAGCTAACCCCTGTCACGATATAACCCATGTTCCGGTCACGATCGGCCGCATCCGTGCTGCCGTCGATCATGGCCGCCTGTGCAATGGGCTGGTTTCCGGCGGTGAACCCGGTGATCGACCGGCCCACGATCAACAGGATCAGGCTGTTGAGATACAGCGCCGCAATCGTGATCGCATAACCGGCCAGCGCGCCGCCCAGGCAGACCAGAAGTGCATTCTTGCGCCCGATGGAGTCCGAAACTTTCGAGACATAGACGACGCCCAGAAACCAGGACAGGAAGAAACACCCGATCACCAGACCGTAGTAGAAGTGACGGCTGCCCATTGGCGTGCTTTCCGGCAGAAAGCCCGATTTCGTCTCCATGATCAGCGAGTTGATGATCGGAAAGACCAGCCCTTGGCCGATCAGGTCCACGAACACCACGAACAGCAGGGTAATCTTGGCAATCTTGGACATTTCACTCTCCGGGTCCCGCGCACATTCCGCCAACCCTATCAGAGGACACCGAAATCTCCCAACATGGAGGTCAGGAAAGATTTGCATTGGCGCCGGGTCATTGTTAACCAACGCGGCCAAATGTGCGGTCTCGGTTGTTTTTGCCGACCCCGTGCTTACCTAAGCCGCAGCTGACTGCCGACCATCGAAAGGACTGCCCTGTGACCGACCTGACCCCGCGCGAGATCGTCTCGGAACTGGATCGTTTCATCATCGGGCAGAAGGATGCCAAACGCGCTGTCGCCGTGGCCTTGCGCAACCGCTGGCGGCGCAAGCAGTTGCCGGATGACATCCGCGACGAGGTCTATCCCAAGAATATCCTGATGATCGGGCCCACCGGCGTGGGCAAAACCGAGATCAGCCGCCGCCTGGCCAAGCTGGCCCGCGCGCCCTTCATCAAGGTTGAAGCGACAAAATTCACCGAAGTCGGCTATGTCGGCCGCGATGTTGAACAGATCATCCGCGATCTGGCCGATGCCGCTATCATCCAGACCCGTGAATACATGCGCGAAGAGGTCAAGGCCAAGGCGCATCAGGCTGCCGAGGACCGCGTGATCGAGGCCATCGCCGGCTCGGACGCCCGCGAGAGCACCCGCGAGATGTTCCGCAAGAAGCTGAAATCCGGCGAGCTGGACGACACGGTGATCGAGCTTGAATTGGCCGACACGTCCAACCCGATGCCGATGTTCGACATTCCCGGCCAGCCGGGCGGTCAGATGGGCATGATGAACCTGGGCGACATTTTCGGCAAAGCTTTCGGCGGGCGCACCGTCAAGCGTCGCATGACCGTTGCCGAAAGCTATGACATCCTGATCGGGGAAGAGGCCGACAAGTTGCTGGATGACGAGGCCGTCACCCGCGCGGCGCTGGAATCAGTCGAGCAGAATGGCATCGTATTTCTGGACGAGATCGACAAGGTCTGCGCACGGGCAGAAACCCGCGGAGGGGATGTCAGCCGCGAAGGCGTGCAGCGCGACCTGCTGCCGCTGATCGAAGGCACCACCGTCTCCACCAAGCACGGCCCGGTCAAGACCGACCACATTCTGTTCATCGCCAGCGGCGCGTTCCATATCGCCAAGCCTTCGGACCTGTTGCCGGAACTGCAGGGGCGTCTGCCGATCCGGGTCGAGCTGCGTGCGCTGACCGAAGAGGATTTCGTGCGCATCCTGACCGAGACGGACAACGCGCTGACCCGCCAGTATACGGCTTTGATGGGCACCGAAAACGTCACCGTCAGCTTTACCGAGGACGGGATCGCCGCGCTGGCCCGGATCGCCGCCGAGGTGAACCAGAGCGTCGAGAATATCGGCGCCCGGCGCCTGTACACCGTGATGGAGCGCGTTTTCGAAGATCTGTCCTTTGTCGCGCCGGACCGTGCCGGTGCGGAAATCGTGGTCAACGCGGCCTTTGTCGATGAAAACCTTGGTGAGCTGACCAAATCCACGGACCTGAGCCGTTACGTTCTGTAACATGATCAGCCGGTTTTTGCCGGTTGGTCCTGCGCAATTATCTGGACGCGTCGGCAGGTTACGCTATGCGTAGCACGTACTGTTGGTCTGGGATCGTTCCGTGCTGCGCTATCTGATCATTTTCGTCACGGTTTCCGTTTTGGGAGGCTGCGTTGATCGATCCATCTCGGTCACCTTGCCCGAAGCGTTGGACGTCGGAACGGCGCAGACCGTGTTTGCGGCCACCACCCGCGCACGCGAGGCCGATGGCTCATACGGGTATCGTCGCGCTGACCGCCTGCAATTCCTCGAAACCACAGTCTCGATCCCGCCGAACCACCGCCCCGGGACGCTTGAGTTTTCCTATTCGGACCCGAACCCGAGCCGGCAATTCGTTTTGGCCGGTGTGCGCGAATTTCCGACCGAGCAGGATCTGAAAGCACGGCTGAACGGCGCCAAGGAAGTCACGATTTTTGTTCATGGCTACAACGCCACCCAGACCGAGACCGTTTTTCGCGCAGCTCAGTTGGCTCACGATATCGGCCTGCCCGGCAAGACGTTGGTCTATTCCTGGCCCAGCCGGGGGGCCGGATCGGGCTATGCCTATGATCTGGACAGCATGCTGTTTGCCCGCGACGGGCTGCAACAAACCATCTCTACGCTGAAATCCCTGGGCGTCCCGCGCGTACTGATCGTTGCGCATTCGATGGGAGGCGCGCTGACCATGGAGATGATGCGCCAGGCTGAGCTGCGCGAGCCAGGCTGGTCGCGGCGCAATCTGGAAGGTGTATTGCTGATCTCGCCCGATCTCGACGTTGACGTGTTCCGGTCGCAGATGGCGGTGATCAAATCTCCGCCCGAGCCATTCGTGATCATGGTCTCGCGCAAAGACAAGATCTTGAACGTTTCCGGACGCCTGCGCGGAACTGCCAAGGGCGAGCGGCTGGGCAACATCAGCTCGACCGAGAAGCTGGCGCAGTACCCGGTCAGCATCATCGACACCACGGCTTTCAACAAGGATGCGGAGTCCTCGCATTTCGTGGCCGCCACATCTCCGGCACTTCTGTCGATTCTCAACGCGGCGGGCCGGGTCAGCAGGACCTTTGGCCGGGATCAGGGCGGCATTGATCTTCTGGTGCCGCCGGCCGTGCGAAACGATGCCGGCGCGACCGAGGTTGTTCTGACCGAAACCGGGCAGGTGCGGGTCAGCACCCCGTGATAGGGCGAGGGGTCCGCCTTTTCCTTGCGGACAATGCTCCGTGGTTGGGCGCGGGGGTCTTGCTGACCTTCATGTCCAGTTTCGGGCAGACCTTTTTCATTTCGATCTTCGCCGGGCAGATCCGGGCCGAGTTCGGCCTCAGCCACGGCGCATGGGGCGGTCTTTATTCCTTGGGCACGACTGTTTCCGCGATCGTCATGATCTGGGCCGGAGGGCTGACCGATATTTATCGTGTCCGCGTGCTGGGCCCGGCTGTCCTGCTTGGGCTTGCGTGTGCCGCGCTGGCGATGGCGGTCAATCATTGGGTGATCCTGTTGCCCGTGGTCATCTTTCTGCTGCGTCTGTTCGGCCAGGGCATGTGCAGCCATATTGCCATGGTTGCGATGGCCCGGTGGTTCACGGCCACGCGGGGCAGGGCACTCTCCATCGCAACGCTGGGATTTGCCGTCGGTGAGGCCCTGCTGCCCGTGCTGTTCGTCGCCGCCATGGCCTTTGTCGACTGGCATTTTCTTTGGGCGCTCTCTTCCGCCATCGCGTTGTTGGGAATACCGGCGTTGATGCGGATGCTGCGTCAGGAGCGGACACCACAAAGTCTGGCTCGGGAAACCAGCGCGACCGGGATGCTTGGGCGGCACTGGACCCGGCGCGAAACGCTATTGAACCCGCTTTTCTGGTTCATGATGCCCGCGCTCATGGGGCCTTCGGCATTCATTACCGCGTTCTTCTTTCACCAGGTCCATCTGGCGCAGACCAAGGGCTGGGCCCATATCCAACTGGTTGCGTTGTTTCCGGTCTATACTGGGGTGTCGATCTTGGCGATGTTCGCCTCGGGCTGGGCGCTGGACAGATGGGGCACGGCGCGGATGATGCCGTTCTATCAGCTTCCGATGGCTGCCGGGTTTGCCCTGTTTGCGTTTGTCCAGACAATCCCCGGCGCCGTTATCGGTTTGTCCTGTCTTGCCATTTCGGTCGGCGCCAACAGCACGCTGCCCGCCGCGTTCTGGGCCGAGTTCTACGGCACCCGTCACATCGGCGCGATCAAGGCGATGGCTGCGGCCGTCATGGTGCTGGGGTCTGCTGTCGGGCCCGGCCTGACTGGCGGGCTGATCGATCTGGGCGTGCCGCTCAGCACGCAGTTCCTGTGGATCGCCTGGTTCTTCGTGGCGACGTGCGGCATAGTTTGGATCGGTATTCAGAGGGCCGGGCGGCTGCTTTAGCGGATCCGCCTCAGATACACGTAGTAGGCCCCATCACCGCCATGGCTGATATGGGCCGGACTGACCTGAAGAACCGCTTGGGCCAGGGGCGGCAAATTCAACCACTGAGGCACCTGGTTGCGCAGCACGCCGCGGGGCGTCGGGATCGGGCCGGGTTCGTCTCTGTCCTTGCCTTTGCCGGTGACCACCAGAACCAGTCGTTTTCCCGATGCCTGCGCCGACAGGATGAACCGGATCAAAGCAGGATGGGCCGTGTCGACCCGCATTCCGTGCAGATCCAGCTTACCTTCGGGCTTCAGCTTGCCGCGTTTCATCCGCGCAAAGGCCTTGCTGTCCATCTGTACGGGAGCGGCACGCAGGCTATCGCCGATTGCGGGCTTCAAGCTGTGGCCGCGCCCATTTGTCGGTGCATTCTGACCCAGTTCAAAGGCGTCTATCCGCGCTTTTGGGGTTTTTCGCGGCTTGGGTTTCGGCAATGTCGATGGGTGAACGGATTGGGGAATCTCCGGGTGCAGCCGCTCGGTCTGCCGGGTCACCTTGTGCCACAATTCAATCTCGTCTTCGGTCAGCTTGCGGCGGGTCATCAGAACTCATCCGGCAGCATGGCATAGGCGCGTTGGATCGGCAGCAGAACGATCATGCGGCCGGGATCCTTGAGCTGGCCCGCTGCCTGTCCTGCGGCGTCCCCGGTTCCGAAAAAGATGTCGGCCCGTTGTGCGCCCTTGATTGCCGAGCCGGTGTCCTGGGCGATCATCAAGCGCCGCAGCGGAGTCTTGCCGTCTTTTTCAACCCAGACCGGCGCACCCAACGGGGTATAGGCCGGGTCCACGGCGATGCTGCGCATTGCGGTGATCGACCGGTTCATTGCGCCCAAAGGCCCGCGGTCTGCAGCTACCCGCGAAACCTCGCGGAAAAAGACGTAGGACGGGTTGTGCATCAACAGCTCGGCCCCAATCTCGGGGTTCTTGCGCACCCAGGACTGGATCATCCGGGCGCTCACGTCATGCGCACCCAGAAGACCGCGCCGGACCAGCTCAACCCCGACCGACCGATAGGGGTGGCCGTTGGCCCCGCCATATCCAACACGCACCGAACTGCCATCCGGCAAACGGATGCGCCCCGAGCCTTGAATCTGCAGAAAAAACAACTCGACCGGGTCATCGACCCAGGCGATTTCCAAGCCGCGGCCCTTCATCACGTCACTGGTCAGCAACTCGCGCCGACTGAGCCATTGCCCAGCCGCCCGCGCCTCGGGCGGCATCTTGTAGACCGGGTATCTGTAGGTTTCAGTCCGCGTCCGCGAGCCGTTCAATTCCGGTTCAAAATATCCGGTGAACAGCGGGGCCTTTTCATCCTCGATCAGGATGGGCCGGAAGAACAGTTCGAAAAAGGCGCGCGCGGCATCGGGCTCGTATGTCCGTGCGGCTGCACACAACGAACGCCAGTCCGGATCGTCCAGATCCCCGCAAGTGTCCAGAAAAACGGACAAAGCCGCGCCGTGGTCATCCTCGGCCCAGCCATCAAGGTCAGCAAATGACAGGATGGATCGCGTCGCCTCAGCTCCGGCGGCATTGGCGGCGGTCAGAACCGCCACCAGCATCAGCGACCGGAGCGTTCCGATCATGCGTCCGTGGCGACAAGCAGCCAGTTCGGATCATCCGCGCCCATGACGCGAGCAAAAGTCCAGCTGTCCTTTTGGCGCTTGATCGTGTTGGGGCTGCCTTCGATGATGTCACCGCCCCGGTCACGCACGACCGACGTCAGCTCGCCGACGAACCGCACAGTGATCTCGGCGCGGTTTGAATCCTTGTCGAATTGTGCATCCACCAGGCCCATCTCACGCACACCGATGAACTCGGCCTCGATCGTCAGGCCCTTGTCCTCGCGATCGGCGACAACCGACACGAAGGTTTCGAAAACTTCCTCGGACAGGAAGGGCTGGATTTCATCCAGATTGCCCCGCTCGAACCCCATGACGATCAGCTCATAGGCGCCACGGGCGCCCTGCAGAAACTCGCTGACCGAAAAGCTGGGCTCGACTCGCTTCATTGCGGCCAGCGTCTGCGCCAATTCGCTGTCTTCGGGGACATGGTCGGTAATGTCACGATCCGGACCGCCGTCGATCACTTCGAAATCACGACGCGACTTCCCGGTGTCGGGTTGCTGCGGCACCGGTGGTTTTTCAAAGCCTTCGCGCGTGCCCAGCACGCTTCTGAGACGCAGGATCAGGAAGATGGCTATGCCAGCCAGCACCAGAAGCTGGATCAGGGGTGAATTCATTTCGTCCTCTTTTCAGCACCGAGACTTTGTACACGCGGCCTCGTGCCACTATGTAGGTGACAGTTGGTGGCAAGTCCACAGCCCGGCCTATGGGAAAGGATAGCGCATATGTATCTGTTCTTGGCATTTTTATTGGTGCCGATCATCGAAATCGCCCTTTTTATCCAGGTCGGCGGTCTGATCGGCCTGTGGCCGACGCTGGCAATCGTGGTTTTGACCGCCATTCTTGGTACCGCGATGGTGCGGACACAAGGTCGCATGGCGATGGGCCAGCTACAGCGCGCCTTTTCCGAACTGGACGACCCGACCGAACCGCTGGCCAATGGTGCAATGATCCTGCTGTCGGGCGTTCTGCTGATGACTCCTGGGTTCTTCACCGACGCAATCGGCTTTGCGCTGCTGGTTCCCGGGGTGCGGGCCGCGGTTTTTCGGTATCTCAAATCACGGGTCACGATTGCCCAGTTCCAGATGGGTCCCGGCCCGCAATATGGGGCGGCGCGCGATCCGTTCGGTGGGGATGACATCATAGACGGAGAGTATTCGGAAGTGCGCACAAAACCCGCACAACCGTCGAAATGGGTGGAAGGGCCGCACCAGCATTGAGGTGCCCGACCCAACTTGATAAGCAGTGGCGAATTTAAATTTTGGAGCGGATCCATGACCGAAGAAACCGCCGCCGGCACAACCGAGCCCCAGGCAGCCCCCCAAATCCAGATGCGCATTCTGGGACAGTTCATCCGGGACATGTCCTTTGAAAACGTGATGGCGCAAAAAGGCGTCTCGGGCGACGTGCAGCCCGAGATCTCAGTCCAGGTGAACCTGGATGCGAAAAAGCGCTCGGCCGACCACCAATACGAGGTGTCGATCAAGCTGAACCTCAAGTCCAAGGCCAAGGGTCTGGAGGACATCCTGTTCCTGTGCGAGATCGATTACTGCGGCCTGTTCCACGTGGAAGGTGTGCCGAATGATCAGTTGCACCCGTTCCTGATGATCGAATGCCCGCGGATGCTGTTCCCTTACCTGCGCCGCATCGTCAGCGACATCACCCGCGACGGTGGCTACCCGCCGGTCAATCTGGACAACATCGATTTCGTCGGTCTGTACCGCAACGAGTTGATGCGCCGTCAGGCCGAGGCGTCCGACAAGACCGAGGCGTAATCAGGCAACCCGCATCTGACCCAGATCAGGTGCGGGACCACAGGGCGTTTTCGCCCAGCTTTTCGACAAATGCATCATGCGCAGCACGCTCATCCTCGGTAATCCGGGGCTGCAGTGGGTTCGGCCGTGGACCGGGGCGCCAGATGTCGCCACCGGTTGAGCTTTCGGCAGACGCCGAAGACAGGCCAAAATCAGGTTGGCGTCCGCCGATCAGCTCCAGATAGACTTCTGCCAGGATTTCCGAGTCAAGCAACGCACCGTGCAGAACCCGGTTCGAATTGTCGATGTTGAACCGCCGGCACAGCGCATCCAGCGAGGCGGGCGAGCCGGGAAACCGCTTGCGCGCGATCGCCAGCGTGTCCAGCGCCTGCTCCATCGGAATCGGGGGCAGGCCCATCCATCCCAACTCGGCATTGAGGAACTTCATGTCGAATGAAGCGTTGTGGATCACCAGCCGTGCATCCCCCACGAAATCGCGGAAGGCCTGCCCGACCTTCGCAAAGACAGGTTTGTCCTTCAGGGTGATCTGGCCCGGTTCGGCAGGTTGCGGCGGCTCCAGCAGGTCAGGGCCGATGCCGTGCACGCCGAAAGCCTCGGCCGGCATCGAACGTTCGGGGTTGATATAAACGTGATACGTCTCGCCCGTGGCGACGTGGTTCCACAGCTCGATGGCACCGATCTCGACGATCCGGTCGCCGCTTTCGGGATCGAATCCGGTGGTTTCCGTATCCAGTACGATTTCACGCATCTGCCAATCCTGCCCTGATCTGCCTGACCACATTCTGCACCTGTGCGCGGGCATGGTCCAGAGTGTCGGTGACGATCACGAAATCCGACCGCGCGCATTTTTCGTCATTCGGCATTTGCTTGGCGCGGATCTGCTCGAACTGCGCCTCGGTCATCGTGCCCCGCGCCATGACGCGGCGCTTCTGCTCGTCTGGGGGAATTGACACACAAGCCACCGCATCCATCTGCGCCTCGCCGCCAGTTTCGAAAAGCAGAGGAATATCAAAGACAAGGATGTCCGACTTGGCCGCCTGTCGAAACGCTTCCCGATCTCGGGCCACCAGCGGGTGGACGATGGATTCGATCCGTTTCAACGCGGTCGGATCGGCGCTGATGATCCGTTTGAGGGCGTCACGGCTGACGGCCCCATCCTCGATCGCGTCGGGAAATGCCGCGCGGATCGGCACGACCGCCGCGCCGCCTTCCGCATACAGCCGATGCACGGCGGCGTCTGCATCCCACACGGCGCAGCCTTCCTGTGCGAACAGGTCGGCGGTGGTGCTTTTGCCCATTCCGATCGACCCGGTCAGACCCAGAGAGAAACTCATGCCAGAACCGCTGCGCGGGTTTCTTCCGTAACCTCGGGGCGCAGGCCGAACCACCGCTCGAACCCGGGCACCGCCTGATGCAGCAACATGCCCAGCCCGTCGACGACCGTGCAGCCCGCAGCCTCGGCCTGTTCCAGAAGGTGGGTCTTCAATGGCGTATAGACCAGATCGGTCACCACCGTTCCCGGCTGCAACCCGTCCAGCGGGACGCGCAGCTCGGGCTGACCCTGCATGCCCAGTGACGTAGTGTTCACCACCAGCTCGGCGTTTTCGATCACGTTTCCGGCCTGGACCCAATCGACCACGGTGATGCGCTGGCCAAATTCCTCTTTCAGGTGATCGGCGCGCGACCGCGTGCGGTTGGTCAACAGGATCTCGGGCACGCCGGCCTCGGCCAGCGCCTGCAGCACCGCCCGCGCAGCACCGCCCGCGCCGAACACCACCGCCGGGCCATCCTGCGGCACCCAATCCGGCGCGCCCGCGCGCAGGTTCTGCATGAACCCGTACCCGTCGGTATTGTCTGCGTGGATCGAGCCATCGGCCCGGAACACCAGCGTATTCGCCGCTCCGATCACCGAGGCGCGGTCCGACACATGATCGGCCAGGCGCAACGCGGCCTCTTTGTGCGGAACGGTGACATTGGCCCCGACGAATCCGGCCTTGGGCAAGCTACGCAGGACCGTTTCAAGATCGGCGGGCGCAACATCCATCGGCACATAATGGCCCGGCAAACCATAGGTATTCAGCCAAAAGCCATGCAGGGCAGGCGATCGGGAATGGGCAATCGGGTGTCCAATGACTCCGGCCAGTGGAATGCGGTTTTCGGTCATTGTTCGATCACCCCTCGGACCGCAAGAAAATTGAGCAGCTCCAGCAGGGGCATACCCAAGACGTTAAAATAGTCGCCGTCAATGCTGGTGAACAGGCGCACGCCTTCTTCTTCCAGCTTGTAGGCCCCGACCGCATGGCGAATGCTGTCCCAGTTGCGCGCGACATAGCCCTTCAGATAGGCATCCGAACTGGCGCGCATCCGCAACCGCACCTGTCCGACATGGCGCCAGACCGGTTCGCCGTTCTGATAGATCACCGCCGCCGACAGCAGTATGTGACGCTTGCCGCGCATCGCCTTCAACTGCGCCAGCGCCTCTTCGGGCGTTTCGGGCTTGGACAGCAGGCGTCCGTCGAAATCCAGAACCTGGTCACAGCCCAGAACCATCGCGCCGGGCGTCTTGTCACTGATCTTGCGCGCCTTGAGCTCGGCCAGAGCGTCGGCGATGTCGCGGGGCGGCGCGCCCTCAGCCAGAAGCGCGCGTTTGGCGGTATCCTCGTCCACGCGGGCGACCTGGACGGAAAACGGCACTCCGGCGTTCCGCAGTAACTGCGCGCGGATCTCGGACCCCGAGGCAAGAACGATGGGGACAGTCATGTGGAAAACCCCGTGGGCAAGTTGATCATTGGTATTGAACGGTTTGTATGGTTTTCCAGTTGACACGCAAGCCCGCGATTTCGGCCTGAAACTTCCCTGAGTCGCTCAAAGACTGTCCGGTCGGGACAAGGATAACTCGGGATCTTGGGATTTCCTGTTCATCAAAAGATGTCCCTTGAGTTATCCCCAAGTCAGATCCGCGGTGTGTAACTTAATTTATTGTTTTTATTACGTAAAAACTGAAATCACCAGAATCACCCAGTTTTGGAATTTATTCATCCACCTGGGGAAAACTGGCGGACAAAACAATAATCCACGGATTTTGCCCACCCTACAAAACCATCATCCTTTCTCTTTTCTTTTTTTTTTATTAGGGAGGGTCCGACCAGTGCCGGGAAACCCGATGACCGATCTTCTCTTCACGCTGTACCCTTGGGTGAAATCACTGCACATCATGGCGGTTATCTCGTGGATGGCAGGGCTGTTCTATCTGCCACGCCTGTTCGTCTATCACGTCGAAAAGGCACAAGCCGTCGACGGCGCGCCTGAGATCTTCTTTGAAATGGAAGAAAAGCTGCTGCGCGTGATCATGCGACCGGCGATGATCGTGGCCTGGGTCTGTGGCCTCATCATGGTGTTCACTCCCGGCATCGTCGGGTGGGACTGGGCCTGGCCCTGGGTCAAGGGCGCAGCGGTGATCGGCATGACCTGGTTTCATCACTGGCTGATGGCCCGGCGCAAGGATTTCGTCGAAGGCCGCAATACGCTCACAGGGCGCCAGTACCGCATGATGAACGAGGTTCCGACCGTTTTGATGGTCATCATCGTTCTGGCGGTCATTCTGAAGTTCTGAGGGCTATTTCCGCACCGGTTTGACTCGGACGGCGACCCGCCTTATGTAGAGATCAACCCATCCGTCCGGATGGCGCATCTTCCTGTTTGAAATTCAACGCTGTGCCGCACCTCTGCGGCCAAGGTCCGTATCATCATGACAATCGAATCCCTGAACCTGTCCGATCTGAAGGCGAAAAGCCCCAAAGACCTTCTGGCCATGGCCGAAGAGCTCGAGATCGAAAACGCCTCGACCATGCGCAAGGGCGAGATGATGTTCCAGATCCTGCGCGAACGCGCGGACGAGGGCTGGACCGTGGGCGGCGACGGCGTGCTTGAGGTGCTGCAGGACGGTTTCGGCTTTCTGCGCTCGCCCGAGGCGAACTATTTGCCCGGCCCGGATGACATATATGTCTCGCCCGACATGATCCGCCAGCATTCGCTGCGCACCGGCGACACGGTCGAGGGTGAGATAAAGGCTCCGGACGAGAATGAGCGCTATTTTGCGCTGACGAAGGTGACCAAGATCAACTTCGAAGACCCGGAAAAGGCCAAGCACAAGATCCTGTTCGACAACCTGACGCCGCTCTATCCGGATGAGCGGTTGAAGATGGAGATCGAAGATCCGACCATCAAGGACAAATCCGCTCGTGTGATCGACCTGGTCGCGCCGATCGGCAAGGGCCAGCGGTCGCTGATCGTGGCGCCGCCGCGGACCGGTAAAACGGTGATCCTGCAGAACATTGCGCACTCGATCGAGCGCAACCACCCGGAATGCTACCTGATCGTCCTGCTGATCGACGAACGCCCCGAAGAGGTGACGGACATGCAGCGCTCGGTGAAGGGTGAGGTGGTATCCTCGACCTTTGATGAACCGGCGACCCGCCACGTCGCCGTGTCCGAGATGGTGATCGAAAAAGCCAAGCGCCTGGTCGAGCACAAACGAGATGTTGTTATTCTTCTCGACTCGATCACAAGACTTGGTAGGGCGTTTAACACTGTAGTGCCGTCCTCGGGCAAGGTTCTGACCGGCGGTGTGGACGCCAACGCGCTGCAGAGGCCCAAGCGGTTTTTCGGTGCGGCCCGGAACATCGAAGAGGGCGGTTCGCTGACCATCATCGCCACAGCGCTGATCGACACTGGCAGCCGGATGGACGAAGTGATCTTTGAAGAATTCAAGGGCACCGGCAACTCGGAGATCGTTCTGGATCGCAAGATCGCAGACAAGCGGGTGTTCCCGGCGATCGACATCCTCAAATCCGGCACCCGGAAAGAGGATCTTCTGGTCGACAAGGGCGATCTGGCCAAAACCTTTGTTCTGCGCCGTATCCTCAACCCGATGGGCACAACCGACGCGATCGAGTTCCTGTTGTCCAAGCTGAAACAGACCAAGACCAATTCCGAGTTCTTCGACTCGATGAATACCTGATACGGTCTTGTAACCGACGCGAGGCCTTCGAATGGATACGATATTCGCCTTGGCCAGCGCGCAAGGCAAGGCAGGGGTCGCTGTGATCCGCCTGTCAGGACCGCAGTCGCACCAAGCGGCCAAGGTTCTGTCAGGTGGAGATTTGCCGTTGCGTGGCATGTGCCTGCGTGAGTTGCGGGCACCTGACGGGTCGCGCCTGGATGACGGGCTGGTCCTGACCTTCCACGGTCCGTCAAGCTTTACCGGCGAGGATGTGGCCGAGTTGCAGATCCATGGCAGCACGGCTTCGGTCAACGCGGTTCTGCGCGTCCTGTCCGAAATGCCGGATCTGCGACTGGCTGAGCCGGGCGAGTTCACCCGGCGTGCTCTTGAAAACGGGAAGATGGACCTTGCCCAGGTCGAAGGCTTGGCCGATCTGATCGACGCAGAGACCGAGGCACAGCGCAAGCAGGCTCAGACCATCCTGGCCGGCGAATTGGGCGACCTGGCGGAACGGTGGCGGCGGGATTTGATCCGGGCGGCCTCATTGCTGGAGGCCGTCATTGATTTTGCCGATGAAGACGTGCCAACGGATGTGTCACCCGAAGTCCGATCGCTTGTGACTGCTGTGATGGCGGATCTGGAGCGGGAGGCGAAGGGCGTGAGGATTGCCGAGCGGATTCGCACCGGCTTTGAAGTGGCTATCGTCGGCCCACCGAATGCGGGCAAGTCGACCTTGCTGAATGCGCTTGCGGGCCGGGAGGCGGCAATTACTTCGGAATATGCTGGCACCACCCGCGATATTATCGAGGTGCGGATGGACCTGGCAGGCTTGCCGGTCACGTTGCTGGATACGGCCGGGTTGCGCGAAACCGAGGATCACGTAGAGGGTCTTGGGATCGCTCTGGCCAGAAAGCGGGCGGAAAATGCCGACCTTCGCGTTTTTTTGACCGAGGTCCCGCAGGCGTTGGGAATCGGTATGCAGTCCGGCGACATCCAGGTGCTGCCGAAGTCCGACCTTCGTTCAGACGGGACCGATGGTGTTTCGGGGAAGACAGGTCAGGGAATCGACCGCCTGATCCACAACATATCGGTAGTCTTGCGAGAGAGAACCGCAATTTCTGGTATTGCCACCCGGGAACGCCATCGTGTTGCAATGCTGAAATCCTCGGCCGCTCTGTCCGAAGCGCTCAGGGTTCTGGATTCCGGCCCGGACCTGTACGATATTGCAGCAGAAGAGCTGCGAACCGCCATCCGCGCGTTGGAGTCTTTGGTCGGTCGAGTAGATGTGGAAAATCTGCTGGACGAGATATTCGCCAGCTTTTGTTTGGGTAAATGAGGAGTGTTTCACGTGAAACATTCGGAGTTTGACGTCGTCGTTATCGGAGCGGGGCATGCGGGGGCCGAGGCGGCCCATGCCGCGGCCCGGATGGGTGCGCAGACAGCTTTGGTGACACTTTCGGAAACGGACATCGGCGTCATGTCGTGCAATCCGGCGATCGGCGGACTTGGAAAAGGCCACCTGGTTCGTGAGATCGACGCGCTGGACGGCGTTATGGGACGGGTTGCAGACCGGGCGGGAATCCAGTTCCGCCTTCTGAATCGCCGTAAAGGGCCCGCCGTTCAAGGGCCCCGCGCGCAGGCCGACCGCGCGCTGTACCGGGCTGCAATGCAACAGGAAACAAAGGCGCGAAAGAACCTCGAAGTCATTACCGGAGAAGTCATAGATTTCCGAATGGACGGTCATCGTGTTGCCGGGGTGGTTCTGTCCGATGGATCTGAAATCCCTGCGAAAGCGGTTATTCTGACCTCGGGAACGTTTCTGCGGGGCGTGATCCATATCGGCGATGTTCAGAGGCCCGGAGGCCGTATGGGCGACAGGCCGTCTGTTCGACTGGCTGAGCGGTTGGATAGCTATGACCTGCCGATGGCGCGGCTGAAAACAGGAACGCCTCCTCGACTTGATGGACGCACGATCGACTGGGACGGATTGGAACGGCAGGACGGTGATGATGACCCGACCATGTTCTCATTCTTGTCCAAAACACCGGTGGCGCCGCAAATCTCTTGCGGCATCACTCACACGAACGTGCAAACCCATGAAATCATCGAGAAGAACCTGAGCCGCTCTGCGATGTATGGGGGGCATATCGAGGGAGTGGGGCCGCGATATTGCCCTTCGATCGAAGACAAGATCGTTCGGTTTGCGGATAAGGACTCACATCAGATTTTTCTGGAGCCTGAGGGGGTCAATGACCACACGGTGTATCCAAACGGGATTTCAACTTCGCTGCCGCAGGATGTACAAGTTGAATACGTCCGATCCATCAAAGGGCTTGAGTCTGCAGAGATCCTGCAGCCGGGCTATGCCATTGAATATGACTATGTGGACCCGCGTGTATTGAACGCGACCTTGGCCTTGCCGGAGATCCCGGGACTATATCTTGCAGGGCAGATCAATGGAACCACAGGATATGAGGAGGCGGCCGCTCAGGGCTTGGTCGCGGGCCTGAATGCCGCGTTGGAAGTTCAGGGGCGACATGCGATTCATTTTACCCGAGCCAATAGCTATATTGGTGTCATGATCGACGATCTGACCACACGGGGTGTAGCGGAACCGTATCGGATGTTTACCTCGCGCGCCGAGTTCCGTCTATCCTTGCGCGCCGACAATGCGGATCAACGCCTTACACCGCAAGGCCTGGAAATTGGGTGTATATCGGATCATCGCCGCCTGGCTTTTGAAACCAAAATGGAAAGGCTGGGTGCTGTGAAGTCAGTATTGACCGAACGGACCTATACCCCCAAGGAAATCCGCGCAGCTGGCATCGAAGTGAATCAGGATGGTAACCGCAGGGACGGAATGGCAATCTTGGCATTTCCGAACGTGTGCTTCGAGGATCTTATGCCGCTGATCCAGCAGCTGGAGGATGTCGACCAAGACACCCGTCGGCAGATCGAAAGGGACGCGCTCTACGCTAACTATATAGCTCGGCAACAACGAGACGTCGAAGCCATGAAGCGCGACGAAACCCATGCCATACCCGCGGATTTTGACTATTCCTCGCTCACAGGCCTTTCGAATGAGTTGAAGCAAAAGCTGTCAGCCGCGCGACCGGCAAATATTGCCCAAGCGAGCCGCGTGGAAGGTGTTACGCCTGCTGCTTTGACCTTGGTACTGGCAAAACTCAGAAGCAGTCAGAGAGCAAAAAAGGCATGAACGGCGACTCGTGCGCTTCGCCTGATAGCTTGAATGTTTCACGTGAAACATTCGAAAAGCTGTCAATCTTTGTCGCTCTTCTGCGGAAGTGGAATCCAAAGATAAACTTGGTTTCGCGCAGCACTTTGCCTGAGGTTTGGTCGCGGCACGTAAAGGATTCGATCCAGGTCTTTCATTTGGTTGAGCCGAAGAATCACTGGGTCGATCTGGGAAGCGGTGGAGGATTTCCGGGGCTGGTCTGCGCGATACTGGCCTCTGAAGCTTCGCCTGAGACGGAATTTACCCTGGTTGAGAGCGATCAGAGAAAATCGGCGTTTTTGCGCACTGTCATCCGTGAAACCAAGGCCAACTGCTCGGTGATTTCAAAGCGGATTGAGTCTGTTGATCCCTTGGGCGCTGATGTACTGTCCGCAAGGGCGCTCGCAGACCTGACGACGTTATTGTCATTTTGTGACAGGCATTTAAAGGAAGATGGAGTGGCCGTGTTTCCCAAAGGCGCCACCTGGAAAAAAGAAATCGACGCGGCACAACGGGAATGGAATTTCACCACGGAGACGGCTAATAGTTTAACTGACCCCCAGGCTGTCATCCTGAAGATCAAAGGAGTCTCACGTGGTTGATCTGTCGCGCCCTGCAGGACCTCGTATCATGGCGGTTGCCAATCAGAAGGGTGGGGTCGGTAAGACTACGACAGCGATCAATCTGGCGGCGGGTTTGGCCGAGGCAGGATGCAAGGTTCTGGTCGTGGATCTGGACCCGCAGGGAAATGCGTCCACCGGGCTTGGGGTCGAGGATCGTGATTGGACCACGTATGATTTGATCTTGGACGAGGCGCCCTTGGAGGCCGTCGTGCAGGAAACCGAAATCGAAAACCTCAGTATCGTTCCGGCCACGGTTGACCTCAGCTCGGCCGACATTGAGCTGATATCGAATGAAAAACGCAGCTACTTGCTGCACGACGCGCTCAGGCAACCGGCGATCGACAAGTTCGGTTTTGACTTCGTTCTGATCGACTGTCCGCCGTCCCTCAATCTGCTGACAGTCAACGCGATGGTGGCGGCGCACTCGGTGTTGGTTCCGTTGCAAAGCGAGTTCTTTGCGCTGGAAGGCCTGTCGCAACTGATGCTGACGATTCGAGAGGTTCGCCAGTCCGCGAATCCAGACCTCAGAATCGAAGGTATTGTGTTGACCATGTATGACAACCGCAACAACTTGTCCCGGCAGGTCGAAAAGGATGCGCGTGACAATCTGGGAGAGATGGTATTTAAAACCAAGATACCCAGAAATGTCCGGGTCAGCGAAGCGCCGTCATTTGCACTTCCGGTCCTTCAATATGACTCGGGGTCTCTAGGGGCGATGGCGTACCGGCATCTGGCACGCGAAATCATGCAAAAGAACAAGAAAGTGGCTGCCTGAGCGGCTGTCAGGAGGGCGAAGTGAACGCCAGAAAAGGAAAACCTCGCGGATTGGGGCGCGGCTTGTCCGCCTTGATGGCGGATGTATCACAGGATCCTGAGGGCCGGGTTACGGCTGAACCACGTCGGCCGGATATGAAGGTTCCGATCGAGAAGCTGCGGGCAAACCCGAATCAGCCGCGCCGCACATTCTCGCAGGATCAACTGGACGAGCTTGCTGCCTCGGTCAAAGAGAAAGGGATCATCCAGCCCCTGATCGTTCGCCCGGTCGGTGGCGGCGAATATGAAATCGTCGCGGGTGAGCGCCGCTGGCGCGCCGCGCAGATGGCGCAGTTGCACGACATTCCGGTCGTCGTGCGCGAGTTTGACGACACCGAAGTGCTTGAAGTCGCCATCATCGAAAACATCCAGCGCGCTGATCTGAACGCCGTGGAGGAGGCCGCTGGCTACAAGCAGTTGATGGATCGGTTCGGCCACACCCAGGAAAAGTTGGCCGAAGCCCTGGGTAAAAGCCGCAGCCATATTGCCAACCTTCTGAGGCTGTTGTCACTACCGGGTGACGTTCAAGCTCTTGTTATTGAAGGTAAACTTTCGGCCGGGCACGCGCGCGCCCTTATCACGGCGGATAACCCGTCCGAACTGGCAAAAATTGTCGTGAAAGACGGCTTGTCAGTCCGCGCGACTGAGGCACTGGTCAAGAAGCAGCAACAGGGCGACAAAGATCGTCCCGAACCGCGGTCGCGTGACCTAAATGCAGGCAAGGACGCGGACACGCGAGCCTTGGAAAAAGACCTTTCCGCGATTCTGGCGATGAAGGTGGTCATCAACCACAAGCCCGGAACCGAGACCGGGCAGGTCGTGCTGACCTATGAAAACCTGGATCAACTGGATGATCTCTGCGCCAAGCTCAGCCGTTAGGGCGTGACCAGATAAAGATCATCACCGCGCCCAAGGTCACGGCCTGAATAATCAGGACATGGCTGGGCACAGAGACCAGAACCGACAAACCAAAGACGGCGGCAACCGACAGGGTCGCCGCCTTTTTTGCGGCTGGCCGGATCGCGCCCGAGGTTTGCCAATCAAGGATCAACGGGCCGAAGGTTCGGTGAGACATCAGCCAGTTGTGCAGCCGGGAAGAAGAGCGCGCGAAACAGAAGGCGGCCAGCAATAGGAACGGAACGGTGGGCAGCAGGGGCAGGGCAACGCCGATCATGGCCAACGCGACGCAGAGCAATCCAAATGTGGCCCACAAATAGTGCATGACTAATCCAGCAACTCACGGATCACCGCATTGAGAACCGCGCGGCCGTCAGAAGTGGCGGAAACGCGGGGTCCGTCTTGGGCGATCATTCCGATGTCCTGCAGGTAGTCCAGTTTGGGTTGCGGCAAAGGGCGCCCGGACAGGCGATTGAAACGCTCCATATCTAGTCCCTCAGTCAAGCGAAGACACATCATGAGGTATTCTTTCGCTTGTTCTTCGGCGGTCAGGGGGGTCCGCAGCTTTTCGCCGTTTCCTTGCGTGGCAGCATTCAGCCATGCGGTCGGTGCCAGATGGGTTTCGGTTGCGATCCGCTGGCCATCCAACGTGATCCGCCCATGGGCGCCCGGTCCGATGCCGACATAATCGCCATAGCGCCAATAGATCAGGTTGTGCCGAGACTCAGCCCCGGGAGCGGCGTGGTTCGACACCTCGTAGGCCGGCATGCCGTGGGCTTCGCAGATCTCTTGCGTGGCCAGATACATGTCGGCGGCGCTGTCGTCCTCGGGCAGGCCGCGCAGCTTGCCGACAGAATAGCGGTCGCCGAATGCGGTGCCGGCCTCGATGGTCAGCTGGTACAGTGACAGATGGTCGATCGCCATCGACAGCGCCTCGGTCAGCTCGGCGCGCCAGGCTTCAAGCGTCTGGTACTGGCGGGCATAGATCAAGTCAAAGCTGACCCGGTCGAAACAGGTGCGGGCGATGTCGAAGGCGGCGCGTGCCTCGGCCACGCTGTGGATGCGGCCCAGCCGCCTCAGATCTTCGTCATTCATCGCCTGAATGCCCATCGAGATCCGGTTCACACCGGCATCGCGATAAGCGGCGAATCGTCCGGCCTCGACCGAGCCGGGGTTGGCCTCGAGCGTGATTTCCATGTCATTGGCGGGCCGCCAAAGGCTGCGGGCGGTGTCGATCACGGCGGCGACGATTTCGGGCGCCATCAGCGACGGGGTGCCGCCGCCGAAGAAGATCGTGTTCAGAACCCGGTCGGGGGTTTCGGCGGCCGAGCGCTTCAGCTCGGACAGATATTCGTCAAGCCATTGTTTTTGATCAATATTTCTGGAAACATGGCTGTTGAAATCGCAATAGGGGCACTTGGCCTCGCAAAAGGGCCAATGCACGTACAGGCCAAAGCCCCCGTTGCGCCAATCATCCGCCAAAGCAGCCTTTCACGAACAGTTCCACCGCGCGACCACGGTGGCTGATCTTGTTCTTTTCCCAGCGATCCATCTCGGCAAAGGTAATGTCGAATCCGTCAGGGACGAACATCGGATCATAGCCGAACCCGTCCTTGCCACGGATCGGCCAGACCAGATGACCGGGTGCGACGCCCTCGAACACCTCGTCATGGCCGTCGGGCCAGGCCAGAACCAACGTACAGCGGAACTGGGCGGTGCGTGGATGCGGAGCGTTGCGCGCCTCAAGCTCGGTGTGGGCGCGGGTCATGGCTATCAGGAAATCGCGGCCATTTCCA
This sequence comes from Ruegeria sp. CF2, assembly GCF_056537385.1. Taxonomy (NCBI): domain Bacteria; kingdom Pseudomonadati; phylum Pseudomonadota; class Alphaproteobacteria; order Rhodobacterales; family Roseobacteraceae; genus Ruegeria; species Ruegeria sp. CF2. The sequence continues at coordinate 44,538 of NZ_JBQFRL010000002.1, forward strand.
GTTTCGGCCCAGTCGGCGGTGTACACGCCCGGCGCGCCATCCAGCGCATCGATGGTGATGCCGGAATCGTCGGACAGGGCCGGCAGGCCAGTGGCCTGTGCGGCCGCATGGGCCTTGATGCGCGCGTTGCCGACGAACGTGTCCTCGGTCTCTTCGGGTTCGGGCAGGTTCATCTCGGCCGCGCCCACGACGGTCACGCCAAAGGGCTCGAGCAGATGGGCCATCTCCTCAAGCTTGCCTTTGTTGTGGGTGGCTACCAGCAACCTGTCGCCGTCGAACTTGCGGGTCATGCGGTGGCGGCCTTTTGCGCGGCCACCAGCTCGGACACGCCTTTTTCGGCCAATTCCATCAGCTGATCCATCTGCGCGCGGCTGAAGACCGAACCTTCGGCGCTCATCTGCACCTCGATCAGTTTGCCCGAGCCGGTCATGATGAAGTTTCCGTCAACGCCGGCCTCGCTGTCTTCGGGATAGTCCAGGTCCAGAACCGGCTGGCCGGCATAGATGCCGCAGGATACGGCGGCGACCGGATCGACCAACGGGTCCGTGATAACGTCGCCCGCCTTCATCAGCTTGTTCACCGCCAGCCGCAGCGCGACCCAGCCGCCGGTGATCGAGGCGCAGCGGGTGCCGCCATCGGCCTGCAGCACGTCACAATCGACGGTGATCTGGCGTTCGCCCAGGGCGACGCGGTCGACCCCGGCGCGCAGGGCGCGGCCGATCAGGCGCTGGATCTCGACGGTCCGGCCACCCTGTTTGCCACTGGCGGCCTCACGCCGCATCCGGGTGTTTGTCGCGCGGGGCAGCATGCCGTATTCGGCGGTGACCCAGCCCAGGCCCGACCCCTTGATAAAAGGCGGCACGCGATCCTCGATCGTGGCGGTACACAGAACATGGGTGTCGCCGATCTTGATCAGGCAGGAACCTTCGGCATGTTTGGTAAACCCGGTCTCGATTGAAACCGGGCGCATTTCGCTTAAATCTCGTCCAGAGGGTCGCATGAGATATCCTTTGTCTGCTGGCTTGGGGATAACGCCCGGCATGGCAGCGATGCAACCCCGATTGACCTTTCTGTTGGCAGCTATTTAATGACCACCCAGCAAGGGAACCACCGATGAGTGAAGCGAGCAAAATTCTGGACGAGTTGAACGACCGGTCGCGGGAAGTGTTTCGCCTGATCGTCGAAAGCTATCTGGAAAGCGGCGAGCCTGTCGGCAGCCGCACCCTCAGCCGATCGCTCAGTGAAAAAGTCAGCGCGGCAACGGTTCGCAATGTCATGCAGGATCTCGAGTTTCTGGGCCTTTTGGGCAGTCCGCATGTCAGCGCCGGCCGGGTGCCCACACAGGTTGGGCTGCGCATGTTCGTCGACGGCCTGCTGGAAGTTGGCGACCTGGGCGAGGACGACCGCAAGAAGCTGGATGAGACGCTGGGCAGCAATTCCGGTGATGTCAGCGGTATGCTGGATCGCGTCGGGGCCGCCTTGTCGAACGTCACGCATGGCGCGTCGCTGGTGCTGACACCCAAGCACGAATCCGAAATCAAGCATATCGAGTTCGTTTCCCTGGGCCATGACCGGGCCCTGGTGGTTCTGGTTTTCGCGGATGGCCATGTGGAGAACCGGCTGTTCACGCCACCACCGGGTCAGACGCCCAGTTCGATGCGTGAGGCGGCCAATTTCCTGAATGCCCTGATCGAGGGCCGGAAACTGTCCGATGTGCGCCGGATGATCCAGACCGAGATTGCGGCGCGCAGGCAAGAGATCGACGTGTTGGCCCGCGAGCTTGTGGAAAGCGGCCTTGCGGCCTGGGAGGGCGAGGCGTCGGACTCGGCGCGTCTGATCGTGCGTGGTCGGGCGAATCTGCTGGGCGACACCGGTCAGGAAGAGGAGCTGGAGCGAATCCGGGTCCTGTTTGACGATCTGGAACGCAAGCGTGACATAGCCGAATTCCTCGAATTGACCGAGGAAGGCGAAGGTGTGCGCATTTTTATCGGCTCGGAGAACAAACTTTTCTCACTTTCGGGTTCCTCTTTGGTGGTGTCTCCTTATATGAACGCTGATCGAAAGATAATCGGCGCCGTTGGCGTGATCGGGCCGACCCGTCTGAACTATGGGCGGATCGTGCCGATCGTGGACTATACGGCGCAACTGGTTGGGAAACTGATTTCCGATCGGAGCTAGAGGGTAAAAGATGGCAGAGCCGAAGAACGAAGACTTTCTGGACGACATTGCAACTGCCGAGGCGGAAGAACTGGCCGAGGAGATGGCCGAGATCAGCGAAGAAGCGCTGGAACTGGATGCCCTGAAGGCCGAGCGCGACGAGTTGCGCGACAAGTTCATGCGCGCCCTGGCGGATGCGGAAAACGCGCGCAAGCGTGGCGACCGGGCCCGCCGTGAGGCCGAACAGTATGGTGGGTCCAAATTGGCGCGCGACATGCTGCCGGTCTACGACAACATGAAACGAGCGCTCGAGGCGGCTACGGACGAGCAGAAAGAGGTTGCGGCCGGCCTGATCGAAGGTGTCGAGCTGACCATGCGCGTGTTGAAGGACGTATTCCAAAAACACGGGATCGAGGTCATCACACCCGAGGTTGGCGACAAGTTCGATCCGAACCTGCACGAAGCCATGTTCGAAGCCCCGGTACCGGGCACCAAGGCGGGCGAGATCATCCAGGTCTCGGCCGAAGGGTTCATGCTGCATGACCGCCTGCTGCGTCCGGCGCAGGTGGGCGTCAGCTCGACCCCGGCCAGCTGACGGGCCAGTACTTCACTGACAATTGAATGGGGCGGTCAGGATCTGGCCGCCTCTTTCAGTTTGTAGATCAGGTCCAGCGCTTCGCGCGGGGTCAACTCGTCCGGCAGGATCTGGTCCAGCATGTCGGTGATTGGCGAGGCCTTCGCAACCGGTGGCGGCGGGGGCGGTGCTGCGGAAAACAGCGGCAGATCATCGATCAGCGCTTTTTGCTTGCCGCCCTCGCGCTCGGTCTTCTCCAACTGGTCCAGAACCACCCGTGCGCGCTCGACGACCGAAGCCGGCAAGCCCGCCAGTTGCGCGACCTGCACGCCATAAGACCGGTCGGCCGCGCCTTTGTGGACCTCGTGCAGGAAGATCACCTCGCCCTCCCATTCCTTGACCGCGACGGTGGCGTTTTCGACGCCCTCCAGCTTGCCGGCCAGCGCGGTCAGCTCGTGGTAATGGGTGGCGAACAGCGCGCGGCAGCGGTTGGCGGCGTGCAGATGTTCCAGCGTGGCCCAGGCGATGGACAGGCCGTCATAGGTGGCGGTGCCGCGCCCGATTTCATCGAGGATCACCAGCGCCCGGTCATCGGCCTGGTTGAGGATGGCCGCGGTTTCGACCATCTCGACCATGAAGGTCGACCGGCCCCGCGCCAGATCGTCGGAGGCGCCCACGCGGCTGAACAGCTGACTGACCAGCCCGATATGGGCGGACTCGGCCGGAACGAAACTGCCCATCTGCGCCAGCAGGGCAATCAGCGCATTCTGGCGCAGGAAGGTCGATTTACCGGCCATGTTGGGGCCGGTCAGCAGCCAGATGGCGGCGCCATCCTCGGCGCTGAGATCGCAGTCATTGGCGATGAAGGCATCACCCGATTGCTGACGCAGCGCGTGTTCCACCACCGGGTGGCGGCCTGCGACGATGTCGAAGGCGCGCGAGCCGTCGACCTGCGGGCGGCACCAGTTCTCGCCCCGTGCCAGATCGGCCAGCGCGGTGGTCAGGTCCAGCTCGGCCAGCCCGCGCGCGGCCTGATTGATGCGGGCAGCCTGCGCCAGAATCTCGTCAGAAAGCCTTTTATAGAGCCGCTTTTCGATTTCAAGCGCCAGGTTGCCGGCGTTCAGGATGCGGGTTTCGATCTCGCTGAGCTCAACCGTGGTGAACCGCACCTGGTTGGCGGTGGTCTGGCGATGGATATAGGTCTCGCTGAACGGCGGGTTCAGCATCTTTTCGGCATGGGTGGCCGTGGTTTCGATGAAATAGCCGAGCACGTTGTTGTGCTTGATTTTCAACGAGGCGATGCCGGTGTGTTCCGCGTACTTCTGCTGAAACCCGGCAATGACCGAGCGGCCTTCGTCGCGCAGGGTGCGGGCCTCGTCCAGTTCGGCGTCGAAACCGGGGGCAATGAAGCCGCCATCGCGCGCCAGCAGCGGCGGGTCGGCGACCAGCGCCTGATCCAGCAGGTTGAGCAGGTCGTCGAAGCCCACGAGGTTCTGCACCGCGGTCGCCAGCAAGACGGGCAGGTCCTGACCGGCGCAGATCTCGGCAATCGCCTGCGCCTGCGCCAGCCCGTTGCGGATGGCGGCCAGATCGCGCGGGCCGCCACGCTCGAGCGACAGGCGCGACAGGGCGCGGTCCAAATCGGGCGTCTTGCGCAAGGCTTCGCGCAGATCGGCGGCGATCAGGCTGTCCTGGGCGGCAAAATCGACCGCGTCCAGCCGCGCGTGGATCACATCCAGGTTGCGGGAAGGGCTGGACAGGCGTTGTTCCAGCAGGCGCGCGCCGCCCGGGGTCACGGTCCGATCCACCACCGACAGCAGCGATCCGGCCCGTCCGCCCGACAAAGATCGCGTAAGTTCAAGGTTGCGGCGGGTGGCCGCGTCGATCTGCACGACGCGATCCTCGGATTCTTTCATCGGCGTCTGCAGCAGCGGCAGTTTGCCCTTTTGCGTGATCTCCAGATAGTCGATCAGCGCGCCCATGGCCGAGATCTCGGCCCGGCCAAAGCTGCCGAACGCGTCCAGCGTGCCCACGTGAAACAACCCGCAGATGCGTTTTTCTGCCGCAGTGCTGTCAAAACTGGCCCGCCCGATGGGGGTGAGCGCGATGCCCAGGTCCTGGACCGTGTCGCGCAGACCGGCCTCAGTGCCGTCGACCACGATCAGCTCGGACGGGGCCAGCCGGGCCAGCTCGGGGCTGAGGCGGACCGAGGTCAGCGGCATCACGTGAAACGCTCCGGTCGAGATGTCGGCCCAGGCCAGCGCGGCCTCGTCGCGCACCTCGGCATAGGCGGCCAGAAAATTGTGGCGGCGCGCCTCCAGCAGGGCGTCTTCGGTCAGGGTGCCGGGGGTGACAAGGCGCACGACATCGCGCTTTACCACCGATTTAGAGCCTCTTTTCTTGGCCTCGGCCGGGCTTTCCATCTGTTCACAGACGGCGACGCGAAACCCCTTGCGGATCAGCGTCAGCAGATAACCCTCGGCCGAATGCACCGGCACGCCGCACATGGGGATGTCTTCGCCATTGTGCTTGCCGCGCTTGGTCAGGGCGATGTCCAGCGCCTCGGCGGCGTTCACGGCGTCCTCGAAGAACATCTCGTAGAAATCGCCCATGCGGTAGAACAGCAGGGCGTCTTTGTGGGCCTCTTTGATTTCCAGGTATTGCGCCATCATCGGCGTGACGTTGGACAAGGCTGCTCCCCTCTGGCGTATTCCGGCGCGACCTTACAAATCCCCCAACCGCGACGAAAGGTGAAATCGCATAGTCGTTGAGGCGCGCCCGCGCCTGCGGTATGAGGCGAAAAGCCCCGAAGTCATGGAACCGACCGTCAAAATGCCCAAAGCGAAGATCACCAAAGAAGAGGCGCTGGCCTTTCACCTGGAACCCACCCCCGGAAAGTGGGAGGTGCAGGCCACCGTTCCCATGACCACGCAACGCGATCTGTCGCTGGCCTACAGCCCCGGCGTGGCGGTTCCGTGTGAAGCCATCGCCGAAAACCCCGAGACCGCCTATGACTATACCAACAAGGGCAACCTTGTGGCCGTGATCTCGAACGGAACGGCGGTTCTGGGGCTGGGCAATCTGGGCGCTCTGGGGTCCAAGCCGGTGATGGAGGGCAAATCGGTCCTGTTCAAGCGCTTCGCCGACGTGAACTCGATCGACATCGAGCTGGATACCGAGGACCCCGACGAATTCTGCCGCGCGGTCAAGCTGATGGGGCCGACCTTCGGCGGCATCAACCTGGAAGACATCAAGGCGCCCGAGTGCTTCATCATCGAACAGCGCCTGAAGGAAGAGATGGACATCCCTGTCTTTCACGACGACCAGCACGGCACGGCGGTGATCTGTGCGGCGGGGCTGATCAACGCGCTGCACATCTCGGGCAAGAAGATCGAGGATGTGAAGATCGTCCTCAACGGGGCCGGGGCGGCGGGGATCGCCTGTATCGAACTGCTCAAGTCGATGGGCGCCCGGCATGAAAACTGCATCGTCTGCGACACCAAGGGCGTGATCTACCAGGGCCGGACCGAGGGGATGAACCAGTGGAAATCGGCGCATGCGATTTCGACCGAGCTGCGCACGCTGGAAGAGGCCATGAAGGGCGCAGACGTGTTTCTGGGCGTATCCGTCAAAGGCGCGGTCACGCAGGAGATGGTCGCCAGCATGGCCGACAATCCGGTGATCTTCGCCATGGCCAATCCCGATCCGGAAATCACCCCGGAAGAGGCACACGAGGTGCGCGTTGACGCCATCGTGGCCACCGGGCGCAGCGACTACCCCAACCAGGTCAACAACGTTCTGGGCTTTCCCTACCTGTTCCGCGGGGCGCTGGACATTCACGCCCGCGCCATCAATGACGAGATGAAGATCGCCTGCGCCCACGCGCTGGCCCGTCTGGCGCGCGAGGACGTGCCCGACGAGGTGGCGCTGGCTTATGGCAAATCGCTGACCTTCGGGCGCGACTACATCATTCCCACGCCATTTGATCCGCGCCTGATCTATCGCATTCCGCCGGCCGTGGCGAAGGCGGGGATGGACACCGGCGCGGCCCGGCGGCCGATCATCGACATGGAGGCCTATGAGTTGAGCCTCAAGTCGCGCATGGACCCGACCGCCAGCATTCTGCGCGGCCTGAACGCCCGGGCCCGCGCGGCGCAAAGCCGGATGATCTTTGCCGAGGGCGACGACCCGCGGGTTTTGCGCGCGGCGGTGACGTATCAGCGGTCGGGCTTCGGCAAGGCGCTGGTCGTGGGCCGGCCCGACGACGTGAAGACCAAGCTGGAAGCCGCCGGTCTGGGCGACGCGGTGCGCGAATTGGAGGTGGTCAACGCCGCCAACACCACGCATCTCGATGCCTACAAGGACTTTCTGTACCAGCGGTTGCAGCGCAAAGGCTTTGACCGCAAGGACATCCACCGCCTGGCCGCGCGCGACCGGCATGTGTTCTCGGCCCTGATGCTGGCGCATGGGCATGGCGACGGTCTGGTGACCGGGGCCACCCGCAAATCGGCGCATGTGCTGGACCGCATCAGCCATGTGTTCGACGCCGACGCCGCCCATGGTGCCGCCGGGATCACCGCGCTGCTGCACAAGGGCCGGATCGTGCTGATCGGCGACACGCTGGTGCATGAATGGCCCGACGAGAACGATCTGGCGACGATTGCCGAACGCGCCGCCACGGTTGCCCGCCACATGGGGCTGGAGCCTCGGGTGGCTTTCGTCAGCTTCTCGACCTTCGGCTATCCGGTGTCCGAGCGGACCGAAAAGCTGTACAAAGCCCCGCAAGTGCTGGAGGCGCGCGGCGTCGATTTCGAATACGAAGGCGAAATGACCGTCGACGTGGCGCTGAACGCCCACCAGCAAGAGGCCTATCCCTTCTGCCGCCTGACCGGGCCGGCCAACATCCTGATCGTGCCCGCGCGGCACTCGGCCTCGATTTCCACCAAGCTGATGCAGGAGATGGCCGGAGCCACGGTGATCGGCCCGATCCTGACCGGCATCGACAAGCCGATCCAGATCTGTTCGACCGGCTCGACCGCGAATGACATCCTGAACATGGCCATCCTGGCCTCGTGCGACATGGCGTGATCCGATGGCAATCTGGAACCTGGGCTCGATCAATGCCGACATGGTTTATGCGCTGCCGCACCTGCCGGCGCCGGGTGAAACCCTTGCGGCCAGCGGTTTGCAGCGGTTTCTGGGCGGCAAAGGCGCGAACATGTCGGTTGCGGCGGCGCGGGCCGGGGCGCATGTGCGCCACATCGGCGCCGTGGGGGCCGACGGGCTGTGGGCGCGCGACCGGTTGACCGAATACGGAGTCGACACGCGGCACATCGCGCAGGTCGATCAGCCCACGGGCCATGCGATCATCGCCGTGGATGCGCAGGGCGAAAACCTGATCATCCTGTACCCCGGCGCCAACCATGCGATCGGAGCCGGTCAGGTTTCCGCCGCGCTGGCAGACTCTGACACGGGCGGTCTTCTGGTGTTCCAGAACGAGACCACCGCACAGGTCGAGGCCGCGAAGCTGGGCCGCGAGCGGGGTCTGACGGTGTGCTATGCCGCAGCCCCCTTCAGCGCAACGGCGGTGCAGGCGGTGCTGCCCTATCTGGATTTCCTGATCCTGAACGAGGTCGAGGCCGCCCAGCTGCAACAGGCCACAGGGATGGCTCCGGCCGATCTGCCGGTCGAGCATGTGATCGTCACGCTGGGGTCAATAGGCGCCCGCTATCATCAACGCGGGCAGGCGGCGGCAGAGTTTCCCGCCCACAAGGTCAAGGCCGTGGACACGACCGGGGCCGGGGACACCTTTACCGGATATGTTCTGGCGGGAATGGACCGGGGGATGCCGATGGCGCAGGCCATCACCCAAGCCAACCGGGCCGCTGCCCTGATGGTGATGCGGCCTGGTACGGCGGACGTCATTCCCGATCTGAAAGAGGTCCGCGAGGCCGCGCTGGATTAAGATCCGGCAAACGGCGCCGCGCTGCCCCACAATTGCCGGACCCGCGCATCGCGGCCGCAGGCCTTGCGATACGCCTTGTAGGCATTCAGCTGACGTTTCGGCCCGAACCGGGTGAACACCAGCTTTTTGCCCTTGTAGTAATCCTGATGATAGGCCTCGGCCGGATAGAACGCCCCAAGCGGCAGGACCGGAGTCACGATGGCCTGACCCAGCGCACGCTGCGCATCGGCTTTGCTGCCTTCGGCCAAAGCTTTTTCGCCAGTGTTAGAGACGAAAATCGCGGTGCGATAGCTGTCGCCCCGGTCACAGAACTGCCCGCCCGCATCGGTGGGATCGACCGAGCGGAAGAACAGGTTCAGCAGGGTTTCACGGGAAACACGGGCCGGATCGAAGGTGATCTGCACCGCCTCGTAATGGCCGGTGCCGCCGCTCGTGACTTGGCTGTAGGTGGGGTTCGGAGTCGTGCCGCCGGTATAGCCCGAAACCGCTTCGATCACGCCGGGTACGGATTCGAAATCGGCTTCGACGCACCAGAAACAGCCGCCCGCCACGGTCAGCGTCTCGGTTCCGGCCGCCGGGGCCGGCTGAGCGCGCAGGATCAGCGCCAGCGCAATCAGCGCAAACAGAAGGGTCAGCTTGATCTGGTCGAGGCAACGGGTCATGGCGGATCTCCTTTCCGCCTCAGGCTGCCGCGCAACGCGGCGGCTGACAATCGGCTGAAACCGTTTGTCACGCGGTGGTGAGACGAGTTTATCGCCTAGCCCAGCAACTGCCCCAGCTTCATCGCGACGCCCATGTCGCCCGAGATCTTGAGCTTGCCCATCATCACCCCGGTCATCGGGTTCAGTTTGCCGGTCAGCAGTTTGCCTAGATTGTCGCGCGAGATGCGGATAGTGCAATCGGTTTCGCGGTCCTGGGTGGTGGCCGTGTTGTCGGCCAGGACGATCACGCCATCGGCGCCGCAATCAAATTTCAACGAGCCGTCAAAGCGTTTGTCGGCCAGCCCTTTTTGGATTCCCTCGGCGATCTCCTGCAGCATCCCTGCCTCCCTTTTTCGCACTTGCGTTCGGGGTGACAGAGGGCAGGGGCCGGGGCAAGCGTGACCTTACGGGAAACCGCTTAACCCAAGACCTGATGCGTGCGCGGGCAGGGCTGCCCGTCGTAGAACGCATCCAGAACCGCTTGGAATTCGGGAGGCGCATCGGACACGGTGGCGAACAGGGTCATGGACGACCGCAGCTTCTTGGCATCGACCTTGCCCAGAATCTCGGCCGGGTCCTTGCCCGCGTGGGTCAGCATCAGCCGGGCCACTTCGGTCAGGCGGCGGCGCAGTTCGGGGTGGGCCAGATAGGCGGCAGCCTCGTCCAGATCCTCGATCCCGTAGAGCTGCGCCATGTGCGATTGGCCCAGCTCGGCCAGTTGCGGAAAGACGAACCACATCCAGTGGCTGGTTTTCTGCCCCTGCTCCAGTTCGCGCAGGACATCGGACCAGACCGTGTCCTGCGCTTCGATGAACATTTCCAGTTCGTCGTCCAGGCCGTCATCCTCGGTCACTTGGACAACCGCTTGTCGCGCGCCGCCAGCAGCTTGAGCCGTAGCGCGTTCAGCTGGATGAAGCCCGCAGCGTCTTTCTGGTCATAGGCACCGGCGTCTTCTTCGAAGGTCACATGCGCCTCGGAATACAGCGAATGATCCGACCAGCGGCCCACGGTCGAGGCCAGACCCTTGTACAGCTTCACGCGAACGGTGCCGGTGACGTGTTCCTGGCTTTTGTCGATGGCGGCCTGCAGCATCTCGCGCTCGGGGCTGTACCAGAAGCCGTTGTAGATCAGCTCGGCATATTGCGGCATCAGCTGGTCCTTCAGGTGCATCGCGCCGCGGTCCATGGTGATGGACTCGATGCCGCGATGCGCCTCCAGCAGGATGGTGCCGCCCGGTGTTTCATAGATGCCGCGCGACTTCATGCCCACGAACCGGCCCTCGACCAGATCGAGACGGCCGATGCCGTGCTTGCCGCCGTATTCGTTCAGCTTGGTCAGGATGGTGGCGGGACTCATCGCCTCACCATTGATGCTGACCGGGTCGCCTTTTTCAAAGCCGATCTCGATATATTCGGGTTCGTTCGGGGCGTCCTCGGGGTGGACGGTGCGCTGATAGACATAGTCGGGCGCTTGAACGGCGGGGTCTTCCAGAACCTTGCCCTCGGACGAGGTGTGCAGGAGGTTCGCATCGACCGAGAAGGGTGCCTCGCCGCGCTTGTCCTTGGCGATCGGGATCTGGTGCGCCTCGGCAAATTCCAGCAGCTTGGTGCGGCTGCTCAGGTCCCACTCGCGCCAGGGCGCGATCACCTTGATGTCGGGGTTCAGCGCATAGGCCGCCAGTTCGAACCGCACCTGGTCATTGCCTTTTCCGGTGGCGCCGTGGGCCACTGCGTCGGCGCCGGTTTCCTTGGCAATCTCAATCAGGCGTTTCGAGATCAGCGGCCGCGCGATGGACGTGCCCAGCAGGTACAGCCCCTCGTACTGCGCATTGGCGCGGAACATGGGGAAGACGAAATCGCGGACGAACTCTTCGCGGATGTCCTCGATATAGATGTTCTCGGGCTTGATCCCCAGCAGCTCGGCCTTCTGGCGGGCGGGCTCAAGCTCTTCGCCCTGACCCAGATCGGCGGTGAAGGTCACCACCTCGCAGCCATACTCGGTCTGCAGCCATTTCAGGATGATCGAGGTATCAAGGCCACCGGAATAGGCCAGAACAACTTTCTTGGGCGCGGACATCTGACTTCCCCTTATGCGTAAGACGATTGGCCCCTAGCGGGTTTTCGACGTGGGGGCAAGAAGCTGTGGATTGACCGGGCGGCGGATTTGCAGTCAAACGGTATCAACCATGGATTGATTAAGGATATTTCGGAATGCTCGGATGGAATATTTTTGCCCACTCGCTTCGGATGGTTTTTGGCAACCTCAAGCAGGTAGCGCAAATCGTTATCGGTCCGGCCGTAATCGGAACGATTGCAATCATCGGCCTGTTCATGGTGTCCGGAATTCCACTTGAGGCATTCGATGACAATCCGAACGGGTTACCGCCGGGGGTGAATCCGGGGGCCCTTATTCTGTTCGCGTTTCTCCTGTTCGTCGTGATGGTCCTCGTCATGGGCTGGATCGCGGTGGCCTGGCACAGATACATTCTTCTGGAAGAGTATCCTTCCGGCGTGCTGCCCACCTTTCGGTTCGATCGCATTCTTGCCTATTTCGGACGTGGGCTGATGCTGGGGATCCTGATGGCAATTGCGTTCCTGCCGATGGGGATCCTGACAGGCATACTGGGCGAAGGACTGATCGCCGTTTCGATCATCCTGACCATCGGCTACATGGTTTTCCTGGCTATTTGCTTCTATCGGCTGTCGATCATCCTGCCGGCTGCGGCGATCGGCCAGCCGATCACGTTGAGCGAGGCATGGAACAACACTCTGCGTACCGCTGGAACAATCGTCGTTCTTATCGTGATCTCGTTCCTGTTTCAGTTCCTGGTTCAGATGGCGATCGGAGTTTTGTCGATCATTCCGGTACTGGGTGTATTGATCGCCCTGTTTTTCGGGATTCTGATCCTGCCGATGATCAACGTCAGCATCCTGACCACGATGTACGGCGTGTTCATCGAAAAGCGCGAACTGGGCTGATCGCCCGTACACCGATGTATTCCTTGCCCTTGTCGGCCTGATGGGGCAGGGAATGCGGCATGAGTGATTTCATGACCCGCGCCCGCGCCGCCGAACAGGCGATGCGCACCGTGTTTCCTGCAACGCCGTTGCAGCGCAATGCCCATCTGTCCGAGAAATACGATGCCGACATCTGGCTGAAACGCGAAGACCTCAGCCCGGTGCGGTCCTACAAGATCCGCGGTGCGTTCAACGCCATGCGCAAGCAGCAGGGACAGGACCTGTTCGTCTGCGCCAGCGCTGGCAACCACGCGCAGGGCGTGGCCTTTATGTGCAAGCACATGGGGGTCAAAGGCGTGATCTTCATGCCGGTGACGACACCTCAGCAAAAGATCCAGAAGACCCGAATCTTTGGTGGCGACAACGTCGAGATCCACCTGACCGGCGACTACTTCGACCACACGCTTGCCGCGGCTCAGGACTGGTGCGCGCAGCAGGGCGGGTATTTCCTGTCGCCCTTCGACGATGACGACGTAATCGAAGGGCAGGCCTCATTGGCTGTTGAAATCGAGGAACAGCTGGGCCGACTGCCCGATCACGTGGTGCTGCCGGTGGGTGGCGGCGGTATGTCCTCGGGTGTGGCGACATGGTTCGGCGACCGCACCCATTGCCTGTTCGTCGAGCCCGCGGGCGGGGCCTGTCTGCGCGCGGCGCTGGCGGCGGGCCATCCGGTGGCGCTGGACAAGGTGGACAATTTCGTCGACGGCGCGGCGGTGGGCCGGATCGGGGACAAGCCGTTCCAGCTGTTGCGCGACCGGCACCTGTCGGACGTGATCGTTCTGTCCGAGGACCGCATCTGCACCACCATGATCGAGATGCTGAACGTGGAAGGCATCGTGCTGGAACCCGCCGGCGCCCTGGCGATCGAGGCGGTGAGCGACGTCCAAAGCTTTTTGCGCGGCAAGACGGTCGTCTGCGTCACCTCGGGCGGGAATTTCGATTTCGAGCGTCTTCCCGAGGTCAAAGAGCGGGCGCAGCGCTATTCGGGCGTCAAGAAATACTTCATCCTGCGCCTGCCGCAGCGGCCCGGAGCGCTGAAGGAATTTCTGAACATCCTCGGCCCCGAAGATGACATCGCCCGGTTTGAATACATGAAGAAATCAGCGCGCAATTTCGGTTCAGTCCTGATCGGGATCGAGACCAGCAAGCCGGACAATTTCCTGCGCCTGTTCGCGCATCTGGACGATGCCGGGTTCGTCTATACCGACATCACCGAGGACGAGACGCTGGCGCAGTTCGTGATCTGACCGATTACAGGTTGTCCTTTAAGCCGGACATGAATTCCGCGCGCGAGCGGTCGAAAGCCGCGATGACCGCGTCCAGATCGACTTCCGCCCCATGTCCCGCAGCAGCGCGCCGTTCGCCATCCTGACAGAGTTTGGACAGACTCTCAAAGCCAAGGCTCAATGCACTGCCTTTGAGGAAATGCAGGTTCTGCTCAAGCGCGGACCGGTCGGTGTCCGACGTCAAGCGGCCCATGACCTCACCGACTTCATCCAGAAAGATCCGGACGACCTCGTCGAATTCCTCGGGCCCGACTTCATCACGCAGCTGGCACACCCTGGGCCAGTGTATCATCACCGTCCTCCACCTTGACCGGTACCGTCTCTGATTACCGGTCCGGGGTAAAATCCGGGTTAAGCCGCTGCGGAGAACAGCTTTCATCGGTTGTTAAGCCGTGCGCCGTAGCTTTGCCCCACCCCCGTTGGAAAATGCGCAGAGGTTTCGCGTGCGAGTGTCCAGCCATATTGAGGCCAAGGCTGACCTGGATTTTGGAGCCATCCGGACGGTGCTGGTGGTCGATGACAGCCGCCTGCAACGCCGTATTCTGGTGGCATCGCTGAAGAAATGGGGATTCACGGTTGTCGAGGCCGACAGCGGTGAAGAAGCGATCGAGATCTGCAAGCAGTCCCTGCCTGATCTGGTGCTCAGTGACTGGGTGATGCCGGGCATGGGCGGGCTGGAATTTTGCCGCGCGTTTCGCGCGTTGGAGAACGACCAGTACACCTATTTCATCCTTCTGACCTCAAAAAGTGAAAAGCAGGAAGTCGCGCGCGGCCTGGATGCCGGTGCGGATGATTTCCTGATCAAACCGCTTGAAGCAGACGAGTTGCGGGCTCGCATTTCAGCAGGGGCCCGCATTCTCGATATGCAGCGCGAGCTTTCGGACAAGAACCGGTTGATCGAAACCGCTTTGTCCGAACTGCGCCTTGCGCATGACGCCATCGACAAGGATCTGATCCAGGCGCGCAAGATACAGGAATCACTGGTGCCGGAACTCTATCGGGAATTTGGCAAGTCCCGGGTCAGCCTGCTGCTCAAACCCTGCGGCCACATCGGAGGTGACCTGGTGGGGATGTTTTCGCCGGGCGCGAACCGGATCGGGTTCTACAGCATCGATGTCTCCGGCCACGGTATCACGTCAGCAATGATGACGGCGCGGTTGGGCGGGTATCTGACCAGCCAGCATTTCGATCAGAACGTCGCAATGGAGAAGCGGTTCAACAAGTTCTACGCCCTGCTGCCACCCGAGCAGGTGGCCGCCATCCTGAATGCCCGCCTGATGGCCGACACGGGGATCGAGGAATATTTTACCATGGTCTACGCCATCGTGGATCTGCGCAACGGCCACCTGAGGATGGTTCAGGCTGGGCACCCCCATCCACTGCTGTTGCGCCGGACCGGCCGGGCAGAGTTCATTGGGGATGGCGGCCTTCCCATCGGATTGCTGCCCGATGTGGCGTTCCAGCAGACCGAAACCTATCTGCAGCGCGGCGACAAGCTGCTGTTGTACTCGGACGGCTTCACCGAATGCCGTGTCAAAAACGGTGATCTTCTGGATGAAGACGGGCTGCAACGGATGGCGCTGGAATGCCTAGGAGCGAACAGCGGGCCCGAGTTTCTGGACGACATGTTCTGGCGATTGACGCAGGGCATGCCGCCGGGAACGGGGATGGAGGATGACGTTTCAGCCGTGTTTTTCGAGTACAACGGAAACTAAAGCCCGGATAGATGCAGCCGCGCGAAGTGCCGGTCGCCTGCATTGCCCAACATGTGAACCGCATCGCCGGTGTTCATCCAAACCGCCTCGTGAAAGGGTTCGGTCGGTGGTCCTTTGCGTTGAACCGGGCGAGCCCGGTAGATCAGGCAGACCTTCTCGGCCCACAAATCATATTCGGGCATGTAGGTGAATCGCCGGAACGCACCAACCCGCCGCGGGTCCGCGATCGACCAACCGGTTTCTTCGAACACTTCGCGATGCAGGGCGACTATTGGCGACTCGCCGGCGTCGATCCCGCCACCGGGCAGCTGCAAGTCGGGTCCGGGTTCGGTCTGGCAGGTCAGCAGCAGGCTGGCCCCGCGCGGCAGCAGCGCATAGACGCCGACCCGGCGCGTGTATTTCCGTCCCGGTTCCGGGGTTTCGCCGAACCGTCTGATCATGTAAGGACCCTTTCAACCCCGAATGTACGACCTATATGGTGGCGATATGCCAACTTGCGGCGCTTAAGGAAACCCCATGTCTCTTGGAACGAAAATCGCGTGGGACGATACCGTCCTGCCCTTTCAACTTGATGTATCGGATATGCGTGGCCGCGTGGCCCGGCTGGACGGGGTGCTGGACGGCATCCTGAAGCAGCACAACTACCCCGCGCAGGTCGAGGCGCTGGTGGCCGAGATGGCCTTGCTCACCGCGCTGATCGGCCAGACCGTCGCACTGCGCTGGAAGCTGTCGCTGCAGGTTCAGTCCAAGGGGCCCGTGCGGATGATCGCCACCGACTATTACGCTCCGCGCGAAGAGGGCCAGCCCGCGCAGATCAGGGCCTATGCCAGCTTTGACCGCGACCGTCTGACCGAAGGTGCACCCTTTGATCAGGTGGGCGAGGGATACTTCGCGATCCTGATCGACCAGGGCAAGGGGACGCAACCCTATCAGGGGATCACGCCGCTGGCCGGAGGATCGCTCAGCGCCTGTGCCGAGGCGTATTTCGCGCAGTCCGAACAGCTTCCGACCCGCTTCTCGCTCAGCTTTGGCCGGTCGACCGAGCCGGGTGTGGGCGAACGCTGGCGCGCCGGCGGCATCATGCTGCAGCACATGCCAAAGGCGTCTCCGTTTGTCGCCAGCGGCGAGGGTACGGGCGAAGTTCTGACAGCCGCCGATCTGGTCGATGGTCAGGAAGAAGAGAATTGGGGCCGGGTCAACATCCTGCTGGACACGGTCGAGGATCTGGAAATGATCGGGCCGTCCGTGGCGCCGACCGACCTGCTGGTGCGCCTGTTCCACGAGGAACAGCCCCGCGTGTACGAGGCCCAGTCGGTGCAGTTCGGCTGCACCTGCTCCGAGGACCGCGTGCGTCAAAGCCTGTCGATCTACTCGGCCCAAGACATCGAGAAGATGACCACGGATGAAGACACCGTCACCGCCGACTGCCAGTTCTGCGGCGCGCATTATGTGCTGGATCCGAAATCGGTCGGGTTCGAGGCCGAAGATCCGGATGGCGCCTGACCTGATCCCGCGTCTGAGCGCGGCGTTGACCCGTCCGGGCGATCGGTCCAGCGACTTCGACCTCAATCCCGACACGGTTCTGCCTGCGGGGCGCAAGCTGCGCCCCGCGGGTGTTCTGGTCGCCGTGGACCTGGCCCGCGGCGATCCGCGCCTGATTCTGACCAAGCGGTCCTCGGCCCTTAAACACCATCCGGGGCAGATCGCCTTTCCGGGCGGCAAGCAGGACGACACCGATGCGGATGTGACCGTCACGGCCCTGCGCGAGGCGCAGGAAGAGATCGGCCTGCCGCCGGACCTGCCGCGCATTCTGGGCACATTGCCGGTGCATGAAACTGTCACGTCATTCGCCGTGACACCGGTGGTGGCGGTTCTGGAGCGCGGCTTTGACCCGGTGGCCGAACCGGGCGAGGTAGACGAGGTGTTTTCGGTTCCGCTTGCGCATGTGCTGAACCCTGCGAATTATGTGGTTGAATCGCGCATCTGGCGCGGAACACGGCGGTATTACTTCGCGGTGCCCTTTGGCCCCTACTACATCTGGGGCGCCACGGCCCGCATGTTGCGCGGGCTGGCGGCACGGATGAGCGAATGATGCGGATCACCGAAGACTGGATCACCAACCCGGCCACGCAGAACGTGTGCAAGGCGCTGACCGAGGGCGGCGCGCAGGCGCTGTTTGTGGGGGGGTGCGTCCGCAATGCGCTGCTGGGGGCGCCGGTCTCGGATCTCGACATCGCCACCGATGCCCGCCCGCAACAGGTGATGGACCTAGCCGAACGGGCCGGGCTGAAGGCGGTTCCCACCGGTATCGACCATGGCACCGTGACCGTGGTCAGCGACGGCAAACCGCATGAGATCACAACCTTTCGCCGCGACGTCGAAACCGACGGGCGGCGCGCGGTCGTGGCCTTTTCGGACCAGGTGGAAGAGGACGCCGCCCGCCGCGATTTTACGATGAACGCGCTCTATTCCCGCCCCGACGGCACCATTCTGGATCCGCTGGGCGGCCTGCCCGACCTGCAGGCGCGGCGCGTGCGGTTCATCGGTGCGGCCCAAGATCGCATCCGCGAGGACTATCTGCGCTCGTTGCGGTATTTCCGGTTTCACGCCTGGTATGGCGATGCGCAGGCCGGGATGGACCCGGATGCTCTGGCGGCGATTGCGGCCGATCTGGACGGGCTCGACCGGCTGTCGCGCGAGCGGGTCGGGGCCGAGATGCTGAAACTGCTGGCCGCGCCCGACCCGGCCCCGTCAGTGGCCGCCATGCGCAGCATCGGCGTTCTGGCGCATCTGCTGCCCGGCGCCGACGATCAGGCGCTGCCGATCCTGATCCATCTTGAATCGCAGGCCGGGCTTGCCCCCGACGCGCTGCGCCGTCTGGCAGCCATCGCGGGGCCCGAGGTTGCCGGGACTCTGCGCCTCAGCAAGGCGCAACTGACCCGCCTGACCCGGATCCGGGACGGGGCGCAGGGCGGTGCCGGGGCGTCCGAATTGGGGTATCGGCTGGGACAGCCAGACGGACAGGACGCGGCCCTGCTGCGCTGCGCCTTTCTGGAACAGCCTTGGACGGTTGAGACGGGCGCGGCCGTTGAAAAAGGGGCCGCGGCGACATTCCCGGTCAGGGCCGCCGATCTGCTCGGGCGTTACTCCGGCCCTGCGCTGGGCGCAAAACTAGCCGAACTGGAAAGCCGCTGGATCGCCTCGGATTTCACGCTGGACCGGGACGCGCTGCTGCAAGTTTGACAGGAAGTCTCAAAAGGGGATGACAAGCCCGCAGGTGTTCGGATAGGGTGCGCCTGTCACATGGATGGAGGACTGCGAATGTATTACGGGATCTGGTTCGGCTAAAGCCAGAACACCTGACCCGTACGGGTGGTGTTTTGGCGCCATCTGCTTTCGCATTTTCAATTTTCCTGCTCAATCGGAGCACCTCCATGTTTCGCTATTTCGAAAACCTCGTAGACCCTTTTGTTGCCTATGAAGAGGTAGACACGCCGCCGACGCGGCTGTGGCCTTTCATGCTGGATTATTCCCGCCCTTTTCGGCGCGTCTTCTTCTGGGCTGCGCTGATGTCGATCATCGTGGCCGCGGTCGAGATCGGGCTGATCTATTATATGGGCCGGGTCGTCGACCTGCTGGGCGGATCACCGTCCGAGGTTTGGCAGGCCCACGGGACCGAGCTGGTTCTGGTCGCGCTGTTCATCCTTTTGCTGCGGCCCATCCTGCATGTGCTGGACGTGCTGTTGCTGAACAATACGATCCTGCCCAATTTCGGCACGCTTATCCGCTGGCGGGCGCACAAGCACGTTCTGCGCCAATCGGTCGGCTGGTTCGAGAATGATTTTGCCGGGCGCATCGCCAACCGCATCATGCAGACCCCGCCCGCCGCGGGCGAGGTTGTGTTCCAGGTGTTCGATGCGATCTCGTTCTCGCTGGCCTATCTGATCGGGGCGGCGATCCTGCTGATGGCAGCCGATCCGCGCCTGCTTCTGCCGCTGCTGATCTGGTTCGCGCTCTATGCGCTGCTGGTGCGCTGGACGGTGCAGCGGGTGGGGCCGGCGTCGCAGGCCGCGTCCGATGCGAGGTCCACGGTGACGGGCCGGGTGGTCGACAGCTATACCAACATCCACTCGGTGAAGATGTTCGCCCATGCCCAGCAGGAGCTCGACTATGCGCGCGAAGCGATCGAAGAGACCCGGCGCACCTTCCAGACCGAAATGCGTATCTTCACCATCATGGATGCCGTTCTGGTCGCGCTGAACGGCGTGCTGATCATCGGTGTGGTCGGCTGGGCCATTTACCTGTGGATGCAAGGCAGTGCCTCGGTCGGGGTGGTGGCGGCGGCCACCGCGCTGACGCTGCGGCTGAATGCCATGACCGGGTGGATCATGTGGGCGCTGACCAGCTTCTTCCGCCAGCTGGGCGTCGTGGCCGAGGGGATGGAGACCATCGCCCAACCCGTCGACCTGTTGGATGCGCCGGGCGCCAAGCCGCTGCAGCTGACCGACGGCCAGATCGAGATCCGCGACCTGTCGCACCATTATGGACGCGAGACCGGCGGGCTGGATCATGTCAATCTGACCATCCAGCCGGGCGAGAAGGTCGGGCTGATCGGGCGGTCGGGGGCCGGGAAATCGACCCTCGTCAAGCTGCTTCTGCGGTTCTACGACGTGGAAAGCGGTGCGATCCTGATCGACGGGCAGGACATCCGCACTGTCACCCAGGACAGCCTGCGCCGCAATATCGGCATGGTTCAGCAGGACAGCGCGCTGCTGCACCGCTCGGTGCGCGACAACATCCTGTATGGCCGTCCCGATGCGACAGAAGACCAGATGATCGCCGCCGCCAAACAGGCCGAGGCGCATGACTTCATCCTCGACCTGCAGGACCCGCAGGGCCGCACCGGCTATGACGCCCATGTGGGCGAGCGCGGCGTCAAGCTGAGCGGCGGGCAACGGCAGCGGGTGACGCTGGCGCGGGTGATCCTGAAGGACGCGCCGATCTTGTTGTTGGACGAGGCCACATCCGCCCTAGATTCCGAGGTCGAAGCCGCAATCCAGGAGACGCTGTACGGCATGATGCAGGGCAAGACCGTGATCGCCATCGCGCACCGGCTCAGCACCATCGCCCAGATGGACCGCATCCTGGTGATGGACGGAGGCCGGATCGTCGAGGAAGGCACCCATGCCGATCTTTTGGAGCAGGGCGGTCTTTACGCCCAGTTCTGGGCGCGCCAATCTGGCGGCTTCATGAACCCCGAGGCCGCGGACGAGGCAGCAGAATGACGGTCGCAGACCTGATCAAACCATTTGAATCCACCCAGACGCCCCCGCCGCAAAGGCTGGGGGCGTTCATTCGCTGGTGCCTGACAGGGGCCTGGCCCATGTTGTTCGCCGCTGCGCTGTTTTCGGCCCTTGCAGGCGCGATGGAGGCCGGAACTGCCTGGATTCTGGGCTGGGTGATCGACATGGCGACCGCCAGCGGCCCCGAGAACTTTCTGACACCGCGAAACCTGTGGATGATCCTGGGCGCCGTGGCGTTCTTCATGCTGATCCGGCCGCTGTTGTTCGGGCTGTCCTCGGTGTCGAACAATTATATCGTCATGCCCAACATCCCGCCGCTGGTCCTGGCCAAGCTGAACCGCTGGACGTTGGGGCAGTCGGTCACCTATTTCGACGACGATTTTGCCGGCCGCATCGCCCAGAAACAGATGCAGACGGCCAATGCCCTGACCTCGGTCGTATCGGAAACCATCAGCGCCATCGTCTTTGCCTTGGCCTCGCTCGTGGGATCTTTGCTTTTGTTAGGGTCTATTCATCCCCTCGTCATGCTGCCCTTCGTGGCTTGGCTGGCTGTGTATTTCCTGCTGGTGCGCTGGTACCTGCCGCGCATCCGTACACGCTCGGCCGCGCGGGCCGGAGCGCGGGCGATGGTGTCGGGACAGGTGGTGGACACGATCACCAACATCAAGACCGTCAAGCTGTTTGCCCATTCAGAGTTCGAGGATCAGGCCGCCCGCGACTCGATGGTTGCGCTGCGCGACAAGTCGCTGGCCTTTGGCAAACTGTCGGCCAGTTTCCGGTTCATTTTGATGACACTGGCGGGGCTTCTGCCGGTTCTGCTGTTGGGCGCCACCTTGTGGCTGTGGCAGGGCGGGTCGGCGACCACCGGGGATATCGTGGCGGCGGGTGCCATTTCGATCCGTATCGCTCAGATGACGGGCTGGGTCAGCTTCACCCTGATGGGGATCTACGCCCATGTGGGCGAGATCGAGAACGGCATGAAAACCCTGGCACGGCCCGACCGGGTCGAGGATGCGCCGGACGCCAACGAGCTGACGGTGCCCGAGGGCCAGATCGAGTTCCGCGATGTCAGCTTTGCCTATGGTCGCGACGTGGGCGGAGTCTCGGACCTGACGCTGACGGCGCAGCCGGGCGAAAAACTGGGAATCGTCGGCGCGTCGGGGGCGGGAAAATCCACCCTGGTTTCGCTGCTGCTCAGGCTCTATGACAGGGAAAATGGGAAAATTCTGATCGACGGGCAGGACATCGCCCGCGTCACGCAGGACAGCCTGCGCCGCCAGATCGGCATGGTCACGCAGGAAACCGCGATGTTCAACCGCTCGGCCCGCGACAATATCCTGTACGGTCGCCCCGATGCCACCGAAGACCAGATGATTGCCGCCGCCAAAAAGGCCGAAGCGCATGATTTCATCCTCGATCTGCAGGACGGGCAGGGGCGCAAGGGTTATGACGCGCATCTGGGCGAGCGCGGCGTCAAGCTGAGCGGCGGCCAGCGTCAGCGTATCGCGCTGGCCCGCGCGATCCTGAAGGACGCGCCGATCCTCGTGCTGGACGAGGCGACCTCGGCGCTGGATTCCGAGGTCGAGGCCGCGATCCAGACCGCGCTGCACCGGGTGATGGAAGGCAAGACCGTTCTGGCCATCGCCCACCGCCTGTCCACGCTCAGCGAGATGGACCGGATCATCGTACTGGATCACGGGCGCATCGTTGAAAGCGGGCCGCATGACACTCTGCTGGCGCAGGGCGGGCTGTATGCGCGCTTCTGGCACCGTCAGTCGGGCGGGTTCATCCAGACCGAGGCCGCCGAATAAGGGTTTTGTTGGCGCATCAGCCCGGCTATCAGGCAGGCCATGACGCAGGAATACACCATTCTCCGCCTAGGGCATCAGGGCGACGGCATCGCCGAGGGCCCGGTCTATGCCCCCCGAACGCTGCCCGGCGAGCGGGTCAGCGGCGCGTTGGACGGCTCGGTGCTGACCGATATCAAGGTGCTGACGCCGTCGGACGATCGGGTCAAGCCTCCCTGCCGCCACTACAAAAGCTGCGGCGGCTGCCAGTTGCAGCACGCCTCGGACACCTTCGTGGCCGATTGGAAGGCCGAGGTGGTGCGTACCGCTTTGGCCGCTCAGGGGCTGCAGGCCGAGATGCGCCCGATCCTGACGTCGCCACCGCAGTCGCGTCGCCGCGCCACCATCGCTGTGCGCCGCACCAAGAAGGGCGCGCTGGCGGGGTTCCACGGCCGCGCCTCAGACGTGATCACCGAGATTCCTGATTGCCAGCTGCTGGACCCGGCGCTGACCGCCGCCATCCCCGTGGCCAAGGCGCTGGTCGAACTGGGCGGCAGCCGCAAGGGCGTGTTGTCGGTTACCCTGACCCTGTCCGAAGCCGGGCTGGACGTGGCGGTGCAGGGCGGCAAGCCGCTGGATGGCCCGCTGGAACTGGCGCTTGCGCAGGCGACCGAGCAGCACGGGCTGGCGCGGCTGGCCTGGGATGGCGAGGTGATCGCGATGCGCAACCCACCCGCACAGCGGTTCGGTCCAGCCACGGTGGTCCCGCCGCCGGGGGCCTTCCTGCAGGCCACGAAAGACGGGGAACAGTCTCTAACACAGGCAGTTTTGGAGATTGTCGGCCCGGCCAAACGGGTGGTTGATCTGTTCGCGGGCTGCGGCACGTTCTCGTTGCCGCTGGCGCAACGGGCCGAGGTTCATGCCGTTGAAGGCGCGGCCGACATGACCCGCGCGCTGGATCAGGGCTGGCGCAAGTCCACGGGATTGAAACAGGTCACGACCGAGGCGCGCGACCTGTTCCGCCGCCCCTTGATGCCGGACGAACTGCGCCGCTTTGACGCCGTGGTTCTGGACCCGCCGCGCGCCGGCGCCGAGGCCCAGGTGGCCGAGCTGGCTCAGGCCCGCCGTCCGGTCATCGCCTATGTGTCCTGCAACCCTGTGACCTTCGCGCGGGATGCAAAAAATCTTGTTCAGGCGGGCTATGCCCTTGAATGGGTCCAAGTGGTTGACCAATTTCGATGGTCATCCCACAGCGAACTGGTGGGCAGCTTCAAACTGGCAGAGAATCCATGATCCGACAGGAGACCCTTCGCATGACGATCCGGCAGCGCCTGCAGGCCTTTGTCGAAAACCCGCGGTTTTCGCAATTCATCACCGGCGTCATCTTGGTGAACGCGGTTCTGCTGGGCATGGAAACCTCGGACGGCCTGATGGCGAAATTCGGGCCGGTGATCGTGCTGCTCGACACCATCTGCCTGACCATCTTCGTGGCCGAGATCGCAATGAAACTGGTGGCCAACGGGCGCCGTTTCTTTCTCAATGGTTGGAACATCTTCGATTTCGTGATCGTCGGCATCGCCTTGGTGCCCGGCGGTGCGGGTCTTTCGGTGTTGCGTGCGCTGCGGATCCTGCGGGTGCTGCGGGTGATCTCGGTTGCGCCACGTCTGCGCCGGGTGGTCGAGGGCTTCATCTCGGCCTTGCCGGGCATGGCAAGCGTGTTCCTGTTGATGGCGATCCTGTTCTATATCGGCGCGGTGATCTCGACCAAACTGTTCTCGGACAGCTTTCCGGAGTGGTTCGGTGATCTGGGTCTGTCGGCCTATACCCTGTTCCAGATCATGACGCTGGAAAGCTGGTCGATGGGCATTGTCCGCCCGGTGATGGAGGTCTATCCCTACGCCTGGCTGTTCTTCGTGCCCTTCATCATGGTCACCACCTTTGCGGTCGTGAACCTGCTGGTCGGTCTGATCGTGAATTCGATGCAGGATGCCCATCACGCCGAGGATGAAGTCAAGACGGATGCCTATCGGGACGAGGTGCTGGACCGGTTGGAGTCGATCGAACGCCGCCTGACCGAGCATATGAACAGCAAAAAGTGATTTCCGTTTCTGCCGGATTTTGGCATTATGCGAAAAAACGAGCAGGCAGTGAAATCATGGATCGTCGAGCATTTGGATTGGGTGCACTGGCAACACTGAGCCTTTCGGCTTGTGGAAGTGCGGGCCCCCGGTTTCTGACCTATAACGGACCCGAGGTGACATCCATCGTGGTGAACAAGGGCGCGCGCAAGATGTACCTGCTGCATCACGAGCAGATCTTGCGTGAGTATGATGTCGAGCTTGGGTTCGCTCCAAGCGGCACAAAGGTCAAGCGCGGAGACGGTCGCACACCCGAAGGCACCTACCTGATCGACCGCCGCAACCCTCGCAGCCGATATCACCTATCGCTGGGTATTTCCTATCCCAACAGCCAGGATATCGCCAAGGCAAAGGCGATGGGCTTCGACCCGGGTGGAGACATTTTCATTCACGGCGAACCGAACCTGCGCAAGGAGTTCAAGCGCGCGAAGAAGACACCGGATTGGACCGCTGGCTGCATCGCCGTCAAGAACGAAGAGATCGAAGAGATCTATGCGATGGTGAACGAAGGTACGTTGATCACCGTGCGTCCCTGATAGGCCGCCATTTCCCGAATCCGAACTGCAGATAGTCGCGCTGATAGGTTTCCTCGGCCAGCGCCTCGAGCTTGTCATCGTAGATCTGATCCAACGAATAGGGCTGGTCCGGCGCGGGCACGCCGGGCTTCGGCGGGGCATTGTGCCCCAGGCCGCGGGCCAGATCCGGTAGTGCGGTGGCCATCTCTTCCTCGCGCAGTATGAGGTCGGGCAGGGCAAAGCCCGCAATCCCCTCCAGCATGCGGGCCTGCGTGCACCACAGCCCGTCGACCCGGATCGGGGTCTGGCCAGAGAGATTCAGCTGCAGAAAATCAAGAAACGCAGAAAACGCCTGATAGTGCTGCTCGAGCGAATAGTTCCCATCGCGCACCTGGCCCGGGATCGGCAACTTGAACCCGTTGCGCAGCCGGTTGCGGATTCCGGCATATGCGCCGGGCCCGGTGCCCAGGATCCGTTCGCAAAACACCGAGTGTGCCCGCGCCAACGGGTGTCGCAGGACCGTGAATTTCCGGTGACCCGGATGCGCCTTCATCCAGCGCCGCACCTGTTTCTGGTTTCGGTCGGTGATCAGCTCGCCGCCATCAAGTTCGGACATCCATTGAACCACGATCTGTTCCGGTCCACCCCGGATCGGCAGATACATCAGCGGCGTTTCCGCGGCCGCGATATGACGCGAAACGGCCGGGCCCCGTCGCGGTTCAAAGTTCGGCGTTCGGTATAGGTTGAACCGGTCCAGGGCCGCTAGGGCCGCATCCATGGCTTCGGGATTGGTCACCTTAAACAGGGCCGGTTCCGGGTTCTGAGGTTTGAGATCCGGAGCCAGTTGATCCAGACGCGCCTCAACCCCCAGCCATGCCGCCAGTCCGTTCAGAACATCCAGTTGGGTCAGATCCTCGTAACCGATGTAAAATGCGGTCTGGCCCGTTTTTTGCAGCTGATTGACCAAACTCAGTTGAAACGCCTGCTGCTCATCCAAGTAGTCCCGAAACTCGTCCGCATCAAACGCAACCTTGGTGGCGCGCCTGCGTTTGACGTTGGTCAGCATCCACTGTTGGGTCTCCCGCGCAATCTTGAGCGAGATGTAGCTGTCCAACGGGTTGCGGTTGAGAATGATCTTTGCGCAGCGCGGATCGTTCAGCGCCATCGTCAGGGCCCGCGGGTCGTGCGAGTGAAAAAACCGGAACCCGTGCAGACCCTCCGGCGCGGAACGCATTGCTTCGATCAGGCGGTCCGGCGCAGCATCCCTGTCTTCCAGTGAAAATCCCAGCACTTCGTTTGCTTTCGGGTATCCGATGAAGTGCGGATTGAACGCCTCGCCATGACACTGCACGCCGTCCAACGCATTCAGGTTTGCCTCCAGCAGGTTCGACCCGGTGCGCATTTCGGCAAGAATGATGAAATAGTCAAAGTCGGTCGGCATGCGGGGTCATTGCACCAGGTAGGGCTTGCGATACGGGCGGGTCTGATTGCCGAATACATCGTCGGCAGGAAAGTCGCCCATCAGGTGAGGGTGCATTCCCTGGTTCTTGAGGTTTTGCAGGAACTTTCCAAACCCCGCCAGATCAACCATCGTCGGCGCCTCGATCAGATGGCTGGGCTGCGTCGCGCCCATCTCTTCAAGAACGGTTTGCAGGTGTTCCATCGGAGATTCGACGAATTCGGCCATTGACCAAACATGCACGCGCGCTTTGGTCCACACGGAATCCAGCACCTCAAGCTGTTCGGTCTCGATCTTTTGCAGGCGGGCCGCTTCGGCGCGGATGTCGGCGAAATTCATGTTCGACCGAAACAGCGGAACAGCCCAGGCCCCGGTGACCACGCAGACCTGTGCGTTCTTGTCTCTCGCCAGAAACCAATTGATCTTCTGGGTGTCAGCGGGGCCGAATTGAAAACACTGGCGTTCGCCCCGAGTGTTCCAGATCAGGTTCGACAGAAACGCCGTCGGATTGTAGTCGCGCAAAATGGCGTTGTCGCTGAGGGACCCGTTCAGGATGGTCTCTCCTTCGGCGAATTCGGCGCGCTTGGGGTTGAAAAGATGCCCATGGACGCGGGCGCCTGACGCATTGCCCAGCCAGCTTTCAAAGTCCTCAAACAACTCGGAAAAACCCTGAAACACGGAGTAAGGAAACGCGGTCAGGCCATTTTCGCTGCCATGGCGGGGAAAACGGCTTTGCATGTACAGGCCGTCGCGGCCGCGGGTACGACGCTCGACCGCTTTGGAGAAAACGCGGTCGATCTTGCCGGGATTGGGCTCGGCGGGTTTTCCGGCGAGGGACCGATCGTTCAGAAAAGCCCGATACAGCCGGTCGGCGCGCGGCCAGATCTTGCGGGCGACGAAACAATCGGATCGGCGCAGCAACTGCAGGTGATCGTCATAGAAGATGTGCGGGCGGCCCTGATAGTCGAACTTCGACAGGGTCAGCGATCGGCTTTCGATCTGGGTGGAATAGAGCCGCGCCAGCGTCTGGAAATAGCTTTCGTCGGGGATCCAGACATGCCGGAAATATCGATCATAGACCTCTCGCTTGGGGTCTTGCAGGATCGCGGTCAGGGTCTGCCTCGTCAGGCACCACCACTGGCTGCCCATATGCGGGATCAGCCCGTTGGGGATTGTCCGTCGATATCCGACCGCGCGCTGAAGCTTGACGAAGCGGTCAAACAGCTTGCGGTGTTTGCGCCACGAGAAGGGAAACCTCAGGGTAAAGCGTTCAAGGTCCAGCCCGCCCACGGTCCAGCTGACATCGGCGGTGGTGGCGCTTTCAATGAAATCCACGCGGGGCCGGTCGCTCAGGTAATCGATCAGGTCCTGAACCGGGCGCAATGGCAGGCAAGAGCCGGATGACAGAAAGACATGGCGTATGTCGGGAAAGCGCTCCAGCATCAGCGTCGCGGCCGATTGCGAAGCGGCAACGATGCCCCAGCCGCCCCACTCGCAGATCTGGCGGTCGCAGAACAGGATCAGCGGATCATCCCCGCAGGCCGCGACAAAGTCTTTGAACACGGCCGGGTCGACCTTGCGGTCGACGTGGATGACCACCGGACAACCCGCCGCGGTCCAGTGCCGGGCAACCTGCTCAGCCCGTTCCAGCGCAGTGTGGACCAGCATCACGATGCCCAGGGTCCCGCTCATGCCCAGTTCCCTTTGGACATCAGACCCAGAATCTCAAGTTGGCGCCAATTGATGTATTTCTCGGACCATTTGCACCAGAAAACCGGTTTGCTCTCCAACTGGTCGACATAGGCCCTGTATTCGCCGGACGCGCGGTAGTGTTCACCGCGCTGCAGTTCCTCGCGGGCTTTGTCACCCAGCGTGTTGATCAGCTTGGCATGCAGCAACGCGCCGCTGGTTTTCTCGCCGCCCCACTCGTCATAGACCTGGTTCAGGCCGCGCGGCAGCAGCGCATGGGTCGAGCTGACATAGACATAGCGCCGATCCCACTTGACCAGAGGGATCTTGTTCAGCGCGGGCGCTTTCGCGGGCTTGTCCTGAAAGAAAACCCTTGCCCGTGGCCCGCCCTGAATCCACAGGTTTCCATAGGCCGGGTTCTTGGTGATCATGTAGTTGCCCGAGTCGAACCATGCGGCAATCTCGAACGGGTCCTGCCCCTCGTGATAGGTGGCGTCCTGAATCGGCCCCTCGGGATACATGTCCAGCAGCATCGTCCCGAAACTGCGCACCCCGGTGCCGTCCAGCCAGTCGGTCAGCGCGTCAATGGGACGTGTGTCGCAGAACGGATAGATCAGGAACTCGTCCGGATCTACGGTCAGGACCCAGTGTCCATGGGCGTATTTCC
This sequence comes from Ruegeria sp. CF2, assembly GCF_056537385.1. Lineage (NCBI taxonomy): Bacteria > Pseudomonadati > Pseudomonadota > Alphaproteobacteria > Rhodobacterales > Roseobacteraceae > Ruegeria > Ruegeria sp. CF2. Next base: position 73,511 of record NZ_JBQFRL010000002.1, read on the forward strand.
GCAGCAAGTAGTTGGACCAGTCGATCCCGAATGTCGAACGGCGATAGCTGGCATTCGTATACCAGACCGAGACATCGGGCTGCGCCTTGAGATAGTCCAGCGTGCCATCCGTGCTGTCATTGTCGACGAACAGGAAATGCCGAACGCCCAGCTTGCGGTAAAAGTCCAGAAAATAGGGCAGGCGGATCTTTTCGTTGCGCACGACGCTCATCAGCAGAACATCACCGGACCGGATCTGCCGGGTGTTGTTGCGGACGGTGCGCAGATCGCGTCTTCGGCGGATGCAGCGCACAAGACGGCGCTTGCGCCGCAATCTCATCCGGTAAGAATCCAAAAGGCTCACGCGCTGCCCAACCTTCTTGTAATACGCGAGCATGTCCGGGGTCCGCATTTGGTCAGACGGGAGCCGGACACTAACGTTTTATGACATTTTCGCACCTTGCGAAGCAATGTATTTAAAAGCCGTTAGCCAAGCATGGGTTTTTGGGGCACAGGATTCCCCGTTCACGTCCACCCGCCCGCTGACAGCAGTCCAAGGCTTTGCAGATGCGCCCAGCCTGAATACCGTTCTGATTGTGGAGTCCAAAGGTCGGGCCCGGCAATGATGCCATCATAGTATGGCCCGAATTGGTCGGGATCATGAAAATGCTGGCGCCTTTGTTTTTCGATGCGCGACTTCTCGACGACTTGCGGCAGGAATTTCGTGTGCAACAGGACGCCCGAGGGGGTTTGCCCGGAAGGCCCGTCATAGGCAAAATTCAGGTGTCGGGGCAGGGCTGAATGACAGGAGTTCACGAAAGCGTAGCGACGGTCCCACTTCACCAACGGAGTCTTGTTCAGGGTTGGAGACCGGTCCGGGGAATCGGCAAAGAAGGCGCGTTCGCGAACGCCGCCTTGCACCCACAGGTTTCCCAGCGGCTCTTGCCGGCGCGCCCTGTAAGGGCCGGGATCGAACCAGTTCAAAGTTTCGGTCGGGTCGGTTTCGGGGTCATGGGGCGCCGTGCCCAACGGGCCTTTCGGGTATAGATCAAGCATCAGCGCGCCAAAGGCCGGCTGTCCGATTTGGTCCAGCCATCCCGTCAGATCGCGCAGGCCGCGGCTGTCGTGATAGGCATAGATCAGCAGTTCGTCCGCATCCACCATCAGGGTCCAGTGGCCATGGCCATAGCGCATCTGCAACCAGGTCAGCCAGTCCAGCCCGAACCGCGCCTCGCGATAGCTGGCCTGCGTTTGCCACAGCGACACGTCCGGCTGGTTCAGCAGATAGGTGGTCGAACCGTCATCGCTGCCGTTGTCGACCATCAAGAAATGATCGACCCCCAGCCGGCGATAGTGGCGCAGAAACCAGGGAAGGCGCTCGATCTCGTTGCGCAGGGTGGTAAAGGCCAGAATGTCGGTGGGCGCGATCAGACGGGTCTTGTCCGAAACCGGCGTCAGCGCGTGGCGGCTGCGGAAGGACCGCCACAACAGGCGCTTGCGTTTCAGGCGCAGGCGGTATCTGCGCACCCAGCCCGGTGCGTTTTCGTCATGGTGGTGTGCGGCGGCCATGGCACGATCACTTTTCGTAGTGGCCATTCTGATGCCAGCGCCAGGCATCGGCGATCATCACTTCCAGCCGCGACCGTTTGGGCCGCCAGCCCAGTTCGGCCTCGGCCCGGGTCGAGCCTGACACCAGCTTGGTGCAGTCGCCCGCCCGGCGCGGGCCGGTGATGAAGGGCACCTCGCGATTGGTCACGCTGTGCGACTGCGCGATAACCTCTTTGACCGAAAACCCGGTGCCGGTGCCCAAATTGAACACCCGGCTGCCCTTGCCCTGTTCCAGCCAGCGCAGACCCAGCACATGCGCATCAACCAGGTCGCAGACATGAACATAGTCGCGGATGCAGGTGCCGTCGGGCGTCTCGTAATCGGTGCCAAAGACAGTCAGCGCGTCGCGCTTCCCGTCGATCGCGTCCAACAACAGCGGAACCAGATGCGTCTCAGGGCGGTGAAACTCGCCCACGTCGCCGTCAGGGTCGGCACCGGCCACGTTGAAATAGCGAAAGATCACGTGGTTCAGCCCGTGCGCCTGTTCGAAATCGCGCAGGATGTCCTCGATCGCGCGTTTCGAGGCGCCATAAGCGTTCAGCGGGTGTTGCGGCGTGGTTTCGTCCAGCACCACGTTGTCGTGGTCGCCATAGGTCGCGCAGGTGGACGAAAACACGAAATCCATGCAACCGGCGGCCACGGCCGCCTCGATCAGGTTCAGCGAGCCGGTGACGTTGTTGTGCCAGTACCGGCCCGGCTCGCTCATGGCTTCGCCGACCTGGCTGAGCGCGGCGAAATGCATCACCGCCGCCGGTTGGTACTTGGCAAAGACCTGATCCAGCCGCGCGCGGTCCAGCAGATCGCCCTGTTCGAACGGGCCGAATTTCACAGCATCCTGCCAGCCGGTGACAAGGTTGTCATAGGTCACGGGCACATAGCCCGCCTTCGCCAGCGCCTTGCAGGCATGGGATCCGATATATCCGGCGCCGCCGGTCACAAGTATGTTGGTCATCCGTGGTCCTGCCGAATGTCTGCCCGTCATGGGGTAGCTGCCAGGCTGCCCGCGCGGAACGGGGAATTTGCGCCTATTCCAACCCCATCGCAGCCATCATGCTTTCGATCTTGGCCACGTCCTGCGGATTGTTCAACTCCCAGAACTGGCGGCCTTTTGCCTCGACCTCGACACACAGAACCTTGCGCCCGTTTTCCATGAACCGCAGCTGTTCCAGCCCCTCGAGCCGTTCCAGCGGCCCGACCGGCCAGCCCGGATAGGCGGCCAGCGCGTCGGGGCGGTAGGCATAGACGCCCACATGGTGGAACACCGGCGTCGGATCCGACCCGGCATAGGTTTCGGCGGTGAAGGGGATCACTTCCTTCGAGAAATAGAGCGCGCTGTGATCGGACGCGAAAACGGCGGTGGTGCCGCCCACCCGGCCATGCCTGCGGTCGTTCAGCAGCCCGTTCAGCGCCTCGCCGTCGCACCGCAGCACCGGCGTGGCCACGCCGGCCTCGGGCGCGGCGCGCAGGCCATTGACCAGATCCTCGATGAACCAATGCGGGGTCAGGGGGGCGTCGCCCTGCAGGTTGACCACGATCTCGTACCCGCCGCCCAGCCTGTCATGCGCCTCGGCGCAGCGTTCCGTGCCGTTGGCGCAGCTTTCCGAGGTCATCACCACCTCGGCGCCAAAGCCCTGGGCCGCGGCGCGGATGCGGTCGTCATCGGTGGCCACCACCACCCGGTCGACGTCTGAGACCGACATGGCCGCGCGCCAGGACCTTTCGATCAGGGTCATGGGCTTTCCCGTTGCGCCGGTCAGCGGCACCAGCGGTTTGCCCGGATAGCGGGTCGAGGCATAGCGGGCGGGGATCGCGATCAGAACCGACATCAGGCCTCCTTGAGTTCGACGCCGGGGGCATAGGCAATGAAGAACGGGTTGGCATAGCCCTCCTTGCCGTAGGTCAGCGGCGTGTGGTCGTCGAAACGCACCACATGGCCCCCGGCACCGGCCAGAACCGCGTGGCCTGCGGCAGTGTCCCACTCCATCGTGCGGCCGACACGCGGGTAGAGGTCGGCCTCGCCCGTGGCCACAAGGCAGAATTTCAGCGAGGAGCCCGCCGACTTGCTGTCTTTGACCTGGTATTTGTTGATGTAGTCATCCGTAGCCTGGTCGCGATGCGATTTCGAAGCCACCACCAAAAGCGCCGAATTGTCAGGATCAGAGACTGAAATCGGGGTCACTTCGCCCGGTTTGTCCTTGTCCAGGGCGCCGGTTTCCTCGGCCGAGCGGCCATCGGCCAGGGTATAGAACATGCGCCCGCGGGCCGGGGCATAGACCACGCCGCGGGTGGGCACGCCGTTTTCGACCAGCGCGATGTTCACGGTGAAATCGCCACGTCGGTTGATGAATTCCTTGGTGCCGTCCAGCGGATCGACGATCAGAAAGGTGTCGCCCTGCTGGCTGTGCGATGCGGCCTGTTCCTCGGTCACCAGCAGGATGTCGGGGAAGGCGGCGCGCAGCCCGGCTGAGATCAGCGCATCGGCGGCTTCGTCGGCTTCGGTCACGGGGCTGGAATCGGATTTGACCTTCACGTCAAAATCATCGGCATCGTAGATCTCCATGATCTTGTCGCCCGCTTCGAGGGCCAGGCGTCTGATCACGGGGATGAGGTCGTCATAGGTCACAAAAATGCTCCGTTTCCATGGTTTGTTGATCCGAAAACCTGACGAACTTATGCTGTGCCGGATACGGAACGGCAAGGAATTCGTGCCACGCTGGCGGAACAAAACCGGGAAAGAGCGTTCGAGTGTTCTATTACAAGCGAAGCAGCAGCCTTGTGGGTGGGGCATTCAACCTTGCGGAACTGGTGTTTCATGCCGTGGTCCGCAACATCCGCTCGCAGCATTCCAACGCCGTAATCGCCATCATGATGAACATCGTCCAGGTCGTTTTGATGGCGACCGTGTTCTATTTCATCATGTCGTTTCTGGGCGGACGGGTGGCCAAGATCCGGGGTGAGTTCATCCTGTACATCCTGTCCGGCATCTTTCTTTTCATGACGCACATCAAGTCCGTCGGTGCGATCGCGGGGCTTGGAGGCACCAACAACCCCATGATGCTGCATTCGCCGATGAACATGATGGTTCTGCTTTTGGCCGCCGCCTTCGGGACCTTGTACACGCAGGTCGTGTCCATCCTGGTGATCCTGTTCGTCTACAGCGTCGCGGTCAATCCGATCGAGATGCAGGACCCGGGCGGCGCGTTCGCGATGCTGATCCTTGCGTGGTACACCGGCTGCGCGGTCGGTCTGGTCTTTATGGCGCTCAAGCCGTGGCTGCCGCAGACCTCCACCATACTCAGCAATGTCTATCGCCGGATGAACATGATCTTCTCGGGCAAGATGTTCGTGGGCAATGCGCTGGGCGGATGGATGCTGGCCATGTTCGCCTGGAACCCGTTGTTTCACGTGATCGATCAGTGCCGCGGTTTCGTGTTTCGCAACTACTTTCCGCGCAACTCCAGCTGGGAATATGCGCTTTGGGTCGGTATCGCCCTGATGATGATCGGGTTGCTGGGAGAGTTCTTTACCCGCAAGCACATCTCGAAAAGCTGGGATGCCCGCCGTTAGGTTGCCACGCGCAGCGTCAGGTTGATCCGGCCTCCTTTGGGCAGCAGGCGCGATGACCCGAACCGGATCCGGTCGATGCCGTGATAGGCCAACCGGGCGGGACCGCCCATGACGACCACGTCGCCGGAACTCAGCCAGACGGACTCGGTCTTGCCGCCGCGGGTCGTGTTGCCGATCCGGAACAAGGCGTCATCGCCCAACGAAACCGACAGGACCGGCCACGAGAAATCGGCCTCGTCCTTGTCCTGGTGCATTCCCATCTTTGCGCCTTCGCCGTAGTAGTTGATCAGACAGCAATCGGGATCTCGATCGGTTCCGGCAAGGTCGCGCCAGATCGACAGGATCGGGTCCGGAATGGCAGGCCACGCCATGCCCTTGGGGTGCGCGTCCTGGTAACGGTATCCGCCCCCGTCCGACACCCAGCCCAACGTTCCCGCAGACGTCATGCGAACCGACATTTTGCGCCCCGAAGTGGTGCTGGGATGAAACAGCGGAGCGGCTTTCAGAATCGGCCGCAGTAGCTCGATGATCTGCCGCTGAGCAGCGCCGTCCAGATGGCCTTTTCGGATGTCGAACCCCCGTAAATTCAGGCGCGTCATGACAGAAACCTCATTCCTTTCGAAATCCTTGCCAAAAAAGGCCCAAGATTCCCGAAAACCTGCATTTCACAACGCTTGCAGGCCTCAGGCCTCGCCCTTATATACGCCGGGACGCGCGATGGTGTAGACCCGTCGCGCCCAGCAGATCGGGGCAGGGATGCCGTAACGGGTTCCGGCCTCGGGACATCGCCTTGAAAAGAAAGGGATCGAAAAATGGGAAAAGTAATCGGGATTGACCTCGGGACCACCAACTCGTGCGTAGCCATCATGGACGGCGCGCAGCCGAAGGTCATCGAAAACGCGGAAGGGGCGCGGACCACGCCCTCGATCGTCGCCTTCACCGAAGACGAGCGACTGGTCGGGCAGCCGGCGAAACGCCAGGCGGTCACCAACCCCGACAACACGATTTTTGGCGTCAAGCGCCTGATCGGGCGTCGTGTGGATGACGCAGAAGTCCAGAAGGACAAGAAAATGGTGCCTTACGCCATCGTCGATGGCGGCAACGGCGACGCTTGGGTCGAGGCCCGCGGGCAGAAATACTCCCCAAGCCAGATCTCGGCCTTCATCCTCGGCAAGATGAAAGAAACCGCTGAAAGCTATCTGGGTGAAGAAGTCACGCAGGCCGTGATCACCGTTCCGGCCTATTTCAACGACGCTCAGCGTCAGGCCACCAAGGACGCAGGCAAGATCGCCGGTCTGGAAGTGCTGCGGATCATCAACGAACCGACTGCCGCCGCGCTGGCCTATGGCCTGGACAAGCAGGACAGCCAGACCATCGCGGTCTATGACCTTGGCGGTGGTACCTTCGACGTGACCATTCTGGAAATCGACGACGGCCTGTTCGAGGTCAAGTCGACCAACGGTGACACCTTCTTGGGTGGTGAAGACTTTGACATGCGCATCGTCAACTACTTGGCCGACGAGTTCAAAAAGGAACACGGTGTCGACCTGAGCCAGGACAAGATGGCGCTGCAGCGTCTGAAGGAAGCCGCAGAGAAGGCCAAGATCGAGCTTAGCTCGACCACCCAGACCGAGATCAACCAGCCGTTCATCTCGATGGGCGCGAACGGTCAGCCGCTGCACATGGTCATGAAGCTGACCCGTGCCAAGCTGGAATCGCTGGTCGGCGACCTGATCAAGAAGTCGCTGAAGCCCTGCCAGGCCGCTCTGAAAGACGCCGGCATCTCGGCCAGCGACGTGGATGAGGTTGTTCTGGTTGGTGGTATGACCCGGATGCCGAAAGTCATCGAAGAGGTGACCAAGTTCTTCGGCAAAGAGCCGCACAAAGGCGTGAACCCGGACGAAGTCGTGGCCATGGGTGCTGCGATCCAGGCCGGTGTTCTGCAAGGCGACGTCAAGGACGTGGTTCTGCTGGACGTGACCCCGCTGTCGCTGGGCATCGAAACTCTGGGCGGCGTGTTCACCCGCCTGATCGACCGCAACACCACGATCCCGACCAAGAAGTCCCAGGTCTTCTCGACCGCCGAGGACAACCAGAACGCCGTGACCATCCGGGTGTTCCAGGGTGAGCGTGAAATGGCTGCGGACAACAAGATCCTGGGCCAGTTCAACCTTGAAGACATCCCGCCGGCCCCGCGCGGCATGCCTCAGATCGAGGTGACCTTCGACATCGACGCCAACGGCATTGTTTCGGTTTCGGCCAAGGACAAAGGCACCGGCAAGGAACAGAAGATCACGATCCAGGCCTCGGGCGGACTGTCGGAAGAAGACATCGAAAAGATGGTCAAGGACGCCGAGGAAAACGCCGAAGCCGACCGCAAGCGCAAGGAGCTGGTCGAAGCCAAGAACCAGGCCGAAAGCCTGATCCACGCGACCGAGAAATCGATCGAGGAGCATGGCGACAAGGTCGATCCGTCGACCATCGAGGCCATCGAACTGGCGCTGGCGGCCCTCAAGGACGAGGTCGAGTCGGACAATGCCGACAAGATCAAGGCCGGCATCCAGAACGTGACCGAAGCGGCCATGAAACTGGGCGAGGCGATCTACAAGGCGCAGTCCGAAGAGGCCAGCGACGAACCGGCAGCCACGGATGCGGGTCCCGGCGATGACGACATCGTCGATGCCGAGTTCGAAGACCTGGACGATGACAAGCGCAACTAACGGGTAACCGGGCCAATTCGGGCCGGTCCGGATGCCGGGCCGGCCCGTTTACGTTGAGGCAGAAGGAAATACCGATGTCAAAACGCGACTACTACGAAGTGCTCGGCGTGTCCAAGGGTGCTTCGGCGGATGAGATCAAGAAAGCTTTTCGCCGGAAGGCAAAAGAGCTGCACCCCGATCGCAACAAGGACAACCCGGACGCCGAGGCCCAGTTCAAAGAGGCCAACGAGGCCTATGACGTTCTGCGCGACGCTGACAAAAAGGCCGCCTATGACCGGTTCGGCCATGCTGCGTTCGAGAATGGCATGGGCGGAGGCCAGCGTGGTGGCGGCTTTGGATCGGGCGATTTCTCCAGCGCGTTTTCCGATGTGTTCGATGACCTGTTCGGCGATTTCATGGGTGGACAGCGTGGCGGCGGCGGACGCCGGGCTGCTCGCGGTTCGGACCTTCGCTACAACCTGAGGGTTTCGCTGGAAGAGGCCTATTCCGGCCTGCAGAAAACCATCAACGTCCCGACAGCCGTGGCCTGCTCGTCCTGCGAGGGCACCGGCGCCGAGGGCGGAGTTGAACCAACCACCTGCCCGACCTGTTCCGGCATGGGCAAGGTACGCGCACAACAGGGCTTTTTCACTGTCGAGCGCAGCTGCCCGACCTGTGCTGGTCTGGGACAAATCATCAAGAACCCCTGCAAATCCTGCCATGGCTCGGGCCGGGTCGAGAAGGAACGCGCGCTGTCGGTCAACATTCCGGCGGGCGTCGAAACTGGCACCCGTATCCGTTTGGCGGGCGAGGGCGAGGCCGGAATGCGCGGCGGTCCTCCGGGCGATCTCTACATCTTTGTCGAGGTGACTCCGCACAAACTGTTCGAGCGGGACGGCCCGAACCTGTATTGCCGCGTGCCTGTCAGCATGGCGAAGGCAGCGCTGGGCGGCTCGATCGAAGTGCCCACCATCGACGGTGGCCGCGGCCGGGTGCAGATTCCGGCCGGCAGCCAGTCGGGCCGGCAGATGCGCCTGCGCGGCAAGGGTATGCCTGCGCTGCGGGGCGGCGGTATCGGTGACATGTTCATCGAGCTTGCGGTCGAGACTCCGGTCAACCTGACCGCGCGGCAAAAAGAGCTGCTGCAGGAGTTCGACGATCTGGGAGAGGACAACCACCCGGAATCGAAAAGCTTTTTCTCGTCCGTTAAATCCTTCTGGGAAAGGATGCAAAGCTGATCCCAGCGTTCCAGACCCCGAAAGGCCGGCGTATCATCGCCGGCTTTTTTGTTTTCTAAGTCCAGATTGGCCCGAAACTGCGCGGAATTGGCCCTTGATTCTCGGCCTCAGCCTTGAGAATGTCCGCGCCAACCGTTGGGGTGCCCCGGAACCGGGGCTGAGAGGCGCGAGCCAACCCATCGAACCTGATCCGGGCAATACCGGCGGAGGGAACGGTCTAAAACACTCAGACGTTTTCCATGCCCGCGTTGCCCCACATGCAAGAAGGGAGCGACATGGCGCATATCGCTTTGACCATCGCAGGATCCGACAGCGGCGGAGGGGCCGGTATTCAGGCCGATCTCAAGGCGATGTCGGCGCTGGGTGTGTTCGGTGCCAGTGTCATCACCGCCGTCACGGCGCAGAACACGCAGGCGGTCACCGCCGTGCATGGTATTCCGCTGGACGTGATTGCCGCGCAGATCGACGCGGTTCTGTCCGATCTGGACGTGCGGGCGGTCAAGATCGGCATGCTGGCCACGCCCGAGATCATCCAGACCGTCGCTGACGGCCTGTCCGGCTTTGCAGGCCCCATCGTGCTGGACCCGGTGATGATTGCCAAATCGGGCGATGCCCTGCTGGCGCGCGAGGCCGTGCAGACCCTGCGCGAAGTGCTGCTGCCCCGCGCCACCGTCCTGACCCCGAACCTGCCCGAGGCCGCCTGTCTGCTGGACCGGCTGGTCGCCGAAACGCCCGAGGAGATGGTCGCGCAGGGCCATGATCTTTGCACCCTGGGGGCTGGGGCCGTCCTGATGAAAGGCGGACACGGCAAGGGCGATACCTGCCATGATCTGCTGATCGATCAGAACGGCGTCATCGGTGAATTTACCGCGCCCCGTCAGGACACGCGCAACACCCACGGCACCGGATGCACCCTGTCCTCGGCCGTCGCGGCCGGTCTGGCCAAGGGGCTGCCTCTGGTCGATGCGATGGCGCAGGCGCATGACTACCTGCAAGGCGCGATCACCCGCGCGGACGAGCTGCAGGTCGGCTCGGGCCACGGGCCGGTGCATCATTTCCACCGGGTATGGCCGGCGTGACGGTCTGGTCGGTCATAGGTGCCGGCGTCGCCGGCTTGGCCGTGGCCTCGGAACTGGTGGCGCGGGGCGCGCAGGTACAGGTGTTCGATCCGGGCGGGCCGCCCGGTCCGCATGGGTGTTCCTGGTGGGCCGGCGGCATGCTGGCGCCGTGGTGCGAATATGAAAATGCCGAGGAACCGGTGCTGAGGCTGGGGCAGCAGGCGATCGACTGGTGGGCGGCCCGCACCCCGGTCGCGCGGCAGGGAACGCTGGTCGTGGCCAACACGCGCGACCTGCCCGACCTGCGCCGCTTTGCCCGCCGGACCGAGGGATTCACGCAGGTCGATCAAGCGAAAATCGCCAAATTAGAGCCTGATCTGCACGGGATTTCCCAAGGCCTGTTCTTCGCCGACGAGGCCCATCTGGACCCTCGCCGGGCATTGCAGGACCTCTATCGCGGCCTGCAGGACAAAGGGGTCGAATTCCACCGCAAGCTGGCCCCGTCGCGGCTGGACAACGCCATCGATTGCCGGGGCTTGCACGCACGCGACATCCTGCACGACCTGCGCGGCGTGAAGGGGGAAATGCTGGTGATCCGCTGCCCCGACGTGACGCTGACCCGGCCCGTGCGGCTGTTGCATCCCCGGATGCCGCTCTATGTCGTACCGCGGGGCGAGGGCATCTACATGCTGGGCGCCACGATGATCGAATCCGAGGACAGCAGCCGGATCACCGCGCGCTCGATGCTGGAACTGCTCAGCGCGGCCTATGCGCTGAACCCGGCCTTCGGCGAGGCCGAGGTGCTGGAAATCGGGGTCGATCTGCGCCCGGCCTTTCCCGACAACCTGCCGCGGATCCGCCGGCTGGGGCGGACGATCTATGCCAACGGGTTGTATCGCCACGGCTACCTGCTGGCCCCGGCGCTGGCCCGGGGCGTGGCCGATCTGGCGCTGGAAAACACACATTCGGAGATGGTCGATGAAGATCGTGCTTAACGGCGAGCCGCGCGAGGTAAACGCCGAAACCCTTTCGGAATTGCTGACGGAGTGCGGCTTTTCCGGCCGCGTCGCCACCGCGGTGAACGAGGGATTCGTGCCCTCCAGCCTGCGCATCACGCACAAACTGGCCGAGGGCGACCGGGTCGAGGTCGTCGCACCGATGCAGGGGGGCTGAAGATGAAGACGTTTTACGGCACCGAATTGCCCAACCCGCTGATGCTGGGCACCGCGCAATATCCCAGCCCGGCGATCCTGGAACAGGCCTTCCGGGCCAGCGGCGCGGGTGTCGCCACCGTCTCGCTGCGGCGCGAGGGTGCCGGCGGGGCGGGTCAGGCCTTCTGGTCGATGATCCGCGATCTGGGCGTGCTGATCCTGCCCAACACCGCCGGCTGTCACACGGTCAAAGAGGCCGTCACCACCGCCCATATGGCACGCGAGGTCTTCGACACGCTATGGATCAAGCTGGAACTGATCGGCCACACCGACAGCCTGCAACCTGACGTGTTCCAACTGGTCGAAGCCGCGCGCATTCTGACCGACGAAGGGTTCCAGGTGTTCCCCTACACCACCGAAGACCTGATCGTGGCCGAACGTCTGCTGGCGGCCGGGTGCCAGGTGCTGATGCCCTGGGGCGCGCCGATCGGGTCGGGGCGGGGTTTGAACAACGAATACGCCCTGCGCGCGATGCGGGCCGAGTTTCCGGACGTGCCGCTGGTGGTGGATGCGGGCATCGGCCTGCCCAGCCATGCCGCCCACGCGATGGAGCTGGGCTATGACGCGGTGCTTCTGAACACCGCCGTTGCCCGCGCGGGCGACCCGGTGGCGATGGCGCAGGCCATGGCGTTGGCGGTGCAGGCCGGGCAACTGGCGCATCAGGCAGACCCGATCGAGCCGCGCGACATGGCCGAACCCTCGACCCCCGTGATCGGAAAGGCCTTTCTGTCATGACGCTCGACCGTTTCTATCCGATCTTCGATCACAGTGATTGGTTGCGGCGGATGCTGCCCCTGGGCGTGAAACTGGTGCAGCTGCGCATCAAGGATCAGCCTGACGCCGTGGTGCGCGCGGAAATTGCCACCGCGCTGGCCCTGTGCCGGGACCACGGCGCGGTGCTGGTGGTGAACGACTATTGGCAGGCGGCCATCGACGCGGGATGTGACTGGATTCATCTGGGGCAGGAGGATCTGGACGACGCCGACCTGCCCGCCATCCGCAAGGCCGGGCTGAAACTGGGCGTGTCCACCCATGACGATGACGAGCTTGAACGCGTGCTGTCGATGGATCCGGACTATGTGGCCCTGGGGCCGGTCTATCCGACCATCCTGAAAAAGATGAAATGGCACCAACAGGGCCTGCCGCGCGTGACCGAGTGGAAACGGCGCTTGGGCGACATCCCCCTGGTCGGCATCGGCGGCATGAGCGTCGAGCGAGCGCCGGGTGTGTTTCAGGCCGGGGCCGACATCGTCTCGGTCGTGACCGACATCACCCTGAACCCTGACCCCGAAGCGCGGGTGCGTCGGTGGATCGAGGTCACGCGATGAGCCGTTACGCCCGCCAGATGATCCTGCCCGAGGTCGGGGCCGCGGGGCAGAACCGCCTTGCCCGCGCGCGGGTTCTGGTCGTGGGCGCCGGTGGGCTGGCCGCGCCCGCGCTGCCGCTGCTGGCCGGGGCCGGGGTGGGGCATCTGACCATCGTCGATCCCGATACGGTGGACCCGTCGAACCTGCACCGCCAGACGTTGTTCGGTGAGGCCGATTGCGGCCGCCCCAAGGCCGAAGTGGCCGCCGAACGCTGCCGGGCGCTGAACAGTGAGATCACCGTAGCGGCCAATAAACAGGCTCTAACACCGGCAAATGCCGCCGATCTGGTGGCCGAGTCCGACCTGGTTCTGGACTGCGCCGACAGCTACGCGGCCAGCTATACGTTGTCGGATACCTGCCTGGCGCAGGGCAAGCCGCTGATCAGCGCCTCGGTCCTGGGCCTGTCGGGGTATGTCGGCGGGTTCTGCGGCGGCGCGCCGTCTCTGCGCGCGGTGTTTCCCGACGCGCCCGACAGCGGGGCCAGCTGCGCCACTGCAGGCGTTCTGGGCCCGGTCGTGGCGATGATCGGCGCGATGCAGGCGCAGATGGCGCTGGGCGTGATCCTGGGCCTCGATCCCTCGCCGCTGGGCCTGATGGTGCAGGTGGAAGGGCGCAGTTGCACCAGCAGCGGATTCCGCTTTGACACCGCGCCGGAACCGGACGGCCATTTCCCCTTTGTCGCCCCTTCGCAGTTGACCCCGGACGATCTGATCGTCGATCTGCGCAGCGTCGATGAGACCCCCCGGCCGATCCACCCCAACGCTCGCCGCCTGACGGTCGAGGCGCTGAAAACAGATCCTAACAAGGGCAAAACTCTGGCCCTCTGCTGTGCCACCGGGCTGCGCGCCTGGCGCGCGGCCGAGGAACTCTGCCCCCATTGGCCCGGCCGGATCGTTCTGGTCGCCGCCGCAACGTCGTGAAGCAAAAGGAAACGCAAACCATGAAGAAGCTGATCACCGCCATTGCCCTGCTGGCCGCCGCGCCCGCCTGGGCGCAGGACAAGATGACCGTCCTGTTGGACTGGTTCGTGAACCCCGACCACGGGCCGATCATCGTGGCGCAGGAGAACGGCTATTTCGCCGAACAGGGGCTTGAGGTCGAAATCGTCCCGCCCGCCGACCCGTCGGCTCCGCCGCGCCTTGTGGCCGCCGGTCAGGCCGATTTGGCCGTGTCCTACCAGCCGCAGCTGCATCTGCAGATCCACGAAGGCCTGCCGCTGAAACGGGTCGGGACGCTGGTCGCCACGCCGCTGAACTGCCTTCTGGTGCTTGAGGATGGCCCGATCAAATCTCTGGCCGACCTCAAGGGCAAGAAGATCGGCTTTTCGGTCGCCGGTGTCGAAGAGGCCATCCTGACCGCGATGCTGAACGCGCATGGCGTGTCGCTGGACGATATCGAGATGATCAACGTCAACTTTTCGCTGTCGCCGTCGTTGATGACGGGGCAGGTGGATGCCGTGATCGGCGCCTTCCGCAATTTCGAGCTGAACCAGATGGACATCGAAGGCGTTCCGGGCCGCTGCTTCTACATCGAGGAAGAAGGCGTGCCGCCCTATGACGAGCTGATCTATGTGGCCAACCCCGAAACGATGGACAAGGACATGATTGCTCGCTTCCTGGCCGCCACCGAGAAGGCCACTCAGTTCATCGTGAACAATCCGGAAAAAAGCTGGGAGATCTTCGCCGCCACCTCGCCCGAGTTGCAGGACGAGCTGAACGCCCGCGCCTGGGTCGATACCCTGCCGCGTTTCGCGCTGCGCCCCGCGGGCTTTGATGCTGGCCGCTATGCCCGGTTCGAGGCCTTCCTGAAAGACTCCGGCATGATCGACAGCATCAATCCGGTCAGCGACATCACCATCGACGTGACCGCGCAATGAGCGACTATGGCAAAGCCTTCGCGCTTATGCGCGATGCGGCGCAGGGGCCGTGGCGGGACTATACCCGCCACGCCTTTGTCGAGGGGCTGAAGGACGGCACGCTGCCGCGCGCGGCCTTTCTGCATTATTTGCGGCAGGATTACGTGTTCCTGATTCATTTCTCGCGCGCCTGGGCGCTGGCGGTGGTGAAATCGGAAACCCATGCCGAGATGCTGGCCGCGTCGCGCACGGTGAACGGTCTGATCAGCGAAGAGATGAAGTTGCATATCGGCATTTGCGAGGCCGAGGGCATCAGCCAGGACGAGCTGTTCGCCACGCCCGAACGGCCCGAGAACCTGGCCTATACCCGCTATGTGCTCGAGGCCGGCTACAGCGGTGATCTGCTGGACCTGCTGGCGGCGCTGGCGCCCTGCGTGATGGGATACGGGGAAATCGGCACCCGGCTGGCGGCCGAGGCCGCCTCGGACACCTACCGCGATTGGATCGGAGCCTATTCCAGCAGTGAATATCAGGATGCCTGTCTGGCTGTGGGTGAACTGCTGGATTCGGCTCTGATACGGCGACTTGGGGCGGATTTCCGTACCACACCGCGTTGGGATCGTCTGTGCCGGACCTTCCGCACCGCGACCGAGCTCGAGGTGAATTTCTGGCAGATGGGTCTGACCCCATGACCCCGCCCCCCGATCTGACCATCAGTGGACAGGCTAGTATCGACGGCGCGCCTCTGTTCGCGCCGCTGACCCTGTTGCTCAAGGCCGGGCAGTGGACCTGTCTGCTGGGCGGATCGGGGGTCGGCAAGACCACGGTTCTGCGCCTGATCGCCGGGTTGGCGACGGGGGCCGAGTTCACCGGCGAGATCCGCGCCAGCGACGGGTTGCCGGTGGCCGAGCGCGTGGCCTACATGGCGCAGGACGATCTTCTACTGCCTTGGGCCACGGTCGCGCAGAACGTGGCGCTGGGCGCCCGGCTGCGCGGCGAACGGGTCGATCAGAACCGCCGCGCCCGGTTGATCGAACGGATGCGGCTGCAAGACCACATGACCAAGAAGCCCTCGGAACTGTCCGGCGGGCAGCGTCAGCGGGTGGCATTGGCCCGGACCCTGATGGAAGACAAGCCGATCATCCTGCTGGACGAGCCGTTCTCGGCGCTGGATGCGCGCACCCGCGCCGACATGCAGGATCTGGCTGCCGAGGCTTTGCAGGGACGGACCGTCCTGCTGGTTACCCATGACCCGGCCGAGGCCGCGCGTCTGGGCCAGTCGATCATGGTGATGACGCGACACGGCCTGACCCCATGCCAACCGCCTCACGCGCCGGTGCCGCGGAAGGTGGACGATCTGGAAACGCTGGAGACGCAGGGCGCGCTGCTGAAACTGCTGCGCGAGGAGGTGGCATGAAGACGCTCTCGGCCCTTGCCGCGACGCTGTTTGCGCTGGTCCTCTGGCAAGCGATCGTCACCCTGACCGGCCTGCCGAAATTCATCCTGCCCGGCCCGGCATTGGTGGCCGAGACCTGGTGGCAGAACCGCTGGCTGATCGCCGAACACACCTGGATCACCGCCATCGAGGTGCTGATCGGTTTGGCCTGCGGCACCGTGCTGGGCGTCGTCACCGCGCTGCAGCTAGCCAATTCCCGCGCTGCGCGAGTGCTGGTGCAGCCGATGCTGGTGTTCACCCAGGCGCTGCCGGTCTTTGCGTTGGCACCGTTGCTGACCCTGTGGCTGGGCTATGGGCTGTGGTCCAAGGTCGCGATGGCGGTGCTGATCATCTATTTCCCCATCACCTCGTCGTTTTTCGACGGGCTGATGCGCACGCCGTCCGGCTATCTGGACTTGGCCCGCACCATGCAGGCCAGCCCGCGCAGCGTGTTGTGGCATATCCGCATCCCGGCGGCGCTACCCTCGCTGGCTTCGGGGATGCGGCTGGCGGCGGTCTATGCCCCGATCGGGGCGGTGATCGGCGAATGGGTCGGCTCGTCGCAGGGGCTGGGATACCTGATGCTGCTGGCCAATGGTCGCGCCAAGACCGACCTGATGTTCGCTGCGATGCTGACGCTGGGGGTGTTCTCGATCCTGCTGCATCTGGCCGTGCGCCGCGCCACGGCCCGCATGGCCGGTGAGGCGCGTTAACCATTCGGAAACCGATTCTGGGGCAATCTTGGGCGCATGACCAAGGACGCTTTTGCCGAAGCCCCATCGCTGTTCGAAACTGACGAAGCGCCGGTGACGCCGCTGCCCACGGGTCGGCTGCCCTCGTATATCAAGGACCACCGCAAGCGCCTGCGTGAACGGTTCATGTCGGGCGGCGCCGGGGCGATGCCGGATTACGAGTTGCTGGAACTGGTCCTGTTCCGCTCGATCCCCCGGCAGGACGTGAAACCGCTGGCGCGGCTGCTGCTGGATACATTCGGCGATTTCAACCGGGTGCTCACCGCCCCGGCGGAACGCCTGCGCCAGATCAAGGGCGTGGGCGATACGGTCATCACCGACCTCAAGATCCTCGAGGCCTGCGCCCATCGCATGGCCCGCGCTCGGGTGATGCAGCGGCATGTGATTTCCAGCTGGGACGCGTTGCTAGATTATTGCCACACCACCATGGCGCATCGCGAGATCGAGCAGTTCCGCGTGTTCTTCCTGGACCGCAAGAACGTGCTCATCGCGGATGAGGAGCAGGCCAAGGGCACCGTCGATCACGTACCCGTCTACCCGCGCGAGGTCGCCAAACGCGCGCTGGAGTTGAACGCCTCGGCGCTGATCCTGGTGCACAATCATCCGTCGGGTGATCCAACCCCGTCGCAGTCGGATATCGACATGACCAACCGCATCAACGATGCCTGCGCCGCACTGGGGCTGACCTTGCACGACCACCTGATCATCGGCAAATCGACCGAGCTGAGCTTCCGCTCGGAAGGTTATCTCTGACCGCTAGCGCACCCAGACTTCGACACGACGGTTGGCCTTGCGGCCCCATTCCGTGTCGTCGCAGGCCATGGGCATGGCTTCACCGAAACCTTCGACGGCGATCTCGACGGTTTCGGGGACGGCGGTTTCGATCGCGGCAAGGATCGCGTTCCGCACTGTCTGTGCGCGCCGCAAGGCGATGCGGGCATTGGTTTCCGCAGCACCGTCTCCGTCACTGAAACCGACGAAGACCAGTTTGCGCCCGTCATACTGGCCCGATTCAAGCGCCTGCGCCATTTGCAGGATGTTCGATCGCGACTGCGCGTCTGGCCGCGACGATCCCGGCTCGAACCGGAAAGACACCGACAGGCGCGACAGCGGGCGCAGAGTTTCGATCATCCGTTGCAGTTCTTCCAGACCCACCTCGGACCCACCCGAGGTGATGGCGTTGGCCAACCGGTCGCCCTGAAGCCCAAGACGTACCAGTTCGTGGGACTGGTCGACGAAACCGGCTTGCCGGATGACCATCTGTGTCTCGGGGCTTTGGACATACGCCAGAAACTGGCGGGCGATCTTCGGGAGGCGCCGCTGTGGAAGATACAGGAACATCGGCAGGGTCAGCGGATAGTCCTCGGTCTTGATGGCGGCGCGCGTGGCGCGCAATGCGTGACCGCATCCGCCGGCCAGCGGCAGACTGCGCACGTTTTGCGGGTCAGCGTGGCTGACGATACCGAGTGCGAACGGATCGCGCGCAACCGCTGCTGCCAGTTCCGCGCTGCGGGTGTGGCGGATCACGTCCTCATGCGCCTGCACACCGGCTGGCTGCATCACCTGGTCTTGCACGGCCTGACCAACACCGGTTGTCACATCCGGCAGATGAACGGCGATGGGGGCATCCGGGCCACCGAGCTGTGCCCAGTTGGCGACCTCGCCATTTATGACCCGCGCCAGGTCCGAAACCGAGATCTGCTGGATCGGATTGTCCAATGAGACCACCGGCACCAGCGCGCCAAGGGCCACCACCCGCGATCGGCGCGGTCGGGACAGGTCGCCCAGACCGTTTTCCTGCGCCGCCGCGGCCTCCTGCGGGCGGATTTCGCGCATCGCCAAAGCGATGTCTGCCTGATCGGCGGTCAGATCGGCAAAACCGCGGTCGGTGTCCGAAACGCGCAGGAAAAACCGCGCCAAAGGTGCAGTCCGATCCGGCTGCGTCAGGGCAAAGACAAGCTGCGCAGGGTCCGTGCCTTCGCTTAACACGTTCAGGTTTTCTCGTTGCGCAAAGCCTTCGATCAGGGCCGGAAGTAGGGATTCGGCCATCACCGATGCGCCAGAGAAGTTCACTTCGGCCACAAAGTCGATCAGGTTGGGGCAAGCCGGACCGTCGCAGGTGACGCCGGATCCATCCACCGTCAATTCGCCGAACTGGGTGTCCACACGGTAGAACTCACCATCAAACCCCAACAGGTTCCCGGTGATCTCGACCTTGCCGTCATGCGAGGTCAGCGTGATGTCCTGAGCGAGGGCGCCTGAAGCGCCAGCCATCAACGACAACACCGTCATCGTCGCGTGAAGATACTTCATAAAGACCTGTAGACCTGCCTGCCGTTACTTTGCGGCGATTGTCAGGTCTTGGAACAGATTATTCAACACCAGAAAGTCCTGTCCGCTGTCGCAGGCCGGGAGGGTGATCGACAACTCTCGCGACCGCAGCCCTTGATCGTCCAGCAACTCGAGCGCTTGCAGATCCAGGTCCTGTCCACAATTCCGGGGAGTCACTTCGGCCTCGACGCTCAGGGCGACGGTGCCATTTGCGTCGGCCGCGTTGCGGGGGATCGAATAGATCTCGACATTGCGCTCGCCGGCAATGCCGAAGTGGACAACCTGCCCGGTGCCGGAACTGCTGGCGTTCGACCAGACATGCCCGGCTTCGCCATAGGATGCACCGAACTCCAACGCGTGCAGTTGCAATTCGGTGTCCCCCATCCATTGCAGCGCAACCCGGTCATAGTCTGAAAAATCAGGAATGTGAGTGGTGGCGACAGTGCCGCGCTGGTTTCTGAACGAGATCAGGAAAATGGCATATTCCGACAGGGCGGGAATGGACAGGTCCAGACGGCCGTCCTTGTCGGTTCGGGCGCTGAACGTCATGCCGCTGTGGTGCAGCTCGACGGTTTCATCGGGGTTGCAGGGGGCCTTCAAGGTCAAACGTGCTGTCGCGTTGGGGGCTGCCATTGCGCGGGCCCGGAGATCGCAGTTGACCTGCGCCTGAGGAACGGCAGGCTCTGCCCGAGGCGGAACCTTGGCCGAGGGTTCGGGGGCCGTGGACGCGGTCGGCGTTGCCGAGGTCAGCACGATTCCTTCCAGCCCGGCAATCACGGTGCCTTCACCAGACGGCTGGGTCATCGCCTGACGTGTTTCCTGCACGTCCGGCTGCGAGGCCGGTCCGTTCTGCATCAGGTAGCCGATGGCCAAGGCGCATGCGACCGTGCCACCTGTGGTCACGTAGTTCCGTATTACAAACAAGACACCCTCCCCAGTTGAAGGAGCGAGTCGGAGAGTGCTTAACAATCGCGGCCAATATGTGGCCGCGACGCGGACTCATTATGTCGGGAATCTGACCGGATCAGGCAAGCCGACCATGGCAGTGCTTGAATTTCTTGCCGGACCCGCAGGGGCAGGGATCGTTGCGCGACGGATTACCCCAGGTTGACGGGTCGTCCTCGACAAAGCCGGGCCGCGCATCGCCCGAGGCCTGCGCCTCGGCCACCGCCTCGGCCTGTTCGGCGGCTTTCTTGATCTGGGCCTGCTGCGCCTGCATCTGTGCCAGCATCTCGCGCTGCTCTTCTTCGGTCAGCGGGCGGACGCGGGCCAGTTGCTGGGTGACCGTTTCGCGCAGACTGTCGAGCATGTTCTCGAACAGTTGGAAGCTTTCGGTCTTGTATTCGTTCAGCGGATCGCGCTGGGCGTAGCCGCGAAAGCCCACGACCGAGCGCAGATGTTCCAACGTCAGCAAGTGCTCGCGCCATTTGCTGTCGATGGTCTGCAGCAGCACCTGCTTTTCGATGTTGCGCATGTTCTCGGGGCCGAAGGCGGCGGCCTTCTGGGCCATCATCTCGTCGGTGGCCTTGATCAGGCGCTCGCGAACCACGTCGTCGTCGACCCCATCCTCGGCCGCCCATTCCTGAACCGGAACATCAATGTTCAGCTTTTCCTTGAGGGCCGCGTGCAGCCCGTCGGTGTCCCACTGGTCGGCGTAGGTTTTGGGCGGCATGTACTGGTCAATCAGATCGTCGATGACCTGTTCGCGCATGTCCGAAACGATTTCGGACAGATCGTCGGTCGACATGATTTCGCGGCGCTGGCTGAAGATCACCTTGCGCTGATCGTTCATCACGTCGTCGAACTTGAGAACGTTCTTGCGCATGTCGAAGTTGCGGCCTTCGACCTTGGCCTGCGCGCGTTCGAGCGATTTGTTCACCCAGGGGTGGACGATCGCTTCGCCTTCTTTCATGCCCAGGGTGGTCAGAACCTTGTCCAGCCGTTCCGAGCCGAAGATGCGCATCAGGTCGTCTTCCAGGCTGAGGAAGAACACGGTGCGGCCCGGGTCGCCCTGACGGCCCGAACGGCCGCGCAGCTGGTTGTCGATGCGGCGGCTTTCGTGGCGTTCCGAGGCCAGAACGAACAGACCGCCGGCCTCCAGCACCTTTTGCTTTTCTTCGGCATGACGCGCCTCTTCCCGGGCGCGCAGTTCGGCTGGGTCGGCCTCGGGGTTCTCGGCCAGCGCCTGCATGACGCTCATTTCAACGTTGCCGCCCAGCTGGATGTCGGTGCCGCGGCCGGCCATGTTGGTGGCGATGGTTACCGCGCCCAGACGTCCGGCCTCGGCCACAATCTGGGCCTCCTGCTCGTGCTGGCGGGCGTTCAGGACATTGTGCTTGATGCCTTCCTGGGTCAGCATCTCGCTGAGCATCTCGGACTTCTCGATCGAGGTCGTGCCCACCAGAACCGGCTGGCCCTTGGCGTTGGCCTTCTTGATCTCTTCGATCATGGCCGCGTATTTCTCGGCCGCGGTGCGATAGACCTGATCATCCTCGTCGACACGGGCGATCGGCTTGTTGGTCGGCACTTCAACCACGCCCAGGCCATAGATTTCGGCGAATTCCTCGGCCTCGGTCAGGGCGGTACCGGTCATGCCGGCCAGCTTGTCATAGAGGCGGAAATAGTTCTGGAAAGTCACGCTGGCCAAAGTCACGTTTTCGGGCTGGATGGGCGCGCCTTCCTTTGCTTCGATCGCCTGATGCAGGCCTTCGGACAGACGGCGGCCCGGCATCATGCGCCCGGTGAATTCGTCGATCAGAACCACGTTGCCGTCGCGCACGATGTAGTCCTTGTCACGCTGGAACAGTTTGTGCGCGCGCAGGCCCTGGTTGACGTGGTGCACCACCGTGGTGCTTTCAGGGTCGTACAGCGACTGGCCCTCGGGCAGCAGGCCACTGGCGTGCAGCTGCTCTTCAAGGAACTCGTTGCCTTCATCGGTGAAAGTCACGCTGCGGGACTTCTCGTCGATCGTGTAGTGATCGTCCTTCAGGGACGGGATCAGGCCGTCAATGGCCGTGTACAGATCGGACCGGTCCTGAGATGGACCCGAGATGATCAGCGGGGTCCGTGCCTCGTCGATCAGAATCGAGTCGACCTCGTCCACGATCGCGAAATTGTGGTGCTTCTGGTAGACCTCGTTCAGATCCGCCTTCATGTTGTCGCGCAGATAGTCGAAGCCCAGCTCGTTGTTGGTGGCATAGGTGATGTCACAGGCATAGGCCGCTTTTTTCTCGGCATCGGGCTGGCCCGACCAGATCACGCCGGTGGTCATACCCAACGCGCCGAACACGTTGCTCATCCATTCGGCGTCACGCTTTGCCAGATATTCGTTGACCGTGACGACATGCACGCCCTTTCCGGTCAGTGCGTTCAGATAGGCGGGAAAGGTGGCGACCAGGGTCTTGCCTTCGCCGGTCTTCATCTCGGCGATATTGCCCTGATGCAGGAAGATGCCGCCCATGAGCTGCACGTCAAAGGCCCGCAAACCCAGCGCGCGCTTGGCGCCCTCACGAACGTTGGCGAATGCCTCGGGCAGCAGGTCGTCCAGGCTCTCGCCCTCGTTGGCCCGCTTGCGCAGCTCTTCGGTCTTGGCTTTCAGATCATCATCCGAGAGTTTTTCGAACTCCGGCTCCAGCGCGTTGATCTTTTCGACCAGCGGGCGGGTTGCCTTGATCTTGCGGTCGTTCGGTGTTCCGAACACCTTTTTGGCAAGCGTACCGAGTCCCAGCATGTTCACTCCAGCGGATCTTTTCTTGTCTTGGTTGCGACAGGCTTGCCCACCTTGCGCGCAACCCATAGATAGCTGGGAGGAAAAGATGGTCCTGTCAAAGGCTGCAAGCGATGTAAGCGGCAGGTTCCAGAGTGTCAACGCCACGCCCTGTCGCGGCCAGAATATAGGATGAATTCATGCCCAAAGGTCTCACTTTTCTGCCATCGCTGGCTCTTGCGGCCATGATGGCCCTGCCTGTCGCCGCTGAAACCGAACCCTCTGCCGATACGGTTGTGGCGCGCGTCAACGGCGACGAGATCACTTTGGGTCACGTGATTGCCACTGCGGCTGGCCTGCCGCCGCAATATCAGCAGTTGGAAGACGAGGTCCTGTACCAGTTCATCGTCGAGCAGCTGATCCAGCAACAATTGCTCAGCCAGGAGCAGGACGAGCTGACCCGCCTGAACGCGCTGATGCTGACCAACGAAGAGCGCTCGCTGAAGGCGGTGCAGACGGTGAACCAGATCACCGATGCCGAGGTGACCGACGACGCGATCCAGGCCGCTTATGACGCACAGTTCGCCGAGTTCCAGGGCGAGGACGAGTTCAACGCCAGCCACATCCTGGTCGCGACCGAGGACGAGGCCAAAGAGATCAAGGCGCAACTGGATGACGGCGCCGATTTTGCCGAGCTGGCCAAAGAGAAATCCACCGGCCCGTCCGGTCCCAATGGCGGCGCGCTGGGCTGGTTCGGCAAGGGCCAGATGGTGCCTGAATTCGAACAGGCCGTGATCGGGCTGGAAAAAGGTCAGGTCTCGGACCCGGTGCAGACCCAGTTTGGATGGCATGTGGTGATCCTGAACGACAAACGCAAATCCGAAGCGCCCGAGCTGGCCGAGGTGCGAGATGAGCTGGCCCAGTCCGTCCGTCAGGAGGCCATTCAGGCCAAGATCGACGAGCTGACCCAGGCGGGCAGCGTCGAGCGCCCCGAGGTCGAGGGCCTGACCCCGGACGTGGTCCGCAAGCTGGACCTGGTTCAGGAGTAACCTGGCGTGGCCAAGATCACCAAGGTGTCTCCGCTGGCCCCTGCGGCCTTTCCTGATCTGCCGGTCATCGACGGTGTACGGTTCGCCACCGTCGCCGCCGGGGTGCGGTATCAGGGCCGTACCGACGTGATGCTGGCGGTGCTCGATCCGGGCACGGCGGTGGCGGGGGTGTTCACCCGATCGGCCACACGCGCGGCGCCGGTGCTGGATTGCCAGGACAAGATCGGCGGGCCCAGCGATGGGCCGGCGGCGATCCTGGTGAACTCGGGCAACGCCAACGCCTTTACCGGACAGTACGGGCGGGCCTCGGTCGAGCAGATCACCGCAGCCGTGGCGCAGGCCACCGGTGTGGCGCAGAACCGCGTGTTCACCTCGTCCACTGGGGTGATCGGTGAGCCGCTGCCGCATGACCGGATCGTGGCCCGGCTGGACGAACTGACCGCCGGCCTGCGCGCCGACGCGTTGGAACAGGCCGCGCGGGCGATCATGACCACCGACACCTTCCCCAAAGGCGCCAGCGCGCAGGTCGAGATTGACGGCAAAACAGTCTCTATTGCGGGGATTGCCAAAGGGTCGGGCATGATCGCGCCCGACATGGCGACGATGCTGGTCTATATCTTCACCGATGCGAAGATCGACCAATCGGCGCTGCAACGGATGCTGTCCGAGCAGACCGACCGGACCTTCAACTGCATCACCGTGGACAGCGACACCTCGACCTCGGACAGCCTGCTGCTGTGCGCGACCGGCGCGTCGGGCGTGGAGGCCACTGGCAATGCCGATTTCGCGCGGGCGCTGGAATCGGTGATGCTGGATCTGGCGCATCAGGTGGTGAAGGACGGCGAAGGCGCCACCAAATTCGTCGAGATCCGCGTGACCGGCGCCGCCTCGGACGCCGATGCCAAGGTCCACGGCATGGCCATCGCCAATTCACCGCTGGTGAAAACCGCCATCGCGGGCGAGGATCCGAACTGGGGCCGTGTCGTCATGGCGATCGGCAAATCTGGCGCGGCGGCCGATCGCGACACGCTCAGCATCCGGTTCGGCGATATCCTCGTGGCCGAAAAAGGCTGGGTCAGCCCGACCTATCGCGAGGAAGACGCCGCCGCCTACATGAAAGGCCAGGAACTGATGATCGCGGTCGATCTGGGGCTGGGCGAGGGCAAGGCCACCGTCTGGACCTGCGATCTGACCCACGGGTATATCGAGATCAACGCGGATTACCGGTCGTGACATCAAAGCAATTCCAGCAAAAGTGGAGCCCGGTTTTGCGTCCGGGATTGCGGCCATGAAAACGGTTCTCGTCTCTGCCGTCGCCTTGATCGACGTGGATGGGCGGGTGTTGCTGGCGCAGCGCCCGGAAGGCAAGGCCATGGCCGGGCTGTGGGAATTCCCCGGCGGCAAGATCGAGCCGGGCGAAACCCCCGAGGCCGCCCTGATCCGCGAATTGCACGAGGAACTAGGCATCGACACCTGGGCCTCGTGCCTTGCACCGCTGACCTTTGCCAGCCACAGCTATGACGATTTCCATCTGCTGATGCCGTTGTTTGCCTGTCGCAAGTGGCAGGGCATCCCGCAGTCGAAAGAGGGTCAGGCGCTGAAATGGGTGCGCGCGAACGAGCTGCGCAACTATCCGATGCCGGCGGCAGATGTGCCACTGATCCCGATCCTGCGGGATTGGTTGTGAAGGCACGCCGCAACGTTGGCTAAGTGCTGGTTCAACTGGAAACGCAAATCTGGTGCATTTGAGAACTTGACCGGAATGTCCAAGATTAATTTTTCCCAAATGACTGTTGCTGAACGCAGCAAAATTTCAAAGCGCGCGCGTCGCAATATCGGTTCTGAGGTTACTCTCATACTTACTGCTGGTTTTGCAGCGCTCATGATTGGCCTGTTTTGGTTTGGAGACCTTACGTTCTTGCCGTTGGCCGAATTTTTGCACGTGCGCCCGACAGTTGCGTGGGTTTTATTGGCTGGGCTTCTGGCCGCTGTTATCGCCTTATTCCATGGCCTAATCGGATCCAGAAGGATCGCTTTTGCTCGACAACTTGAGTTTGAAGTAAGTCAGCTCGAAGAGGCTAGAAAGAAACAAGAACAAGATATGAAAATCGGGATGATGAGAGGGGCTGAGCAAGGACACTCCAAGGAAGATAATTGAAAGGTAAGCTTGTTTTGCTGCCCAGTTGTCTTGTCCAATACTGTGAATCCCTCCGTTCACCCCTGTTACAATTCGTAAGATTCCGGAAAACATCACGAAAAAGTTGACGCTGATCGTCCTCCTTGTCCTTAATCGGGGCAGCGGCGCGCGGGTTTGCCCGGCGACGTCGTTCCGGCCCAAACCGGGGTCGGATGGGGAGGAGAGATAGAATTGGCTCAGACGCAGTCGGGCGCCGAGGGGATGCACTCCCTTCCGGCGCTGCTACACCGCAATGCGACGCAGTTCGGGGATGCCCCGGCCTACCGCGAAAAGGAATTCGGGATCTGGCAGTGCTGGAACTGGGCGGAAACGGCCGCCGAGATTCGTGCGCTGGCTCTGGGTTTCCTGGAGCTTGGCGTTGAAAAGGGCGACCATATCGCCGTGATTGGGCGCAACCGCCCGGCGCATTACTGGTCGATGGTCGCGGCCCAGATGGTGGGCGCGGTGCCGGTGCCGCTGTATCAGGACTCGGTCGCCGAGGAGATGGCCTATGTGCTGGAACATTGCGGCGCGAAATACGTGGTCTGTGGCGACCAGGAACAGGTCGACAAGGTCATCGAGATCCAGCAGGACCTGCACCAGGTCAAGCACATCCTGTACACCGACAAGCGCGGCATGCGGAAATACGACCACAGCCAGATGAATGCGCTGAGCGACATCATGGCCGAGGGGCGCGCCGGGCACCACCGGTTCGATGCCGAGCTGGACCGCTGCATCGCCGAGATCACCTATGACGACACCTGCGTGATGCTCTACACCTCGGGCACCACGGGCAAGCCCAAGGGCGTGGTTCTGTCGAACCGCAACGTGATCGAAAGCACAAAGAACTCGGCCGAGTTCGACCACCTGACCCGGAACGAGGATATCCTGTCCTATCTGCCTATGGCCTGGGTGGGCGATTTCATCTTTTCGGTCGGTCAGGCCTATTGGTGCGGATTCTGCGTGAACTGCCCCGAAAGCGCCGACACGATGATGACTGACCTGCGCGAGATCGGTCCGACCTACTTCTTCGCGCCGCCGCGCGTGTTTGAGACCCAGCTGACCAACGTGATGATCCGCATGGAGGATGCCAGCCCGATGAAGCAGCGGATGTTCCGCTATTTCATGGATCACGCCAAAAAGGTCGGCGGGCGCATCCTGGACGGCCACCCGGTCGGACCAATGGATCGCCTGAAATACGCGATCGGAAATGTGCTGGTTTACGGACCGCTCAAAGACACGCTGGGCTATGGCCGTTTCCGTGTCGGATACACCGCGGGCGAGGCGATCGGGCCCGAAATTTTCGATTTCTACCGCTCGCTGGGGATCAACCTGAAGCAGCTTTATGGTCAGACCGAGGCGACGGTGTTCATCACCGTCCAGCCCGACGGCGAGGTGCGCGCCGACACCGTCGGTGTGCCTGCGCCCGATGTTGAGCTGAAGATCGCTGAGAATGGCGAGATTTTCTATCGCTCGCCCGGCGTGTTCGTCGAATACTTCAAGAACCCCGAATCCACTGCCTCGACCAAGGACCCCGAAGGCTGGGTGGCCACGGGCGACGCGGGCTTCATCGAGGAAAGCAGCGGCCACCTGCGGATCATCGACCGCGCCAAGGACGTGGGCAAGATGGCCGACGGCTCGATGTTTGCGCCGAAATATGTCGAGAACAAGCTGAAGTTTTATCCCGACATCCTGGAGGCGGTGCTGTTCGGCAATGGGCGTGACCGCTGCGTGGCCTTCATCAACATCGACCTGACGGCGGTGGGCAACTGGGCCGAGCGCAACAACATCGCCTATGCCTCGTACCAGGAACTGGCGGGCCATCCGCGGGTGCTCGAGACGATCCGCAGCCATGTGGAAGAGGTCAACAAATCGGTTGCCGCCGACGAGATGCTGTCGGGCTGCCAGGTGCACCGGTTCGTGGTGCTGCACAAGGAACTGGATCCCGACGATGGCGAGATCACCCGCACCCGAAAGGTGCGCCGCAAGTTCGTCGAGGACAAATACGCCGACATCATCGCCGCGCTTTATGACGGGTCCGAGACGGTCTCGACCACGACCGAGGTGACCTATGAGGACGGGCGCAAGGGATCGATCAGCGCCACGCTGCAGATCGTCGACGTGCCGGTCGTGCCGGTGTCGCATCAGAAGGTGGCCGCGGAATGAGGCCGGTCGTGCCCCGCTCGGCCTGCGGCCATCGCCCCGCCCGCCGTCCCGTTCACCCGCAGTTTGAGGAGTAGACGATGCTGGATGCATCCGACGACGGATATGTCACCGAGGATGGCCGCAAGATCGGCGGCGTGGTGATGGAGATGAAGAACATCACCCTGCGGTTCGGCGGCGTGGTGGCGATCAAGGACATCTCGTTCGACATCCGCCAGGGCGAGATCCGCGCGATCATCGGTCCGAACGGCGCGGGCAAGTCCTCGATGCTGAACGTGATTTCCGGCTTCTACATCCCGCAGGAGGGCGAGGTCTGGTTCCACGGGGCGAAACGCCCGCAGATGAAACCCTATGAGGTGGCCCGACAGGGCATCGCCCGGACCTTTCAGAACATCGCCCTGTTCGAAGGCATGAGCGTTCTGGACAACGTGATGACCGGCCGCCTGAACTTCATGAGGACAAACATTCTGCAGCAGGCAATCTGGCGCGGCAAGGCCGAGGCGGAAGAGGTGGAAAACCGCGAGGCGGTGGAAAAGATCATCGACTTTCTGGAAATCCAGCACATCCGCAAGACGCCGGTAGCGCGCCTGCCCTATGGCCTGAAGAAGCGCGTCGAACTGGCCCGCGCGCTGGCCGCCGAACCCAAGCTGCTGCTGCTGGACGAGCCGATGGCGGGCATGAACGTCGAAGAAAAAGAGGACATGAGCCGATTCATCCTGGACGTGAACGACGAGTTCGGCACGACCATTGCCCTGATCGAGCATGACATGGGTGTGGTGATGGACCTGAGCGACCGCGTGGTCGTGATGGATTACGGCAAGAAGATCGGGGACGGCACGCCCGACGAGGTGCGCAACAACCAGGAAGTCATCGACGCCTATCTGGGGGTCAGCCATGACTGAGCACCGCACAGAATTGAGGGGAGGCGCAGATGCCTGATCAGTTGATTTTCGCGATGGAGGTCTTTCTGAACGGCCTCATGGCCGGGGTGCTGTATGCGCTGGTCGCGCTGGGCTTTGTGCTGATCTACAAGGCGTCGGGGATCTTCAATTATGCCCAGGGGGTTATGGCCCTGTTCGCCGCGATGACGCTGGTGGGGATCATGAACGGTCAAGTTCCGTTCTCGCATCTGATCAACGCGATCTTCGGCACGCATATTCATTACTTCGGCTGGAACGTGCCCGCGCTGCTGGCGATTCTGTTGACGATGGGCGTGATGGTCCTGCTGGCCTGGGCGGTGCAGCGCTTTGTCATGCGCCACCTTGTGGGGCAGGAGCCGATCATCCTGTTCATGGCCACGATCGGCCTGGCCTATTTCCTGGAAGGCGTGGCCGACCTGATGTGGGGATCCGAGATCAAGACGCTGGACGTGGGTCTTCCGCAGGGCATCAACCTGTGGATCGACGAGACCACCTACAACATCTTCGGCTACGGCTTCTTCATTGACAATCTGGACATCGTGGCCACGGTCATCGCGGCGCTTCTGGTGGCGGCACTGGTCGCGTTCAGCCAGTACACCAAGCAGGGCCGCGCCATGCGGGCCGTGGCCGACGACCACCAGGCCGCGCTGTCGGTGGGCATCTCGCTGAATTTCATCTGGATCATGGTCTGGTCGGTGGCCGGGTTCGTGGCGCTGGTCGCGGGCATCATGTGGGGCACCAAGTCGGGCGTGCAGTTCTCGCTGTCGCTGATCGCGCTCAAGGCGTTGCCGGTTCTGATGCTGGGTGGGTTCACCTCGATCCCCGGCGCCATCGTCGGCGGGCTGATCATCGGCGTGGGCGAGAAGCTGTTCGAGTTCGCCGTGGGCCCGCTGGTGGGCGGCGCGACCGAGAACTGGTTCGCCTATGTGCTGGCGCTGATCTTCCTTGTGTTCCGGCCGCAGGGCCTGTTCGGCGAGAAGATCATCGAGAGGGTGTAGGCCATGACCAAGCTGATCGCCATCATCAACGTGATCGCGTGGGCGGGGTTCTGGGCCTTTGGGTACATCGCCCTGACCTCGAACGATCTGACCGCCAATCAGCTGACCGTGGCCGCGCTTTTGGCCTTTGCCGGGCTGGTGATGGGTGTTCTGGCCTACATGAAACTGGTGCGCGCCTCAGAGGCGAGCGGATATGCCAAACGGTCCAACCAACTGGACGCCGAAGCCCGCAACCGGGCGCAGGAACAATGGGGAAAGTAAGACATGTTCTATCGTGAGGCCGGAGACTTCAAGACCTCCTACAGGGACGACAACCAGACTTTCCCGATCAAGTTCGACCGGTATCGCTACTATGTGGTGCTGGCGGTGGCGTTCGGGATCATCCCGTTCATCATCAACGACTACTGGGCCAACGCGCTGCTGCTGCCCTTCCTGATCTATGCGATCGCGGCGATCGGGCTGAACATCCTTGTTGGCTATTGCGGGCAGGTTTCCTTGGGCACCGGGGGGTTCATGGCCGTGGGCGCCTATGCCTGCTACAAGCTGATGACCGCCTTTCCCGACGTGTCGATGTTCATCCATGTGATCCTGGCCGGCGGCATCACCGCCATCGTGGGCGTGCTGTTCGGCCTGCCCAGCCTGCGGATCAAGGGGTTCTATCTGGCGGTGGCCACGCTGGCGGCGCAGTTCTTCCTGGTGTGGCTGTTCAACCGGGTGCCGTGGTTCTACAACTATTCGGCCTCGGGGCAGATCAACGCGCCGGAACGTGACGTGTTCGGCATCATCATCACAGGCCCCAACGCGCCGGCCTGGGCGACCTATCTGTTCTGCCTGATCTTCCTGACCGCTTGCGCGATCATCGCCCGCAACCTGACCCGCGGCACCACCGGGCGCACCTGGATGGCGATCCGCGACATGGATATCGCAGCGGAAATCATCGGTGTGAACCCGCTGCGCGCCAAGCTCAGCGCCTTTGCCGTCAGCTCGTTCTTCGTGGGCGTGTCGGGCGCGCTGTTCTTCGCCATCTACCTGGGCGCGGTCGAGGTGGGCGAGGCCTTCGGCATCCAGAAATCCTTCCTGGTGCTGTTCATGGTCATCATCGGCGGGCTGGGCTCGATCTTCGGATCCTTTGCCGGCGCGGCCTTCCTGGTCCTGCTGCCGGTGGTGCTCAAGGTCGTGGGCGCGGACATGCTGGGCTGGCCCACCGACATCGTCGCGCATCTGCAGCTGGTGATCGTGGGCGGGCTGATCATCCTGTTCCTGATCCTCGAACCGCACGGTCTGGCGCAGCTGTGGCGCGTCGCCAAGGAGAAACTGAGACTCTGGCCTTTCCCGCACTAGGGACCGGCCCAATCAAGAAAGGGGCGCAAAGCCCGAACCAACATCGGACAAACCAAGGGAGGAGACACCCGATGAACAAGAAACTGGCAACAATGGCGCTGGGTGCGCTGATGGCCGCAGGTCCGGCAATGGCCGACCTCGTGTTCCCGTCGCTCAGCTACCGCACCGGGCCTTACGCCGCGGGCGGCATCCCCTTCGCGGATGGCTACGCGGACTATTTCACTCTGCTCAACGAGCGGGACGGCGGCATCGGTGGTGTTCCGGCCAAAGTCATCGAGTGCGAAACCGGCTACAACACCGAAAAGGGTGTCGAATGCTATGAATCGACCAAAGGCGAAGGTGCGCTTGTGTATCAGCCGCTGTCGACCGGCATCACCTATCAGCTGATCCCGAAAACCACCGCTGACGACATCCCGATGCACACCATGGGATATGGCCGCACCTCGGCCAAGAACGGCAAGGTGTTCAGCCACACGTTCAACTACCCGGCCAACTACTGGGACGGTGCCTCGGGTGCGATCAACTATCTGCTCGAGGAAAACGGCGGTGATCTGAGCGGCAAGAAGATCGCGCTGGTCTATCACAACTCGGCCTATGGCAAGGAGCCGATCCGCACGCTGGAAGAGCTGTCCAAGAAGCATGGCTTCGAGCTGGTGGCCCTGCCGGTTGATCACCCTGGCCAGGAGCAGAAATCGCAGTGGCTGCAGATCCGCCGCGATCGTCCCGATTATGTCCTGATGTGGGGCTGGGGCGTTATGAACCAGGTGGCCATCCAGGAAGCCGCGAACATCCGGTTCCCGATGGAGAACTTCATCGGTATCTGGTGGTCGGGCGCTGAACATGACGTGATGCCCGCCGGTGCGGCCGCGAATGGCTACAAGGCGCTGACCTTCCACAACGTCGGCTCGGACTATCCGCTGTATGACGACCTGCAGAAATACGTCATCGACGCTGGCAAGGCCGCCGGCGCCGGCGATCAGGTCGGTACGGTCCTGTACAACCGTGGCCTCTATGCTGCGATGCTGGCAGCCGAAGCCGCCAAGAAGGCACAGGAAATCTCGGGCAAGGCTGACATCACCTCGGGCGACATGCGCGACGGTATGGAAGCACTTGAGATGACCGAAGCGAAGATGGCCGAACTGGGCCTGCCGAACTTTGGTCCGACCTTCTCGGTCAGCTGTGAAAACCACGGCGGGGATGCCCTTGTGGGCGTGACCCAGTGGGATGCAGACAGCAAGACCTGGACTCTGATTTCGGAGTTCAAGGCTACCGATACGGACGTGATCGGCCCGCTGATCGAGGAAGACTCGAGCGCATACGCGGCTGAGAACAACATCGAACAGGGCTGCAACTAAGCGGCACGAACACCGGGGCGGCGGCTGACCGCCGCCCCGAACCGGACAAGCCCCGAACGGGGCAGGCATGAGGACACGCGCTGATGCTGGATGCGGCACAAACCACTGACGTGCAGGCGGAAACCCTGCTTGAGGTCAACAATATCGAGGTGATCTACAACCATGTGATCCTCGTGCTGAAAGGCGTCAGCCTGACCGTGCCCAAGGGCGGGATCACCGCGCTGCTGGGCGGCAACGGGGCCGGCAAGACGACGACGCTCAAGGCGGTGTCGAACCTGCTGCATTCCGAACGCGGCGAGGTCACCAAGGGCTCGATCAAGTATCGCGGCCAGAACGTGCACGAGAGCGATCCGGCCGATCTGGTGCAGAAGGGCGTCATCCAGGTGATGGAGGGCCGCCACTGTTTCGAACATCTGACTGTCGAGGAAAACCTGCTGACCGGGGCCTATACCCGCAAGGACGGCAAGGCCGCCATCCAGCAGGATCTTGAACTGGTCTACAACTATTTCCCCCGTCTGAAAGAGCGGCGCCGCAGCCAGGCGGGCTATACCTCGGGCGGGGAACAGCAGATGGTCGCCATGGGCCGCGCGCTGATGAGCCGCCCCGAGACGATCCTGCTGGACGAGCCCTCGATGGGCCTTGCGCCGCAGCTGGTCGAGGAGATCTTCACCATCGTGAAGGACCTGAACGAACAGGAAGGTGTGTCCTTCCTGCTGGCCGAACAGAACACCAACGTGGCGCTGCGCTTTGCCCATTACGGATATATTCTGGAATCTGGGCGCGTGGTGATGGACGGCCCCGCCGCCGAACTGCGCGAGAACCCGGACGTCAAGGAATTCTACCTCGGCATGTCCGACGAAGGCCGCAAGAGCTTCCGCGACGTGCGGTCCTATCGTCGCCGCAAAAGGTGGCTGTGAGCGGATGGAGGATCTGGCGATGACATTCTACGATGCTCTGGAAACCCGTTCGGCCGATCAGCGCGCCGCCGAGCAATCGGCCGGTCTGCGCGAACAGCTGGCGCGGGCGAAATCCGCGCCCGGGTTCGCGGCCCATTTCGCCGATGTCGATCTGGATACGGTCCAGACCATCGCGGATCTGCCCAGGCTGCCGGTTCTGCGCAAGTCCGACCTGACCAAGGCGCAGGGTCAGCACCCGCCCTTTGGCGGATTTACCGTCAAACCCGCCCATGGCTTTGCCCACGTGTTCCAGTCGCCCGGGCCGATCTATGAACCCGGCGGAGTCGATCACGACTGGTGGCGCATGGGCCGGTTCCTGCATGCGGCGGGCGTGGGCCTGGGCGATATCGTGCAGAACTGTTTTGGCTATCACCTGACACCCGCGGGCATGATCTTTGAAAACGGCGCGCGTGCCGTGGGCGCCGCCGTGCTGCCCGCGGGCACCGGCCAGACCGAACTTCAGGTCACCGCCGCGCGCGACGTGGGCTGCACCGCCTATGCCGGCACGCCCGATTACCTGAAGGTGATCCTGGACAAGGCCGACGAGATGGGCGTCGCTCTGAACTTCTCGAAGGCGGTCGTGGGCGGCGGGGCATTGTTCCCCAGCTTGCGCCAGGCCTATGTCGATCGGGGCATTTCCTGCCTGCAATGCTACGCCACGGCCGATCTGGGCAACATCGCCTATGAAAGCGCCGCGATGGAGGGCATGATCATCGACGAGCATGTCATCGTGGAAATCGTGACCCCCGGCACCGGAACACCGGTGGCGGAAGGCGAGGTCGGCGAGGTCGTGGTGACCTCCCTCAACCCCGACTACCCGCTGATCCGCTTTGCCACCGGTGATCTGTCGGCGGTGCTGCCCGGGCAGTCGCCCTGCGGCCGCACCAACCTGCGCATCAAGGGCTGGATGGGGCGCGCCGACCAGACCACCAAGATCAAGGGCATGTTCGTGCGCCCCGAACAGGTGGCCGCGCTGGTCGCCAAGCATGACGAGATCGTCAAGGCCCGCGTCATCGCTGCCCGGCAGGGCGAGATGGACACGATGACCGTGCAGATCGAAAGCCCCGGCGGCGATGATGGCACCTATGCCAAGTCCGTGGTCGAGGTCCTGAAGCTGAAGGGCACGGTTCAGGTGGTGCCGCCCGGTTCGCTGCCCAAGGACGGGCTGGTGATCGAGGATCAGCGCGTCTACGACTGATCCGGCCCGGGGTTCTGCGGCCAAATGCGCCGCAGAATCCTGTGCCTGACCACTGGTGTTTCCGAGTTTTTTGGTCGATTAAAGGGGAACCGCAACCTTTGCCGACCCGAGGCCATGGCCCAGATCGAATTCTCAGAACATGGATCGCGCAACCGCGGGGCCTTGGGCACCCGGTTCGTTGGGGCCCTGGCCTATCTGGTGGCCGCGGCCTGCCTGTTGCCGATGGTCGCCGTGGTGCTGGCGGCCGTCACCGGCGGCACTGATACGATCCGGCATCTGCTGGACACGGTCCTGCCCGGCTATGCGGCCACCACGCTGATCCTGGTCTCATTGGTTTCGGTGGGAACTTTCGCCATCGGGGTCGGAGCCGCGTGGCTGGTCACCATGACCCGTTTTCCTGGCGTACGCCTGTTCGAGGTGGCATTGGTGCTGCCGCTGGCCTTTCCGGCCTATGTGCTGGCCTATGCCTATACCTTCATCCTCGATCATCCCGGCATCGTTCAGACCACGCTGCGCCAGGTGACCGGCTGGGGCCCGCGTGACTATTGGTTCCCCGAAATCCGCTCGACCGAGGGCGCGGCGGTGATGCTGATCCTGGTGCTGTACCCCTACGTCTATCTGTTGGCCCGCGCCGCCTTTCTGCAGCAAAGTGCCACCGCCTTTCTGGCGGCGCGGGCGCTGGGCAGCAGCCCATGGTCGGCCTTTTGGCGGGTATCGCTGCCGATGGCGCGGCCCGCGATTGCCGGCGGTGTTCTGCTGGCGGTGATGGAGACCATCGCCGATTTCGGCACCGTCGCCTATTTCGGGGTTCGGACCTTTGCCACCGGCATCTACACCAGCTGGTTTTCGATGGCCGACCGCGCGGCGGCGGCGCAGTTGGCGCTGTGCCTTCTGGCCTTTGCGCTGGTTATGGCCGTGACCGAGCGCACCCAACGGGGCAAGGCCAAATACTACCAACCCGGCAAACGCCACGCGGCATTGCCCGCTGCACAGCTGAGCGGTTGGCAGGCTGTGGCGGCATGGGTTTTGTGCGCCATTCCGGTTTTGTTCGGCTTTCTGCTTCCGGTGATCGTGCTGACTCAGATGGGATTGGAGTCCGAGCAGAACCTGCTTTCGACCCGCTATCTGGGGTTCATTCGGAACTCTCTGACGCTGGCAGGAACAGCAGCGGTGATCACCGTCTGCGCCGCGGTCTGCGTCGGTTTCTTCCAACGGCTGAGACCCGGGCGCGGTTCGGCCATGGCGGCTTATGTGGCGCGGTTGGGCTATGCCGTGCCAGGCGGCGTGATCGCGGTCGGGCTGATCGTGCCCTTTGCCGGGTTCGACAATGCGCTGGACGCCTGGATGCGGCAGACCTTGGGCGTGTCGACCGGGTTGCTGGTCACCGGCTCGATCTGGCTGTTGGTGGCGGCCTACATGGTGCGCTTTTTGGCGGCCGCGCTGAGTGCCTATGAAAGCGGTCAGAGCACGGTGCATGCCAACATGGATGCCGCTGCCCGTTCACTGGGGCAGACGCCATTGGGCACGTTGCGGCGGGTGCATCTGCCGATCCTCACACCCTCGCTGCTGACGGCGCTGCTGATCGTGTTCGTGGATGTGATGAAGGAACTGCCGGCCACGCTGATCATGCGGCCGTTCAATTTTGACACGCTGGCGGTTCAGGCCTATCGGCTGGCCTCGGACGAACGGTTGGAGGGCGCGGCCGTTCCGTCGCTGGTGATCCTGGCCGTTGGGCTGTTGCCGGTGATCCTGATCTGCCGCCAGGTCGGGCGCCGGCCCTGACGGGCGGTTCAAAAATACCACACCATGTCGTGACAGGCTTGATCTGATCGCATTTTCCGGCAAGGCTTAAGTCATGAACATGCAGCCTCCCAGCCGGAACCCTGCAAGTCCGGTCCAGATGCCGGTGGCCTTCAATCGGCAAGAGATGTCACAGATTCTCTCCGTCTATGGACGGATGGTCGCCGCCGGAGAATGGCGTGACTACGGAATATCAAATCTGCGCGACGTTGCCATATTCTCGATCTTCCGGCGTACCGCCGAGCACCCGATCTATCGTGTTGAAAAACACCCCCGGCTGCGTTCAAAGCAGGGGATGTATTCAGTGATGGGCATGGACGGGCGCATCCTGAAACGCGGGCACGACCTGCGCGCCGTTCTGCGGGTGCTGGAACGCAAGCTGATCCGCTCGGTCGACCCGGATTAGAGCCGTTTGTGCGCCGTGACCGGCCCGTCACCCTGGGTCTCGATCCGGGCAATGGCCTGATCCATCGGTTCGAAGACCACCGCCATGTGATGGGCATTGGCATGCAGCAGCATGTTGTCGCCGGACACCCAGGCCACATGGCCCTTCCAGAACAACAGATCGCCGCGCTGCGCCGGGGTGCCTTCGGGCAGTGCCGTGCCAAGCTCTCGTTCCTGGTCGCTGCTGTCGCCGGGGCAGGCCACGCCGCAGGCCAGCAGCCCGGCCTGAATCAGGCCTGAACAATCCAGCCCCCACCGGCTGTTTCCACCCCAAAGATAGGGTGTGCACAGAAACAGTTCGGCCACCGCGACCGGGTCGTTCAGCAGGGTTCCGACCGGTTTGACATGCACTGCGGGGATGAACCCAAGCTCGGTCTCGACAAAGCGGTCCTGCTGCGACAGCACCACGATCCGGCTGCCAAAGCTCAGGCTGACCCGGTCGGGGCTTTTGATGTCGGGTTGCGCATAGGCATGGGTCGCCGGGGCCCAGATCCAATGCGTGGCCGGGGCGTCAGGGCCCAACTGGTCCGCGCGCAGCCAGCCTTGATACCCATCCTTGTCGGAAACCACCCGGCACCAGCCGCCAGACTGTTCGGTGACGTCAAGGCCGTCGCCATACAGCAGCTGACGGTCGCGCGGGCCCTTCGGACTGCGCAACAGGTCCACGACGGAGCGGATGACGCGCGCGCGGTTCACAGGCCCAACATCCCGGGCAGGGCGGCCAGCAGTGCGCGCGGCCCTTGCCCCAACCCGCCCTTGCTGCGGCCGGGCTCTTTGGCCTTTTGCCAAGAGTAGATGTCGAAATGCATGTACCGGCTGTTTTTCACGAACCGCCGCAGGAACAACGCCGCGGTGATCGACCCCGCGAACCCGCCCGCCGGCGCGTTGTCGAGATCGGCGATGCCCGGCTCGATCAGCGTCTCATAGGGCGTGTGGAACGGCATCCGCCAGACCGGGTCAGCCGCCTGAACAGCGGCCTGCGCCAGGGCCTGCGCGGCGGCATCGTCATCGGTGTAGAACGGGGCCAGATCCGCCCCCACCGCCACCCGCGCCGCGCCGGTCAGCGTCGCCATCGAGACCACCAGATCCGGCGCGCCCTCATCCGCCAGCGCCAGCGCGTCGGCCAGAACCAGCCGCCCCTCGGCATCGGTGTTGTTGATCTCGACCGTCAGGCCCTTGCGTGAGGTCAGGATGTCGCCCGGCCGGAACGCGTTGCCCGCCACCGCGTTTTCCACCGCCGGGATCAGCACGCGCAACTGCAGCGGCAGATCCAGCGCCATGATCATGCGCGCCAGTCCCAGCACGTTCGCCGCGCCGCCCATGTCCTTTTTCATCAACCCCATCGAGGCACCCGGCTTCAGGTTCAGTCCGCCGGTGTCAAAGCAGACGCCCTTGCCGACCAAGGTCAGCTTCGGACCGCTTGTGCCCCAGGTCATCTCGATCAGGCGCGGAGCCTGTTCAGCGGCCCGACCTACCGCGTGGATCATGGGAAAGTTCTGTTCCAACAAGGTGTCGCCAATGGTGACGGCACAACGAGCCCCGTACTCCTGCGCCAGCGTTTCAACGGCGTCTTGCAGGGCCTGAGGTCCCATGTCGGCCGTTGGAGTGTTGACCAGGTCACGGGTGAGTGCTTCGGCATTGGCCATGATCTCAACCCGCGGAGCATTCACACCGTCAGGCGCGACCAATCGGGCCTTCGCGCCGGACTGTTCGGCATATCGGTCGAAACTGTACCCGGTCAGCAACCAGCCCAGGGCTTCGATTTCGGCTCTGTCAGCCGGCAAACCGGACGCAATCCGGTAAGTGCCGTCGGGCAGAACCTCGGCGGCGGCGGCAAGCGGAAAGCGTACCCGAGCGCGTCGGGTGTCGGTTCCATAGCCTGCCAGCGCGAATTGCGGCGCGCCCGTCGGTCCGGGAACCAGCAGAACCTGCCCGATTGCGCCGGTGAATCCGTTTGCGGCCACCCAGGCCTGTGTCTGATCGGGCTGAGACTTCAGCCATGGCTCGAGTCCGTCCTGCGCAAGAACATGCAGATCAATGGCAGGAGCATCGGAAGGTGCAAAAGACAGGGACATGGGCGCCTCGGACTGTTCTGGTGCCGCCTACACTAGCCGCCTGTTGTTCGCCCGCAACCCGTCATATCGAAAGATCCTGTTGATCCCAGACGGCGGTCAGCGACCGCTCGCCCACCCGGATCAGTCGGCTGAGCGTGGCTCCGGTCGCCACTGCATCGCCGGCATCTACCGTCCGGGCCACGTCGCCGGCGACCCGGGCCAGCGCCGTCATGCCGACCTGTTCGGATATTGCGACCAGAGACTTGGCGCATTTGCGCAGCCCCGCCCAGTCGCGTTGACGCCAGAGCCGTTCACAATTCGACAGGCGTACTGCCAGTTCCTCGACCGTTCGGCACAGAACGTCGACCGCGTTCGTGTCACCCAATTGCCGATACAGCCCGTTCAACCGGTCCGGATCCAGGCGCACGGACTCCTTCTGTTCAAGCGTGACGATCTTGTCCACCTCATTCACCCCAATCTTTCTGCCCCCACGGCATCTGCGAACCTGTCACAAAAGACCTTTGCAATTCCTTTCGGCCAATCGGGATAATGTCTCGAATTTTGCTCGAACTTGCGTTAGATCGGCGGTCGAACCGCAAATTTGGGAAAACGCGATGCACCACGCCAAACCTCTGCCGAGCTATCTGGTCAAACGGTACCACGGTTGGAAAGCCACGTCCTATTCCGAGAACCAGGCCTGGTACCGCCGGCTGGCGACCG
Source organism: Ruegeria sp. CF2 (assembly GCF_056537385.1). NCBI lineage: Bacteria > Pseudomonadati > Pseudomonadota > Alphaproteobacteria > Rhodobacterales > Roseobacteraceae > Ruegeria > Ruegeria sp. CF2. The sequence goes on from NZ_JBQFRL010000002.1 coordinate 113,491, forward strand.
AGGGGCAGCGTCCGCGTGCGATGGTGATTTCCTGCTGTGACAGCCGGGTCCATGTCACCTCGATTTTCGGGGCCGACCAGGGCGAGTTTTTTATCCACCGCAATATTGCCAACCTGGTGCCGCCCTACGAACCGGATGGCGAGCGCCACGGTACCAGCGCAACCATCGAATATGCGGTGACGGCATTGAAAGTGGCGCATCTGATCGTGCTAGGACATTCGCAATGCGGCGGGGTGCAGGGCTGTATCGACATGTGCAAGGGCGATGCGCCGCAACTGGAAGCCAAAGAGAGTTTTGTCGGACGCTGGATGGACATCCTCAAACCGAAATTCGATCTGGTCTCCGATGTCGAAGATCCCGCGGAACAGGCGCGCCAGTTCGAGCGTCAGGCGGTTGTCGCGTCGCTCGAAAACCTAATGACCTTCCCGTTCGTGGCCGAGGCCGTACAGAACGGCTCGATATCGCTGCACGGCTTGTGGACCGATATCGGCGAAGGTGGTCTGGAGTATTATGACCCGTCAGGAAAAAAATTCCTGCCGGTTTAGTCTTTAAATCGGAGAAACGCACCCTAATTGAACGCTAGTTCAATTAGGGTGCGGTGACTGTATGGAAAACCTGTTGTCTCTGGCGGCCGACAATCTGGTCTCGCCGATCATTCTCAGTTTTGTGCTTGGTCTGTCAGCGGCATTGGCCCGATCGGACCTGACCATTCCCGAGGCCATCGCCAAGGCGATGTCGATCTATCTGCTGTTTGCGATCGGCTTCAAGGGTGGCGTCAGTGTTGCCGCACACGGGATCGACGCCACGCTTGGCTTATCCCTCATTGCAGGTGTCATTCTGTCCGCACTGCTGCCGCTTGTGGCGTTTGGACTTTTGCGTGTGCTGACCAACCTGGACCATGTCAACGCCGGCGCGGTTGCAGCGCATTACGGCTCAATCTCGATCGTCACATTCGTGGCCGGTACGTCGGTGCTGGAAAGTCAGGGCCTGATGTACGAGGGCTACATGGTGGCTGTTGCGGCGGCGATGGAAGCGCCGGCGATCCTGTCCGCTCTGTGGCTGATCTCCCGCGGCGGCGGAGCCCGCCGGATGGACTCGGATCTCTGGCGCGAGATTGCCCTCAATGGTTCGATCGTTCTGCTGGTCGGGTCGTTTGCAATCGGCTGGATCACGGGCGAGGACGGTCTGGCCGAAATCAGCAGCTTCGTGGTCGCACCGTTCAAGGGGGTTCTGTGCCTGTTCCTGCTGGACATGGGTATCGTCGCCGGGCGCGGATTGCGTGCCGGGCGTGGGCTGATCACGATGGGTCTGCTTGGCTTTGGCGTGCTGATGCCCCTGATCGGGGCCGGTGCCGGGTTGGTGGCCGCGCTCCTGTTGGGTCTGTCCACCGGCGGAGCGGTGTTGCTGATGGTGTTGGGCGCCTCCGCCTCGTACATCGCGGTTCCGGCGGCGATGCGCGTGGCCGTGCCCGAGGCGAACCCGTCCATCTATCTGACCCTGTCTTTGGGCGTCACGTTCCCATTCAACCTGGCGCTGGGCCTGCCGATCTACGTCTCGGTCGCCCGGGCCGTTACCGGAGGATAAGACGATGCAGACACATGATGCCAAACGGGTCGAGATCACCATCGAAGCCATCGTGAAATCCCGTCTGACGGATGCTCTGGTCGATCAAGGTGTGACCGGGTTCACGATCCTGCCGGTGCTCGGCGGATCGGGACGATCGGGTGAATGGAGCCGTTCTGGCCAGGTCAGCCGCGCCAGCGGGATGGTTCAGGTCATCTGCATCATTCGCCCCGACCGCTTGGACGGGCTGCTGAGCGCGATCCTTCCCGTACTTGATCGCCATATCGGGGTTGTAAGCGTCACCGATTGCCAGGTTCTGCGGGCCGAGCGCTTCTGACCCGGATCTGTGCGACTATCCGTTCGCCGACATACAGCCGGAGCTTCTTGAGGTGGGTGAGATGCTGCACCAGCTCGAGGGCCGCCACAAGGTCGTCTGGCTGGATCGGATACTTTGCGATGCTGACGGCATGTGCCGCGCCAGCGACGGCTCGACGGCATACTATCGAGATGGTCGCCATCTCTCGAAAGAAGGTTCGCGCGAACTTGGGTGCCGCACCGGTGGATGGTTCCTGTTCGGGGACGAACCTAGTGGGCCAGCCGGCTCTGGCGCAGCGGCGGTCCCTGCGAATGACCGTACCTGCAGCCAGTTTCAACAGAACGCCGACCTGGTCCAGAGAGACTCGAACGGAGAGTGATTCCTCAGCCCTGCATTGGTCTGCCGCCTGCGCGCTGAACCACTGCAGCGCGAGGTCCGGGTTGTGTCGATAGTAAATTTTATTCGTATATCCAAATTCGTGATAGACTGCCGTCATTTCCGGAACCAACCGAATGGAAATGACACACCTGGGAGGGATTTCATGACCAAGTCTTTCGCAATCGTTTCACAACGTCCCTTTTGGACGTTGGCCTGTCTGGCCGCGCTGACCGCCACATCCGTGTCCGCGCAGGAGTTCCAGACCGAGCAGGACAGCACGGACGTCGTATTGGCGCCTGATGATTTCTCTCCCTATGCGGGGCGGAATTTTCCCCAACGGCCGCTGTGGGGAGACTCGCATCTGCATACTTCGGTTTCGGTTGACGCCGGCACGATGACCCGGCTGACCCAGGAACAGGCGTTTCGCTTTGCCCGCGGCGAAGAGGTCACGACAACCCACGGCCTTCGGGCCAAGCTCTCCCGTCCGCTCGATTGGCTGGTCGTCTCGGACCATGCCGAGATGTACGGGCTGATGCCGCAACTGCTGGCCGGAGACGCCGAGGTTCTGGCGACACCCCAGGGCAAGGCCTGGTACGAGGCGCTGACGGCGGGTGACAGCCAGCTTGCGTTTGACACTGCAATGGAGATCGTCGCCTCGTTGTCGGATGACGTCCCGCCCATCGACAACCCGAAGGCCATCAAGCATGCGTGGGAGGCGTACACGGCCCTTGCCGACAGCTTCAACGAGCCGGGAGTCTTTTCAGCCATCATCGGCTATGAATACACCACCGAGGGCGCCAACAACCTGCACCGGAACGTGTTGTTCCGCGATGGGCGCGACCGGGCCAACCAGACCCGCCCGTTCTCGCAATATGACAGCAAGAACCCCGAAGACCTGTGGGCCTTTCTGGCCGAATACGAGGAACGGACAGGTGGCGAGGTCCTGGCCATCGCGCATAACGGCAACCTGTCGAACGGGCGGATGTTCTCTCTGAACGCCTATGATGGATCCGCACTGACCCAGGAGATCGCAAGCCTGCGCGCCCGGTTCGAGCCGCTGTACGAACCGACGCAGATCAAGGGCGACGGTGAGGCGCATCCGTTCCTCAGCCCCGATGACGAGTTCGCAGATTTCGACACATGGGACGCGGCCAATCTGAACGGAACCGAGTTGAAGCAACCCGAGATGCTGGCCGGTGAATACGCGCGCGAGGCGTTGAAGCGCGGGCTCAAGATCGAACAGGAGCTGGGTGTGAACCCGTTCAAGTTCGGGATGGTCGGCGCGACGGATTCGCATACCGGTATGGCAACGGCCCAGGAAGACAACTTTTTCGGCAAACATTCCGGTGTCGAGCCCGGGCCGAACCGTTGGGAACACCTGGTAATCGAAGCACCCGATCCAGAGCTGTCGATCTATGGCTGGAAACAGGCCGCTGGTGGACTGGGTGCGGTCTGGGCGACGGAAAACACCCGCGAGGCGATCTTTGACGCGATGCAGCGCAGGGAGACCTACGCGACCACGGGGTCGCGTATGGGGGTTCGGTTTTTCGGCGGCTATGACTTCACCGATGAGGATGCGGCAAGCCGTGTTCCTGCGGATGCCGGCTACAAAAAAGGCGTACCGATGGGGGGCAACCTGCAGGCGTCTCCCGATGGGCGGGCTCCGAACTTCCTTGTTTTTGCATTGAAGGACCCGATTTCTGGCAACCTGGATCGCATCCAGATCGTCAAGGGCTGGGTCGATGCTGACGGGGCCTTGCAGGAGAAAGTTTACAACGTCGTCTGGGCCGGCGATCGCCAGCTGGACGAGGACGGCAAGCTGCCCGAAGTCGGCAACACCGTCGATGTCGAAAACGCCACCTGGACCAACACGATTGGGGCAAGTGAGTTGATCACCACGTGGCAGGATCCGGATTTCGACCCCAACCTGTCTGCGTTCTACTATGCCCGTGTGATCGAGATCCCGACCCCCCGCTGGACCGCCTACGAGGCCAAACGGTTCGGGATCGAGATGCCGGAATATGTTCCGATGATCACGACCGAACGGGCCTATACGTCGCCGATCTGGTACACCCCGGGATAAACGGTCGTTCCGTGAAGCGAAGCCCCGCCTCGCGCAGGCGGGGCGGTCTTGTTCATTCGGCTGGGTTGGGGTTGCCGGCCACCGGCCTGCGGTTGTCCGCGTCTGTCGCTCCGAAACCGTGACGCAGCAGGATGAACACGAACAGGACCATGGTCAGAACAGCCAGAAGCGATCCGATCTGGGCAAAGGTTTCGCCCCTTTCGGTGATTGCCAGCACGATTCCGGGAACGAGCACCAGCACCGTTGCCACGGACAGCCCATAGTGGAGTTTCGCCAGACCGCTGCGCGCCGCCTCGGGGGTCAGAGCGTAGTAGAATCCGAACACTGCCAGCGCAACGAACCCGATCAGGTTCAGGTGGCCATGTGCCGGAGACAGCGTGTGATCATGGCTGGCGGACATCTGGATACCCCATAACATGCCCAAAACGGCAAATATTGCTGCGGTGGTCAGAAAAAAGATGGGCAATCTGGTCATAACGGTCTCCTTTGAATATTCGATGAGCCGCACGGGGCGTTGAAAGCTGGGTTTGCCGAAAAAAGGCGTGTTCTGACGCGGGCATCCGAACCATGCTGCCCAACCTAGCCCGAACTGTCTGGCAGTGCGGCGTCGAGCACTAAAGGTCAGAAAAACATCGGCCTAGTCAGCGGTTCCAGAGCACGTGGGATCGCGCGGTGTCGAACCCCGGTTCCTGCGACAGGTCAGGTTCTGTTTGGTCAATCATGGCTCGTTCCCCCTCGGCTGAGATTGAAACGAAGGCACCTTCAATGGGCGGAAAAATACCAGCAGCTGTGAAATATGAAAAATTGATTATGTGAATAATAGCTATTCACCTGGCGAATTTACTTTTGCTTGGGCAGAAACTGTGGTGATGCCTGGCGCGCCTTCCTTCTCGCATTGCCGAAAATGAAAAAACCCCGCAGCCCATGCCGCGGGGTTTTAAGGCTTCAGTCTGGTCCGGCTATCAGCCCTTCTTCAGGACCTCGCGGCCCAGCAGCTCGGCGATTTGCACTGCATTCAGGGCCGCGCCTTTGCGCAGGTTGTCCGAGACACACCACAGGTTCAGGCCGTTTTCCACGGTCGAGTCCTGACGGATCCGGCTGATGAAGGTGGCGAAATCGCCGACGCATTCAACCGGCGTGACATAGCCACCGGCCTCGCGCTTGTCGATCACCATCACGCCCGGAGCTTCGCGCAGGATGTCGCGGGCCTCGTCCTCGTCCAGGAATTCCTCGAACTCGATGTTCACCGATTCCGAATGTCCGACAAAAACCGGCACCCGCACACAGGTCGCGGTGACCTTGATCGACGGGTCGACGATCTTCTTGGTCTCGACGACCATCTTCCACTCTTCCTTGGTCGATCCGTCCTCCATGAAGACGTCGATATGCGGAATGACGTTGAAGGCGATCTGCTTCTGGAATTTCTTCGGCGCAACCTCGTTGATCGGGTTGTAGACGGCCTTGGTCTGATCCCAAAGCTCATCCATACCCTCTTTGCCGGCGCCCGACACCGACTGATAGGTCGAGACCACGACGCGCTTGATCTTGGCGCGGTCATGCAGCGGCTTCAGCGCCACTACCATCTGCGCGGTCGAGCAGTTGGGGTTGGCGATGATGTTTTTGTTCTTGTAGTCGTGGATCGCCTGCGGGTTGCACTCGGGCACGATCAGCGGGATCTCGGGGTCGTAGCGATAGAGCGACGAGTTGTCGATCACCACGCAGCCGGCCGCTGCCGCTTTGGGGGCGTAATCCTTGGTCGCGGCGGACCCCACTGCGAACAGCGCCATGTCCCAGCCGGTGAAATCGAAAGTGTCCAGATCCTGGGTCTTGAGTGTCTTGTCGCCAAAGCTGACTTCGGTGCCCAGCGAACGACGGCTTGCCAGAACGGCAATTTCGTCCACGGGGAACTGGCGTTCAGCCAGGATGTTCAGCATTTCGCGGCCCACGTTACCCGTGGCGCCGACGACAACGACGCGATAGCCCATGTCTAGTCTCCTGAATTAAGGACGCGCGTTCATAGCCGCGTTGCAGAAAATAAAAAAGGGCCTTCGCGGCGGAATTGACCGAATGACGCAGTTTTGCGGCGACTCAGGCCTTCAGCAGCTGCTGATAGAGCGCAACGAGTGCCTGCGCCTCGCCGTTGATGTCGAAATTCCGTTCCACATGGGCGCGGGCGGCCCGGCCTGCGCGGGCCAGGGAATCACGGTCCGCCAGCATCTCGGACGCGGCTGCGGCCAGCGCCGGAATGTCGCCGGGCGGCACCACCCGGCCCAGCGCCGGGTCGGTCACGATCTCGGAAAACGCGCCCACATCGGTGGCCACCACGGGCACGCCGCAGGCCATCGCTTCCAGCGGCGTCAGCCCGAACCCCTCCCAGCGTTGGGGGGCGATGAACAGATCCAGCACCTGGTACCATTGGGCGATCTTGTCCACGGTGACCTCGGGCTTGAACAGGATGCGGTCGGAAAGGTCGGCTTGGGCCACCTTGTCCTTCAGTTCGGTCAGGAAAGCGTTGTGTTTCTCGGTCGCGCGGCCCATGACGATGCCATGTACGTCGGGGACCTGCCCGCACAGGTCGATCATCGCATCGACGAAGGCGTCGGTGCCTTTCTGGTGGCGGATGCGGCCATAGCAGCCCAGCAGCAGCCCGTCGGGCAGGCCCATTTGCGTCCGCAGCCCCGCCTTGTCGGCGGGTGGCGTGAAATCCTGCAGGTTGATGCCGTGCATGATCACCTGCGCGTCGCGCTCGAGGTATCCGGCCGTCTTGCGCGAGGTGGCCACCACCGCGTCCATCTTGCCGATCAGCCACTTGGTATAGCCCGTATGCGCCCGCTGCGAGGCGCTGGTGAACAGCAGTTTCAGCCGCAGCCGCAAAAGGTCGCGCAGGATCAGGCCCAGCAGCATCTCGGTGTTGCGGCGGGCGTGCCAGACCCGCAGCGTCTTGCGCGACAGAAAGGGCAGGCGGGCCAACGGGATGTGCGGGATGTCCGAAGGCAGGCCCGGGCCGGTGGCGGCGATGTCGATCCACTGCGCCTGCAACGGCACCAGCCGCGCGATCGTGGCGGTCACGCCGGACAGGCGGCGTTTCAGGTTGGGGGCGATTACAACGGGGTCGTTCACGGCGCGCGCTCCTGCGGGTCTCACTCCATGCTGTCACGGCTGAACAGGTAGATCACGCAGCCGATCGTCAGCGTGACGGCAAAGAAGGCGAATATCGCTGTGTAGGGTGCGGTTGGCCCCATGTCCACCGTCGCCGCATGGACGCGGCCGGTGGCGAATTGCGCCAGCCCCACGCCGCCGATCCCGAACAGGTTCAGCAGGGTCACGCCGCGCCCCACCAGATGCGCCGGGATGAAGGCGCGCCCATGCGCCATGATCACCGGGAAGGATGCCCCCAGAAACCCGATCAGCGCCATCAGTAGAACCGACAGCCAGACGGCCTCGGCGGCCCACAGCCCCAGCAGCCCCAGCGCCAGCACCGCCAGCGCGTTGCCGCCGAAGATCACCCATTTGCGGGTGTTCAGCAGCCGGTCCAGCGGGCCATAGGCAAAGGTGCCCGCGATCATCGCGGCGCCCATGACCAGCGTGGCCTGCCCGATTTGGGTGGCGCTCAGTCCGAACACGTCCAGCAGATAGGGTCCGGCCCACAGCCCCCGCAGAGCGGCCGAGGGCGCATAGGCCACCAGCATCAAGGGCAAAATCGCCCACAAAGCAGGCTCACGCAGCAGGTCCAGAACCGACCCTTTCTGCTCGGACACCACCCGATCGGGGTCTTTGACCGTCACCCAGATGCCCACGGCCACGGCGCCCGAAATCGCCGCCAGCCCCGCCAGCGTCGCGCGCCAGCCCATCAGCTCGACCGCCAGCGCCGTAGGGTACGAGGCGACGAGGTTGCCTACCGACCCCACGCCCAGCATCACCGCGGCCAGCGTCGCGAACTTCGCGGGCGGGTATTCGCGGGCAAAGATGAAATACGAGGCCATCAGAACCGGCGAACACCCGACCCCGATCAACGCCATCGCCACCGCCACATGCAGGGGCGTCGCGGCCAGCGCGAACACCGCGGCCCCACCCGCGCCGCCGATCAGCAGCAGAACCGCCGCCGTCTGCCGCGGGCCAACCCGGTCCAACGCCCAGCCCACTGGGATCTGCATCGCCGCAAAGACCAGAAACCACAGACCCGAGGCCCAGGCCAGATCTTCGGGCGTGGCGCCGATGTCTCGCGCCAGATCGGCGGTCAGAACCGCAAGGAACGCGCGGAAGAACTGGCTGAGGACATAGGCCAGACACAAGATCACCAAACCTGCCTGCATGTCGGTCTCCCTGCCGTCCGCCTTGGTGGGATGCTTGGCACGTCCCGATGCCATGCACAAGCGCGTGTGATATGTTGCAGTATCGGGAAACGCCCCCGCACTACGCTATCATTGCGGCAAGCAAACGGGAGGGACAATGAAGACCGCCGATATCGGATTCTATGACCGCGTACCCATTGCACGCGACTTTCTTGCCCTGTCGGATCCGGAACAATTCACCCCGGTCCCGGATGACTGGATCGTGGGCGTCGCCGATATCGTGGACTCGACCGGCGAAATCGCGCGTGGACGCTACAAGACGGTGAACATGGTGGGCGCGGCGGTGATCTCAGGCATGATCAACGCGCTGAGCGGGCGGGTTTTTCCCTATGTTTTTGGTGGCGACGGCGCCGGATTTGCCATCCCGAAGGAGGATGCCGACGTGGCGCGCGACACCTTGGCTGCGCTGCGCAGTTGGGCGGAAACCGAGTTCGGCATCGCGCTGCGTGCGGCTTTAGTTCCTGTGTCCGACCTGCGCGCGGAGGGGCTCGACTTGCGGGTGGCGCGCTATTCGCCGTCCTCGGGGGTGGATTACGCTATGTTCACGGGTGGCGGACTGGCCTGGGCCGAGGCGCAGATGAAAGCTGGCCGGTACAAGGTTCCGCCCGCCGGGGCCGACGCGCAGCCCGACCTGACGGGACTGTCCTGCCGCTGGTCCAACAGCCCTGCGCGGCATGGGCAGATCGTTTCACTTGTCATCCAGCCCACTGCGCAGGCGACAGAACGCGACTTTGCTGATCTGGCGCAATCAGTTCTGTCCGCCTCCGAGGCTCTGGAGCGCGCGGGCCATCCCGTGCCGGCCGGCGGCCCTCCGATCAAGTGGCCACCTCCGGGGCTTGCACTGGATGCCCATGTCTCGCGCGCTGGGCGCAATCTGACCGTGCGCAAGGCCGCGCTGCTTGTGCAGAACCTGCTGATCTGGCTGCTGTTCAAATCGGGCAAGCGACTGGGCGAGTTCGAGCCGGGCCACTACAAGAACATGGTCAGCCGAAATGCGGATTACCGCAAGTTTGATGACGGGTTGAAGATGACGCTGGATTGCGACGACGAGACCCTGTCGCGCATCGCCCGGACCCTTGAGGATGCGCGCGGACGCGGAAAAATCAGATACGGCATCCATTCCCAGCAAGAGGCGATGATGACCTGCTTCGTGCCCGCCGCCACGCGCGACGATCACGTACATTTCGTCGATGGTGCATCGGGCGGCTATGCGCAGGCCGCCGCCGCAATGCAGGGATGATCCGCCCTCAGTGACGCCATTTCGCGGCCAGCCCGCGGGCGGCCTGAGCCAGCAGCATGACATCGATACCGACCGCCAGGAACTGCGCGCCCATGTCCCGATACGCCTCAACCGCTTCATCATTGGTGCCCAGAATACCGGGCGCCTTGCCCGCTGCCCGGATCCGCTTCAAAGCATCGGCGATGGCGGTGCGGACCTCTGGCACCGTGCTGTCGCCTTTGTAACCCATGTCGGTGGACAGGTCGGCCGGGCCGATGAAAACGCCATCCACGCCCTCGACCTGAAGGATGTCGTCCAGCGCGGCCATGCCCGCAAGGTTTTCCACCTGAACCAGCAAACAGATTTCGGGGTCGGCCGTGGCCACGTAAGCGGGGATCGTGCCGTACATTGTCGCCCGTGTTGCGGCGGCTCCGACACCCCGCACACCTTTGGGCGGGTACTGGCAGGCCCGAACCAGCTCGCGCGCCTGATCCGCGCTTTCGACCATCGGCACCAGAATGGTCTGGGCGCCGGCGTCCAGCACGGTCTTGATCATCCAGGTCTCGCCGATGGGCAGCCGCACCACCGCGTGGGAGCGGCTGTTGGCCAGCGCAATCAGCTGATCGCGGATCGAACGGATGTCATTCGGCGCATGTTCGCCATCGATCACCAGCCAGTCAAAGCCGGCGGTTCCCATGATTTCCGCGGTGATGGCTTCAGCAAAGCTCATCCAGCAGCCGATCTGCATTTCGCCCTGTATCAGAGCCTCTTTGAACGGATTTTTGGGGGCGGGCATCAGCGGTCCTCCTGCGGGGGTGTGGGCAAGGTGCGGGCGATTTCGGTGATCACGTCAAAGGCCATCCGGACGTCCTCCTCGGTGGTCTCGAACTGGCCGGCCTGAAAGCGGATGACGATGTTGCCATCGACTCGGGTCTGGGTCAGATAGATGCGCCCGTCATCGTTGATGGCGTTGACCAGCCGCAGGTTCAGGTCGTCCAGATCCGCGGCGCCGGGTGGCTCATATCGGAAGGTCCACAGGGACCACATGGGCGGGGTGACGATCCGGAAATCCGGCTCGGCCGCCAACCGGTCATGCAGGTCGTGGGACCAGTTGACGTGGTTTCGCAGCCGCGCGCGCAAGCCTTCCAGCCCGTAGGCGCGGATCACGAACCACAGTTTCAGCGCCCGGAACCGGCGGCCCAGCGGCACGGACCATTCCGAGTAGTTGATAATCCCGTCCTTGCCATGCGTTTTGAGGTATTCGGGGCTGATCGCCAACGTCTGCACCAGATCGTCGGGGTTTTTCAGGAAATGCGCGCAGCAGTCGAACTGAACCCCCAACCATTTGTGCGGGTTGAACACGATGCTGTCGGCCTGGTCGATCCCCGGCCAATAGTGGCGGTATTCGGGGCAGATCATCGCCGACCCGGCCCAGGCCGCATCCACATGCGTGTACAGCCCATATTTCTGCGCGACTTTCAGACACTCATCCACCGGATCGGTCGCGCCGGTCCCGGTACCGCCGACGCACATGATCACCCCCGCGGGGTGAAGTCCGGCGTCCAGATCGGCCCGGATCGCGGCCTCGAGCGCGGCGGGGTCCATCCCGCGCCAATCACCCTTGATCGGGACGCGCACTAGGTTGTCCTGCCCGATCCCGGCCACCCAGATGGCGCGGTCGATTGATGTGTGCACCTCGGACGAGCAATAGACGCGCAAGGGTGTCTGCCCAAACAGGCCCTGACGGTTGCCCTGCCAGTTCAGCGCCTTTTCCCGCATGGTCAGAACGGCGGCCAGCGTGGCCGACGAGGCTGAATCCTGGATCACACCGGCAAAGCCTTCGGGCAGGTCCAGCGCCTGCCGCAGCCAGTCCATCATCCGGGTTTCCATCTCGGTCGCCGCGGGCGAGGTCTGCCACAGCATGCATTGCGGCGCGATCGCGCTGGCCAGAAACTCGGCCAGCACCGACGGCGCCGAGGCGTTCGAGTTGAAATAGGCGAAGAAGCGCGGGTGCTGCCAATGGGTGATGCCGGGCATCACGATCCGCTCGAAGTCTTGAAAAATCCCTTCTATCGGTTCGCCTTGCTCCGGCGCCTTCGCGGGAAGCGCGTTCAGCACCTCGCCGGGCTCGGTCCGGGCGCGCACCGGGTGCTGGCCGACGGTTTGGTGATAATGCTGCGTCCACTCGGAAATGCGTTTGCCCCATTCCGAGAATTCATCCCATCTCATCTGCCTTGCCTTCCGCCTTCGCATCTTTCGCGGGCAAGTGATGGCGATGCAGGCGGGCAGGTCAATCAAATTCCGGACGACGATGGCGCTGTGAGGTGGGACCGTGGCGGCCGTTCGGTCCAAATTCGGGCTCTAATAAGGAAAATCGCACCGACTGTGCGGATCGGAGAACCCCGCCGGAGAAACTAGGGGTCGACTCCGGCGGGGTGGCCAGACGGTGTCTGAAGTTATTTGCCTGGCCCGGGGCCGAAGAATCCCTGTGTTGAAGGGCTCCGGCCCTGAATCGGAGAATGTGAGGTGCCCAAATTGCACCCCGACAGCGCAGCCCAAGCACCCAGGGGGATGAGGCCAGAGCAGCGGTTCTCCGAAACCGTAATATTTCCTTGGTATTCGTGACGGTGGCACGCTGATGCACCACGCTTGGTTGGCTGGGCGCGCCGACCGTCTGAGCGAAAATCTAGCGCACCTGACCGCGAAACCAAGTCGCAAAAAGGTGACGCGGCCCGTGGGCCTGTTGCGCTGCCTTCGAATATCTGCCCGATATGTCCGTTCATGATGCGCGGCCTGTGCGGTTTTTCAAACAGGGCGGTTCCAAGATTTCTTAGATTAAAGCCGGATAGTCTGCGCGGATGAAACTGGCTTGCGCCCGGGTCCGCGGCCTTGGCAACTTCGCGCCGAAACGTACAGACGGGCCGGCAATAATCGGCGTGTTTGCCGGGTTGAACGGCGGTGTGTCTCCTTTAGTCTGCGCGGCAATGTGAAAGAAAGGATGCAACATGGCCAAATCTCTGTTTTCCCTGCCGGACGTGGTGCAGATACCAGTGGTTGGAGAGGCCAAAACCTATCCGGTGGGGCGCATCTTCTGCGTGGGTCGGAACTATGCCGCCCATGCGGCCGAGATGGGAAATGAGGTCGACCGTGAAGCGCCGTTCTATTTCACCAAGTCCCCGCAGAACGCCATTCTGACCGGGCAGACCGTGCCTTACCCGCCGGGCACCGAGAATTATCACCACGAAATGGAACTGGCCCTGGCCATCGGTCGCCCGGTGTTTCAGGCGACGTCGCAGCAGGCTTGGGATGCCGTGTTCGGCTATTGCTGCGCTCTGGACATGACCCGGCGCGACCTGCAGATCCGCGAGCGCAACAAGCAGCGCCCTTGGGATCTGGGCAAGGATGTGGAAAATGGCGCGGTTTTCGCGCCGTTGACCCGCGCCGCCGATTGGGCGCCGGCCGATGACACCCGCATCCATCTGAGCGTGAACGGTGAGGTCCGGCAGGACGCCACCCTGTCCGAACTGATCTGGAAGATCGACGAGATCGTCATGCACCTGTCCCGGTTCTATCACCTGCGACCCGGCGACCTGATCCTGACCGGAACGCCCGCCGGTGTCGGCCCGGTTGTCGCCGGAGACGAGCTGACCGGCGGCATCGACGGGTTGGACCCCATCCGCCTGGCCCTCGGGCCGGCGGAATAGTCCCCAAAAAGGATTTTCAGCCACTCAGACCGGCGCGCGAAGCCAGTCTGCGGCAAAAGTGACCCGATCCAGCCCGGCAAAACGGCGCACCCGGTCCAACTCGGCCTCGAGCCGCCGGGTACGGGCGTCCGACCATCTGACCCCACGCTCGGGCCACAGGGCGCGGACCCGCAAGGTGCCTTCGTCGCGATGGGCCTTCATGTCGATCCGTCCGATCAGACGGTCTTTTTCGAGCAGCGGAAAGACGTAGTAGCCATAGGACCGCTTGGCCTCGGGCACGAAGACCTCGATCCGATAGTGGAAGCCGAACAGGCGCTGGGCGCGGTTGCGGTCGCGCAGCATCGGGTCGAACGGGCTGAGCACACGGATACGCCCCGGCGCGGGGGCAGGGTCGGCAGCCTGGTCCGCCAAGCCGGGTCGCGCAAACACGCGGCGCATTCGATCATCAGCGCATTCCACTTCGATTTCCTGCACATCCCCCCGTGTCAGAGCCTGTTTGCACCACTCTTTCGCCTCGGCAGCGGTGACAGTGTCCCAAAAGGCGGCCAGTTCGCCCGAGGTGGCAAAGCCCAGCCGGTCGAGCGCCGCGTTGCACAGCCAGTCCACCGTCGCCTGATGGTCGCACTCCATCACGCCGGGGCACAGATGGGTATCGATCACGCGCTCGGTCAGGTCGTATTGCTTTTGAAACCCTCGGCGCCCCACCACCGTCAGCGCGCCCGAGCGCCAAAGGTATTCCAGCGCCGTTTTTGAGGGGTGCCAGTCCCACCAGCCGCCCGAGCCCTTTTTCTCATCCTGTCCCACATCGGCCGAGCACACCGGGCCGTGGTCGCGGATGTGTCGCAGCACGGTTTCGAACTGCTGCTCGAACCCGTCGCGTCGCCAGTTGCGCCAGCGAGCTCGCAGCATCTCGGCGTCGCGCTGGAAGCGCAGGTGCCAATGCGGATAGAACGCCATCGGGATCACGGCGGCGTCGTGGGTCCAGTGTTCGAACAGGCCGCGGTCGCGCTCGTACAGGCGTTTGAGGTCGTTCGGCCGATAGGACGGGCGGCGCGAGAACAGGATCATGTCATGGGCGCGCGCCACGGTGTTGATGCTGTCGAGCTGCACGAAACCCAGCCGGTGGATCAGATGCAGCAGATCGGGCCCTTTGGCCGGACCTGCGGGCTGTTCCGCCAGCGCATGGCGATCCATGAACAACGCACGGGCGGTTCGGTTGTCGAGTTGTTGCAGCTTGCCCCGTTCAGCGCCGCTTGAGCGTGTCGCCATAGCTGATCTTGGGGGTCAAGGTTATGCGTGTTTCGATCTCGGTATTCGGGTCGGCCAGTTGGGCGGCGATGATTTCCGCGGCCTTGCGACCGATTTCAAGCCGGCAGGCGTCCATGGTGGCCAGCTTGCGCGGCAGACCCTGCAGCAGTTCGACGTTGTTGAATCCCGCAAGGCCGATCTGTCCGGGCACGTCGATGCCCTGCTCAAGCAGGTACAGCAGCCCGCCCGCGCCGATCATGTCGTTGGAATAATACAGGAAATCCAACTCCGGGGAGCGTTCTAGCATGGCTTTGGTCATCTCGCGCCCCTTGGCCAGGGCCGAACCGCCGGAATAGAACTCGCGGTCCTCGATCTCGATCCCGTGCTTGCCCAGAACTTCGGTGAAGCCCTCGAACCGTTTGCGCGCGCGGTGGTCCAGCGGCATCTTGGTCCCCATGAAGCCGATATGCTGATACCCGGCCTTCAGGATCGCCTGCGCCATCTCGCGCCCGGCCCGGCGATGCGAAATGCCCACCATCGCGTCCACAGGCTTGCCGTCCGTATCCATGATCTCGACCACCGGAATGCCCGCCGAATCCAGCATGGCCCGCGCGGCCTCGGTGTGTTCCAGCCCGGCGATGATCACGCCCGACGGACGCCACGAGAGCATCTCGTACAGGACCTTTTCCTCTTTTTCCGGCAGATAGTCGGTGACGCCGACCACGGGCTGCAGCTCGGTATCCTCAAGCACCTGGTTGATGCCGGTCAGCACCTCGGGGAAGACCATGTTCGACAGCGACGGGATGATCACAGCCACCAGGTTAACCCGGCTTGAGGCCAGTGCCCCAGCGATCTTGTTGGGCACGTATCCCAGCTCTTTCGCGGCGGCCAGAACCCGGGTGCGGGTCGCGTCCGACACATCGCCCCGATTGCGCAGGACCCGGCTGACCGTCATTTCCGACACACCGGACGCTTCTGAGACATCACGGAGGGTAAGCGGGCGTTTCGTTTCTGTTGTCACCGGGGATACCTGCATTGTTGTTTCCCTGATGCTAGCGCGAACAGGGCAATCTGTTCAACTGTTGTGCAAAGGTCATGACAAGCTGAAAAAACCCAGCTACAGAAGGCGCCGCGCGGCCCCGTGGCTCAACTGGATAGAGCAGCCCCCTCCTAAGGGGCAGGTTGCAGGTTCGAATCCTGCCGGGGTCGCCAGCAAGTCAGCGCTGGTCGGATTTCGGGTTCGGTTTCACCGCTCAATCGCGATGGCGCGCTTACTTCGTACATGCAGTCCTGGCGATCCTGTTTGCCGTGCATACACTTCTTTTGGTGCAGTCGCCCTGAGAGTTTCTGCCTCTCTCAAATCTGCATTCTGGTGCGGTTTTGGACCAGCCTCGGCTCGTCGTACACTTGGTCTTCCCCGTACATTGCGCGCCACCACAGGTTTTCGGCTGCCATTTTCGGTAGGAATCGTATGAGCGCCACCCCTCTGGGCATGCTCCGCCCGCGAAAGCGCAAGCGGTCTTTCCCTTGATCGTGACGGTTTTTCCTCCCGCACTATTGCACTCTGCTGCCGTTGGGGCCGCACTTCCGGGAAGTGGCGATACCAACACCAAACACAGACCAACGAAAGGTAGTATTTCAAGAACACGCATTGCGTTCTCCTTGCTGCGCGACAGGCAAGTCCAAGCTTACGTGACCGACAGACAATCCCAAAGGGTCAATCCCGCGGTACCCTCGAGACGATGTATCGCGGGGATCATCTGGTCTTTGAAGCACCGCAGCAATGGCCCGCGGACAGTCAGTATTCCGCGTTTGACAGCTTGTTAAGGCAATCCCTGATCGGTGCGCCTTTGGGCAGGGCACAGTACCCGTCCGACCGCATGTCGGCCGACGGGGAAACACCTCCTCCGATCAAGATCACCAGGAACTCCTCAACCGGGGGCAACAGCGTATCGGCGTTCTCAATCGTCTCTTCGGTCGAGACTGTCCGGAATGCCTCAAACAGTGGAAGGGTGATTTCGCCTTCTACGCCGTCAGGATGTTCGTCCAGAAACTGGCGCGCGCCCCAGTCAGGGTCTGTGAAGAATCTGTGATAGTAGGTGCGGTCCAACCGATCTTTCTGGATTTCCAGACTTTCCGGGACAACGCCTCCGTCGCGGACGCCTTGATAGATTTCCATGATCTTGCCGTGGACCTCGGGCCATGCGCTGGCTTCGACGGTCGCGCTCAGCGCGATCACGCCCTTGTTCTTGCCCACGACCACAAAGTCCGAACGTGGATCGTAGGATGCACGCTTGGACTGGCGGATAACCCGAAACATCTCCGAGCCTTGATTGGCGCCGATGTAGTCAACAAGAAGGTTCGAGCCAAGCTGGTCCCGTGCGTTCGAAAACGTCTTTGCATTGGCAAACAGGATCAACATTTCGGATGCGTCGGGGTCGGCGAGATGCACGATACCTTTGGGCAGGGCAAAGGGCGTCTCGTTCGCGCCGGTCCACCCTTCGGCCCATTTGCTCAGGGCGCGCCCCAGCCGGAACCGCGCGCCCGGCAGCGAATTGATCAATCTGACGCTGCGGCGCATTACCTCTTCGTCCTTTGACCTGAGGACGACCTGATCTGGTCGCCCGAACTGAAAGTCGGTCTCGAGGGTTTCTTCGTCCGTGGCGGCAGGGTCGAATTCCACATAATTGGTAATCTCGTTCAACACGTCCGACGGCTGTCTGGTTCTGGTCGAGATAACTGGGCGAAACGCCTCAAGCTCTCGTGCGTACCAGTTTGGTGTGTATCGGGGTTCGAGCAATACGTTCTCGAGGTGCACCAGGACTTCCGGGAAGACGTCGCTTGGCGCCGAGACGGTGAGCGTCAGGTTCTTGCCGCTTCTGCCGATTTTCTGTTCGACACCTTTCAGCTTCAGGAACGAACTGACTTCGTAGGATGAGCGGGTCGAGGTCCCACCTGTCACCACGCTCGCAATGGCGGCGGACATGGCGGCAGTGCGGTCCAGCGTCGGGTGGTCAATCGTCCAAACCAGGGTCAGCGCGGACGTGCCGTTCTCAAGCGAAGAGAGCTCGACCAGTTTCGTTTCGCCTGCAGTCGCAATCAGTTCCGCCTGTGCCCGCTCACCCGGCAGCAAGGTAAGCGCCGCAAAGAGAACTGCGAGAAGCCGGCCCTTGAAAACGCGCATGTCAGTCGGCTTTCTCTGCAAGAACGAAAGATGTCGCCGAGGGCTGCAAGACTTTTTCCGCAAAATCGATAACTTCCTGATCTGTGGTGTTGCTCAGTGTTTCGGCAAAGACCGACGGGCTGATGGGCGGGAATCCGTCCGCGGCGACGTTCTGCAGAAACCACAGAAAGGCCGAAGGACGGCGGGCCATGTTCTGGGACCAGACCACCTCCTTTTGACGGAGCTCATGAATTTCGTATTTGCTGATCGGCTCGTCCAGCAAGCCAGCCAAGGTCTCGGTCAGCAGATCCTTGGCTTCATCCACGCTGAAGCCGGGCATGAGTTGCAGGTCGATCACCAGTTCAACATCGGCATTCTTCGCAAAATACCAGTTGACGCCATGGTTGAGTATCCGCGTGTCCTCGTGGCGCAGGACCTTGGCGATCCGTTCGTTCAGGATCCCGCTTGCGATGAAGAACGCGCCTTGCATGTCGATGCTCGTGGAGCGGTCTTCGAATTCCACGAATTTTGCGAACAGCACGGTGTCGCGTTGCAACCGATCCGACTGCAGGCGCACGACGGACTGTTTCTCGGGATCCGGCTTGTGATTCAACCACGGTTTTTTCGGAGCTACAGATGGTTCGGTGTCGCCAAACACCCGCGCCACCAGTTCTTCGGCCCGGGCTGGGTCAATGTTGCCGGAGACGATCAACGTCACGTTGGACGGCACGTAGTGTTCCTTGTGAAACTGATAGGCCTTCTCGAGGCTCAGCTTGGGCAGATCCTCGACGGTGTTGTCAGCCCGGCCGCGCAAAGTACCGTAGAGGTTTTGAAGTGCCATTCGGCTGAGCCAGCGAAACGGATATTGCCGTTCACGCAGCAAGGTTTCCCGCTGGACGATAGCGACTTCGCTCTCTGCAAATTGCCTGGATACGGATGGCGTGTCCAGAACGGCCCGGGAAAGCCGCAACAACATCTCCGCCTCGGATGGCAGCCCGGAATTCGTGTACACGGTCGCGACATTGTGCGTGGTGGCGTAGATGTCGCGTTCACGCGGTTTTCTGAGAATGGTGGCGTCGGCCGAGAACGCGGCGAGATGCTCGGTCAGATGGGCTGTGCCGGACGGGTCCGGGTCGTCATACGACCCCGAAAGAACAATCAACTGAACATCCACGCGGTCGAAGGTGTCCACTGGAACCACATATGCCGCGTGCAGCCCGCCCTTCTGGGCAAGCGGAATGATGCTCTGAGCCTGAGCGGATCCGGAAAAAACCAAAAAGACGATCGACAAGAAAAATACGGCGGCGCGCATCAAAATCCTTTGAACTATTAGATTTTCGCAGAAACGCCGGTCAACCGACGCTCAACCAAAGGGGTAACGGTTGCGTCAATGCTTGCGGGGCGCGGAGTGTTTTTCAAGTCGTAATAGGCATCGCAAGTCGGGGTGTGCTTCTGGGGCTGCGGGCGGGGCTTGCTGGGGCGAACAACTGGATCACGTCAGACCAAGGTCTGTGGTGCGGTTTTCGATTGTGGGTCATAGTCGGGACCACAATGAGGACGAAAGTTGCTGAGCTGACGATTGGGAATTGGTCGTTGTCGCGAGTTTTTCTTGCGGCAAGCATCCTTGTGATGGGATCTGCAACCGCGATCGTCGGTGTGTGGGTTTCAAATCGAATCCAGAATGCGGTCGTGCAGAACTCGGCCAATTCGGCGGCGCTGTATATGGAAAGCATCGTCTCACCTCTCAGCCAGGAACTGGCGTTGGGTGATCGCCTGTCCGAGCAGGCGAGGCGGGCGCTGGACGAGATATTCATGACCCAGCCGATGCGCGACCGTATCGTCTCGTACAAATTCTGGAAGCAGGGCGGTGTGGTCGTACACGCCTCGGACACAAGCATCATCGGCAACCGTTTCGAGCCGACGGGTGACCTTCAGCGCGCCTGGATCGGCGAAATCTCGGGCTCGTTCGAGGAACTGGATCACGATGAAAGCGCTGCCGAAGCGGCCTTGGGGATACCGCTGCTCGAGGTCTACAGCCCCATTCGTGAACTGTGGTCCGGTGAAATCATTGCCGTGGCCGAGTTCTATGAAAGGGCCGATCAATTGGAGATGGATCTGGCAAAAGCCAGGCGCACAAGCTGGTTGGTGGTCGGTTCCGCCTTTCTGGCAAGCACGGTTGTCCTGTTTTGCATCGTTGCGATTGGGGACAACACCATCCGGCGGCAGGCGCGGCTATTGAAGAAACGGCTGGCAGAAAGCGAAAGGATGGCGGCGCAGAATGCGATGCTGCGGTCGCGGGTGGTCGAGGCCTCGGGCCGGTATGCCGCGCAGACGGACCGGTTCCTGAAGAAACTCGGCGCCGAACTTCATGACGGCCCGGCGCAGTACCTTTCACTTGCCGCCCTTCGGTTGGAGGCAGCGTTTTCGGACAAATCCCCAAAACCGAAGGAGGCCGAGGAAATCCAGCAGTCGCTGCAGAAATCCTTGACCGAAATCCGCGCACTGTCTCGGGGACTGTCCGCACCCGATATCGACAACCTGACCTTGGTGGATGTCGTAAGAAGAGCGGTCGAGGACCACGCGGAGCACAGCCCGTTGCGGCCTGAAATCTCGTTTCATGGCGGTGACACGCCGGATTTGTCGGTGTCTGACAAACTGTGCGTTTTCCGCTTTCTTCAGGAAACACTCTCGAATACCGCGCGATATGCCCCGCAGTCCCGCTGCAGCGTCACCTGCCATGTTCGTGACGATTGCATTGTCATTCAGGTCAAGGACGATGGACCCGGCTTTGATCCTTTGGACGGTACTGTTCTGCGCGATGATGGCGGCCAGGGGCTGCTGGGGCTGCGCGATCGGGTCGAAAGCATCGGCGGCAGGTTTCAGGTCTCGTCCAGTCCCGGTCAGGGCACCACCGTCGAAATGACCCTGTTTCCCAACAAAACGAGCTCACCATGACCAAGACACTTGTCATAGCAGATGATCATCCGATTTTCCGGGATGGGCTGCGGCGGACCTTGGATGAGGCAGAAGGGTTCGAAGTTCTCGCGGCCGGATCCAGCGCCGACGAAGCGGTTGCGCTTGTCGCTCAGCACCAGCCCGACATCGCAATTCTCGATCTCTCGATGCCCGGCGGTGGGATCAACGCGACACGCCGGATCGCCGCAATGGAAAAACCGCCCTGCATCGCGATTCTGACGGTTTCGGAGAACAGCAGCGATGTTGCCGATGCACTAGAGGCCGGAGCGATTGGGTATATTGTCAAAGGCGTAACCGCGAGCGAACTGACCGCCTCCCTGCGCAGCATCGCCGCGGGGGAGGGGTTCGTTTCGCCGGGGCTGGCTTCGCGGGTACTGCTTCAGATCAACAACGACGCAAGCCCTGCGAACAGCAGCGATGTCCTGGATGATCTCACGCATCGCGAAGAGGAGATACTCAGGCGCGTGGCCAAGGGTTTGAGCAATCGCGAGATCGCCGTGGAACTGGATCTTCAGGAAAAGACCGTGAAACACTATATGACGGCGATCCTGTCCAAGCTGCACGCGCGGAACCGGGTCGAGGCCGCGCTTATCGCGCACGACGCGTGGGGCAAGAAAAACAAGCCCGCATAGCCTGTGAACGCCGAAACGGCCTCTCTGACCGAGAGGCCGTCCGGCAAAATGGCGCTGTTCGTTAGTTCGCGACCGATTGCAGCCTCCGGATGTCCGCGGCCGTGGCGGTTCTTTCCACAACGGTCCGGTTGAAGGGGTCTTTCAGCTCGTAGCGCCCGAACTCGATCTCTTCTTTCCAGCCGTTGGCGTAGTTGACTTCGATGTTGTTGCCCTGACGTTCGATCTTCGTGGGGCGGCTTCCGGCCGTACCACCTTGCCCGGATGCGCTTACATTCTTGATCGAAATACCGTTCGCCAGAGAACGAAGCCTCGAGATATCGGCTCCTGTGGCTGGCCGTTCCTCAACGGTCCGATTCTGAGCATTCTTTCTCTCGTATCTGCCGTTTTCGATTTCTTCCTTCGTTCCGTCGGCATAGCGAACTTCGATCCCGTTTGCAGTTGTCTCGACCTTGGTTATGCCGGCCGACCCGGTCGCGGTGCTTCCGGATTGCGAAGATCCCTTTTTGCTGCCGCTGCGACTTGACCGATCGTCGTCATCGTCGTCGTCATCATCCCGATCATCATCGTCGTCGTCATCCCGGTCGTCGTCATCATCGTCCCGATCGTCATCGTCATCATCGTCGTCCCGACCGCTGCCACTTTTGCCTTTGCCGCTTTTGGCAAACGCGTAAGCGGGCTCAAGCTGTAAGCCGCCCTCGGTGCTGAACTTGGGAGTGTATGGCGCCGCCGAAATCAACGTCGCCAGTGCCACAGTGCTGAGAAGTTGTCCCAGTTTCCGGTTCGCAATCATTTCAGCCTCCTTTGCTGTTCGACAAATGTCTGGTTGTCGAAGGCAGGCTAAAGCGGGTTGGATCCGTCCACATCGGGCTTAGGTCTGACGAATTTCCAACCAAACGTCCGAAGGGGGAAGCGAAAAGGCACAAGGTGCCAAGATCACGTCGACTGGCGAACCGCCAAGGCTCGTAGGTTGCCGGGGGATGTGGGCGTCGGCTCAGTCTGTTGTGGCGTCGTTGGCCGGTACCGGAACAACCTTGAGATATGCGGCAATCGCCAACCGGTCCTCATCGGACAGACGGGAAGTGTTCTCGATGACCTCGGCCATCTCTCCGCCGGCACTGTCGTAGTCCGGAGTGAAACCGGACTTCAGGTATTCGGCGATGTCGGCTTCGGACCAATCCAGGTGGTTGGTGGTCAGGCCGGGAATGCGCCCTTTTCCGCTGGGATTTGGCGCACCCGCCAGCCATTGATCCCGGTTCATGCCGCCAAGACCATCTCTGGGTGTGTGGCACTCGGCGCAATGGCCCAAGGCTTCGACCAGGTAGCGCCCGCGCTGCTGCTGCGCATCGAGATCACCGTCCACCACCCACCCTGGTTCAAGGTAGAGAAGCTTCCAGCCGCCCAAGCTTCGCCGGATGTTGAAGGGGAAACCGACCTCATGCGCGCTGCTTTCCTGCGAGGCGGCCGGCAGGGTGCCAAGGAATGCGTGCAGCGACACGACATCCTCCGGCGTCATGTTCGTATAGGTCGTGTAAGGGAAGGCCGGGTAGTAGTGCTGCCCGGCCGGCCCGGTTCCGTAGATCAGGGCATCCGCCAGTTCCAGCGCCGACCATGTCCCAATCCCGGCTTCTGGGTCGCTGGATATGTTCGGAGCTATGAACGTACCGAAATCCGTCTCGAACCGGCGTCCGCCCGCCAGCACCAGCTTTTCCTCACCCTCGGAGTTCGGCGCTGAATGGCACGAGGCGCATCCGGCCGCAAAGAACACGGTCTCGCCCCTGACAAGATCAGGGGCAATACCGTCCAACTCGGCCGGATCGACGTGTTGCGGTCGGGTCAGAACCAGACCGGTCAGCCCGGCCACGACCGCGACGCCCGCGGCAATCGACAGAAGCCGCCGCACCGTCAGGGCCTTGTCAGTTCTTTGGGGCTCTGTAAGCCTTGTGACATGCCGAACAGGCTCCACCCAATGGTCCCATCGCTGCTTTCAGCGCTTCGACATCTTGCCCGGCGGCGGCCTGCATCGCAACCGCGGCTTCAGCCATTGCTTTGCCCTTGGCGCTGACATCCGGGAAGTTCTCCCAGATCGCCGGAAGCGCACGAGAAGATGGGTCGGAGACATTGTCGGACCCGGCTGGCCACATGGCCGACTGATCGATCTGCGTCACGGCAACCAGGTTGTTTGCCGCGCGCGTCGCGGCCTCGGCGTTGTATTCCACCTCGCCCTTGGCCATGCCGCCAAGCGTGCCCAGATTAAACGCATACAGCTGCATGACGGCCTTCCGCGCCTTGACGGCCGGGTTTTCGCTTTCCTGGGCTACGGCCGTGCCAATTACGGCCACAGAAATCAAACTCGCCGCAAGGATTGAGAATTTCTTGATCATGGTATCTCTCCCACATGAATGTGCCGAATGGTAACTTGATCGAAATTTCTTGTAATTGTTTATTTCTCTGCGTTTCTTGTTAACTTATGAACAATCAAAACTGGGATGACATCCGATACGCACTCGCCGTAAGCCGGCACGGCTCGTTGAACGCAGCGGCCACAGCGCTGGGCGTGACCCATGCAACGGTGCTGCGCAGGGTGGCCGCGTTTGAACGACGTCATGGGTGTGTGATCTTTCAAAAGAACCCGTCGGGCTACAGTGCGCTGCCCGAGGCCCGGGCCATTCTTTCGGCCATGGAAAATGTCGAGGATGCGGTGCTTTCGGTCGAACGGGCAATCGTGGGCGCGGACCGTTCGCCGACCGGGCGGGTGCGGATTGCCTCGACCGACAGCCTTTGCCAGCTTGTGCTGCCCGGGATACTAAACCGCATTTCTGCGCTTTATCCGGGTCTGGAGCTGAGTCTGCTGAGCGGGAACAATCACCATGACCTATCGCGGCTGACCGCGGACATTGCCGTGCGTCCATCAATACGCCTGGGCGAAGACTTGGTGGGCGAGCGGGCTGGCGCGTTGGCCTTCGGGGTCTACGACGATGGGTCCTCTAACCGAAAATGGATGCGTTTGGACGGGGCGCTGAGCGGTTCGGTCCCGGCCAGATGGATGGCCGAACATGTGCGGGATGAAGACACCACCATCGGCGCGGACAGTTTCCTTGTGCTCCAGCAGATGGCTGCGACAGGTGTCGGCAAGGCATTTTTGCCGACGTTCATCGGTGATGCGGACCCGCGGTTGCAGCGGGCGCCGGACATGAATCCGGAGATCGAGGTTCCTCTGTGGGTGGCCACGCTTGAAGAGATTGCGCGCACGCCGCGGTTTGCCGTCGTGCAGCGGGCCTTGGTGGAACACCTGCCCGAAGCACTGGGCCGGTAAGGTCAAACCGAAACGGCCGCCCTGAGCTGCTGCTGACCAAGTTCGGATTTTGATCCTTTCAGGAATGGCGACCCGCGTTCCAGCACCAGAAAACTGTCGCCCAGGGAATACGCGAAATCAAAATACTGCTCGACCAGGACGATCGCCATCTCACCTTGATCGCGCAACAGGCGGATGACTTCGCCGATCTGCTTGATGATATTGGGCTGGATGCCCTCGGTTGGTTCATCCAGCAAAAGCAGCCTGGGTTTCGTGATCAAGGCCCGCGCAATTGCGAGCTGCTGCTGCTGACCGCCTGACAGATCACCACCGCGCCGCGACAGGAACTCTTTGAGAATCGGGAACAGTTCGAAGATGTAGTCAGGTATCCTGTGTTCGCTGCGGGGCAGGCAGGCAAAACCGGTTTCCAGGTTCTCGCGGACCGTCAGAAACGGAAAGATTTCTCGTCCTTGCGGAACATAAGCCACACCTTTTCGAGCCAGCTCATAGGATGTGGCCTTGCTGATCTCCTCACCGCCAAGCCGGTATTCACCGCCGCTGCGGGGGTGCGTTCCGGAGATGGCTTTCAACAGGCTGGTCTTGCCGACGCCGTTGGTGCCCATCACGCAGGTGACCTGACCCTGACGCGCGGTGATGTCGATCCCGTTCAGGATCTGGCTGCCGCCGTAGTGCAGGGACAGGTTCGAGATTTCCAGAAGCTCAACGGCCAAGATACACCTCAATCACTTTGTCATTATTGGTGACGTGGTCCAGCGACCCTTCGGCCAGAACCGACCCCTCGTGAAGCACCGTGACCTTGCAGTTCAGGCGGCGGACGAACTCCATGTCATGTTCAACCACCACCACGGCGCGGGATTTTGCGGCCGCGACAAGAATGTCAGTCGTGTGCTCGCGCTCGGCGGGGGTCATTCCGGCGGCCGGCTCATCGACCAGCAGCAACTGCGGATCCTGCGCCAGCAGCATCCCGATCTCAAGCCACTGTTTCTGTCCGTGGCTCAGCTCGCCCGCCTTGCGGTTCAAGGCATTCTGCAGTCCGATTTCCTCGGCCAGGTCAGCGACTTTCTGATGATCGGCCTGTCCGGCCCGGAACCGCAGGACCGCCAGCGGGCCGCGTTTGTTCCTGAGGGCCAGCATCAGGTTCTCGCGAACGCTCTGGTCCTCGAAGACGGTGGGGCGTTGGAACTTTCGGCCGATGCCGGCCTGGGCAATCTGGCTTTCGCTCATCGACAGGAGCGAGACGGATTTGTCGCCCCACAGGACATGGCCGTCATCCGGTTTGGTCTTGCCGGTAATGATGTCCATGAACGTCGTCTTGCCCGCCCCGTTCGGGCCGATGACCGCGCGCATTTCGGCTGGGCCAATCTGGAATGTCAGGTTGTTGATGGCTTTGAATCCGTCAAAGGTTACGGATACGCCGGAGACTTCAAGTAACGTGCTCATTCGTCGGCCTCTTTTTCGCGCAGCGACCCAAGGTCCGGCCCAAGATCGGCGCCGTGGCGGTCCGGGGCGCGCCGTTCGGCAAACCTGTCGATCAGACCGCCGATGCCCCGAGGCGCAAACAGCGTGACCGCGACAAATGACAACCCAAGCAGGATGGTCCACCAGTCGACCCATTGGATCGTGTAGAATCCCAGCGAGATGTCGGGGGCCTGACCACCCGTGAACCAGGTGGACAGCAGAGAAACGAATGCTGCGCCGATCACCGCTCCGTACAGACGGCCCCGTCCGCCGATGGCCACCCAGACGGCCAGGTAGATTGATGCAATGGGCGCGATCTCTGCTGGATTGATGATGCCGGCTTGAGGGTAGTACAGGGCGCCCGCGATGCCGCAGATCACGGCGGTGAAGGTGAAGATGAACAGCTTGTAGGCCTCGACCGAATATCCAAGGAACCGAACCCGGCTTTCGTCGTCCCGGATGGCGCGAATGACCGATCCGAACTTGCCGGACACCATCCAGGCGCAGACCAGATAGCCCAGCCCCAGCGCCAGGGCCGACGCCCAGAAGAACAGGATCGAAACCGTCGATTGCGGCACCGAATCCAGACCCGGCAAATTCTGCAGACCCGACAGGCCGTTGTTCCCGCGCAGCCCGCTGTCATTCTGAAACAGGTACAGGGACAGCGCCAGCGTCATCGCCTGTGTCAGGATCGACAGGTAGACCCCGGTCACGCGGCTGCGGAAGGCGAGCCACCCGAACACAAGGGCCAGCAAGCCGGGCACCAGTACGACCGCGGCCAGTTGCAAGGGCAGCGAATGCGCGACAGCCCAGATCGGTGGGAACTCGGATGCGCCGACGACGCCGAAGATCTGGGTGGCGATTCCGTCAGAAATTTCCTGGGCCGTTGGCGGCAGGGCCGAGGACGCGAGGCTTTCGATCACGATGATCTCGGTCCGCGCATACATCAGCCACATGCCGATGGCGTATCCGCCGATACCGAAGAAGGCCATATGCCCCAGGGACAGGATGCCCGTGTAGCCCCACACCAGGTCCATCGCCAGGGCCGCAAGGCACAGGCAGAGGGTCTTGCCCAATGTCTTGACGAAGCTGGTGGATATCAGGCCGATCCCGAACCCTTCGCCCAGCACTGTTATGGTCGCCGTGAACAGGGCCAGAATGATCAAGAAGATCGCGACCGAGGGATAGCGCAGCACAAATGGCTTTCGCATCGGGCTGGCTGTGGATGTCATGTCAACCATATCACGCTTCCGCCGCCCGACCCTTGAGCGCGATGATGCCGCGCGGCCGGAATTGAATGAACAGGATGATGAACAGGATCATGTAGGTCTGCGCCGCCAGGGTATTTGACGGGTTGAACCATTCGATCCCCTTCTGCAGCGTGCCGACCATCGTGGCCCCCAGCAGCGTCCCCCAGATGTTGCCCACACCGCCCACGACCACTGTCATGAAGCTTTGCACGATATAGTCGGATCCCATCTCGGACGTGACCTTTGCGTAAAGCCCGATTGCCACGCCGGCAATGCCCGCGATGCCCGAGCCAAAGCCGAAGGTCAGCATGTTGATCCGGTCGGGATTGATACCCATCGAGGAAGCCATGCGCGGGTTCTGCGTCACGGCGCGCACCTCAAGCCCCAGCCGGGTCCGGTTCATGACGATGAGGAAAAGCGCGAGGAACAGCAGCGCCAGAACAAAGATCGCGATGCGGATGTAACTGATGGAGACGATATCGTTCAGCACCATCGAACCGTCCAGCCAGGCCGGGGCGGTCAGGGGACGCGCCTGGGTTCCAAAGATGTTCTTGGCCAGTTGCTGCAGCGCGATGGAAACCCCGAAGGTCGCAAGCAGCGTCTCCAGCGGACGGTGATACAGCCAGCGAATGACCAGACGTTCCAGCAGAACACCGGCGCCGAAGGTCACCAGGAATGCGCAGGGAATGGCGACAATGATCGACAGGGTCAGGTCCGGAATGAACAGTTGAACCACATATCCGGTATAGGCGCCCATCATGATGAACTCACCATGCGCCATGTTGATGACGCCCATGACGCCGAAAGTGATGGCAAGGCCGATGGCGGCAAGGAAATAGATCGAGGCGAGCGACAGCGCATCCAGAACCAGATCCGCCGTCTGGTTGAGAGCGACTTGCGTCTCGATATTGTCCAGCACGGCCTGCGCCGCCAGCGCCACCGGCAACGGCGCCGAGGTGTAGACTCGGTAGAACTTGTACTGTTGCACAGCCTCTGCGATGTCGTCCTGCGTCACTAGCGGAGCGGCGAGCCCCTGATCGGCCAGCAGCTGGTATGCCGCTTGTCGTGCCGCATCTTCGTCCAGACTTGCCACCTGTACGCCTGCGACCCTGTCACCGTCGATATTCGAAATCAGGGTCTCTTTGATGGTGCCGTCGTCCACCAGGGCCGGTGCCAACCCGTTCTCAACCAACAGGTCATAGGCCTGTTTCTGTGTCAGTTCGTCCGACCCGGCCTCGATGGTCACAGCGCCATCCGGAACCGTGTCGGACACCTTGATTTCAGATGCAACAAGGGGATTGAGCGTTGCGCGCACGTCAACGCCCAGATCGCCGGCGAAGCTGTCGATTGCAGCCAGCCTTGCGACCGCGTCATCATCAAACCGGATCGTCAACAGACGCTCGAGCCGGTCCTTGCGGGCCCGCAGATCCGCGTCCTGCTCTCCGGCAATGGCGCCGCGCAGGGCGGATAGGTGCGAGGGTTCCGCGTCCCGCTCGATCGCCGTCAGCGCTGCGCTTCGGTTCAGCGGGTCGGGGTCGTTCAATTGAAACTGCACCAGCGCCGAAGCGATCAACCCGCGAATGCCCGAGTTCGGCTTGAGTTGTTTGTAATCCTTTTTGTCGACGACACCGATCTCGGCCCCATCCGAGATATCGAAAACCCGCAAACCGCCATCGGCCTTGGACGCAAAAACGAAAAGGCCCGTATCCCGGTTGAACCACATGTCCTTGGCCTGCCACCGCTCGAGGACGGTTTGTGCCTCGGGCAATCCGCTCTGCGCCAGGGCGTCAATCGCCGGGCCGATCGTCTTGCGAGAGGATTTTTGAATGACCTCCGCATGGGCCTGCAAAAGCTTCTGCACCGGCGCGTCGGAGGATTGGGCTTGCAAAAGACCTGGGGCCACGAACAGCAGCAGGGCAAACAAAGCCCGGCAAATCGAAAGCGTCATTTGGGGAGACCTCGGCATTGGGCCCCGGGGCACAGGTGACGCGCCCCGAGGTGTTCCGGTTCAGATCTTAGTAGTTCGATTTGATCTGCACGCAGCTTTTCGTTTCGGTGTTGTACATACCGCAACCCAGCTCTTTCCAATCCGAGACCAGAACCGCGGATTCGGGCAGGTAGTCCGTCCAGGCATCGCCCGGAACCTCTTCGGTCTGGCTGATGATGTCGAACTGACCGTCTTCCTGGATTTCGCCGATCAGAACCGGCTTGGCGAGGTGGTGGTTCGGCAGCATGATGGCCGTGCCGCCCGTCAGGTTCGGGAATTCCTGGCCGTACATGGCCGCGCGCACGGCATCGACATCCGTCGAGCCCGCCTCGGTTGCGGCGTTCACCCACATGTTGAAGCCGATGTAATGCGCTTCCATCGGATCGTTGGTCACCCGATCTTCGCCCATGCGGGCTTTCCAGGCGGCAACCCAGGCCTCGTTCGCTTCGCTCTCTGCCGACTGGAAGTAGTTCCACGCCGCCAGATGCCCGACAAGGTTGGTTGTGTCCAGACCGGCCAATTCTTCCTCGCCGACCGAGAAGGCAACTACTGGGATGTCATCCGCCGAGATACCTGCGGCGGCCAGTTCCTTGTAGAAGCCCACATTCGCGTCGCCGTTGATGGTCGAGATAACGCCGACTTTCTTGCCGTCCGCGCCCAGCGCAACGACATCCGCCACGATCTTGGACCAGTCGGAATGGCCAAAGGGGGTGTAGTTCACGAAGATGTCCTCTTCGGCGATGCCTTTCTGCTTCAGATAGCTTTCGAGGATGTTGTTCGTCGTGCGCGGATACACGTAGTCGGTGCCCAAAAGGGCGAATTTCTCGACCCCCAGTTCCTCAAGGAAGTAGTCCGTTGCGGGGATCGCCTGCTGGTTCGGTGCGGCACCGGTGTAGAAGACGTTCTTCGAGCTTTCTTCGCCTTCGTACTGAACCGGATAGAACAGCAAACCGTTGAGCTCTTCGATGACCGGCAACACGGATTTGCGGGAGACCGATGTCCAGTTGCCAAAGATCACGTCAACTTCATGAACGGTGAGCAGTTCGCGCGCTTTCTCGGCAAACAGCGGCCAGTCCGAGGCGGGGTCGACAACTACGGCTTCCAGCTCGCAGCCCAGCAGGCCACCAGCTTCGTTCTGCTGTTCGACCAGCATCTCCATCGTGTCTTTCAGCGTGGTCTCGGAGATGGCCATCGTACCGGACAATGAGTGCAGAACGCCCACTTTGATCGGGCAATCGGCCAGTGCGGGCAGGGCGGTTGCGAACAATACAGCAGCAGTAGTGTTGAGTAGTTTGGAGTGCATCAGCGTTTCCTTTTGTGCGATGCGCAGCAGGCTTGTCCGGAACGCCGAAACATCCCATATACCCCCCACGCTTAATTGCGGTGTGCGAGGGCGTCATCAGGTTCCTAGGCCGGGCACCTTCGCACATTTTCCAAGCCGTCTTTCGGCGCACCACATTGCTAGGTCAGCTTTTGCCGGGGCTCAGAGTCCGGTGGCACGAGTTTTTGGATTGATTCAGCGTGTTGCCCAAATTTGCGGCGGTGCCGCATGGTTCGCCCAAAAATGCGGCGCTGCAGCGAAGGGTGGTCTCAGACGCCGCCCAGTATCAGCAGGCTGCACTGATCCAGAAGGTCGCTGGCCGTTTGCCGCGCGGCGCTGGCCGCCGTGATGTCCGAGCCAAAGGTCGCCGTATGGAGCAAGCGCGCATGGGCGTGTTTTGAGTTCACCCGGTGGCTCAGGACCAGTTCGGCCTCCTCTGCCGTCACGGTCGCCTCAAGCAAGGACACGAAACCGCCGCGAAGCAACTCGTAGTCTTGCGCCTTGGGGTCGTTCAGAAGCCAGGCATGCTCCATCTCGGCCGAAAAACGCCCGGCGCAGCCGGCAAACGATTTGACCATGTCGGTTTCAGCATGAAGCAATCCGATGGATGAGAAAGTGCATAGTGCTGAAACGAAAATAGTTTTCAAAGCGCCCATGTTTTAATCATTGCAACCGAAAAAGCGCCCGTCAAGACAGCGGTTTGCAAACTGTCCTGCCCATTTGCCGACAGGCTTCGGTCGCGACGGGTCATGACAGAACCGGTTCCGCGCGGTTTTTGCGTCCCGGCCCTGCCGGGGCGCATTGAACCCGGTTGAGGGCTGGCCGGACCAGACTAGCTATTGCCCAGATTTGGTTCGGAGAACGGTTTTGCAGATCGTCTGGTTCAAGCGGGATCTCAGAGTGCAGGACAATCGTGCCCTGGCTCAGGCGGCACAGCGGGGGGCGCTGGTGCCGCTCTACGTGATTGAACCCGATCTTTGGCGTCAGCCCGACATGTCCGCTCGCCAATGGGCGTTCATCCACGAAACCCTGGTCGAGCTGCGCAGTCAGCTTGCGGAATTGGGCCAGCCTCTGATCGTACGGACGGGCGAGATGCTGTCGGTCCTGGACGATCTTGCGCAGAGTTTCGACCTCACGGCTCTTTGGTCGCATGAAGAAACGGGAAACGACTGGACCTTTCAGCGGGACAAACGCGTGGCGTCCTGGTGCCGAACCCGGGGTATTCCCTGGCACCAGCCGCGCAATCACGGGGTTCGCCGTCGTCTGGCGTCGCGCAATGGCTGGGCCAAAGAGTGGGATCGCTTCATGAGCGAACCGATCACGCCCGCACCCATATTGCGGCCCATCCCGATGGACCCGGGTGGGATCCCGTCCAGCAGGGAACTGGGGTTGCACCCGGACCCATGTCCACGGCGCCAGTCGGGCGGCCACACGGCGGCGTCGGACCGGTTGACTACATTCCTGAGCACGCGCGGCCGGACCTATCGCAGCGCGATGTCCTCACCGCAGCTGGGGGAACACGCGTGTTCGCGCCTGTCCCCGCATCTGGCGTGGGGAACGCTGTCGATGCGCGAGGTGATGCAGTCCACATGGGCGCGGCAAAAAGCGCTGAGCCACACCCCTGACAAACAGTGGCGGGGGGCGATGTCCTCGTTCGAAGGCCGGTTGCATTGGCACTGCCATTTTATCCAGAAACTGGAGGATGACCCCCGGATCGAGTTCCAGAACGTGCATCGCGCCTATGACGGGATCCGTCCCTCGGCCCCGGATTCGCATCGGCTGGAGGCTTGGGCCAATGGCGAGACCGGCCTGCCATTTGTTGACGCATGCATGCGGTACTTGCGGGCAACAGGGTGGCTCAACTTTCGAATGCGCGCGATGGTGATGGCGACGGCCAGCTATCACCTGTGGCTTGACTGGCACGCGCCCGGTGAGGTTCTCGCCCGCCTGTTCTCCGATTACGAACCGGGCATCCACTGGAGCCAGGTGCAGATGCAGGCTGGCACCACAGGTATCAACGCGCTGCGGATCTACAACCCGGTGAAACAGGGCCATGATCAGGACCCGACCGGGACCTTTACCCGCCGTTGGTTGCCGGAATTGGCGGATATCCCGGATCGCCATCTGCAAGAGCCGTGGAAGGCCGAGAATGCAGGTGCCGTGCTGGGCAAACGCTACCCGATGCCCATCGTCGATCACGTCGCGGCGGCCCGGTTCGCCCGGGATCGGATCTGGGCGGTGCGGCGCGGGGACGGATTCCGGGACGAGGCTGCGAAGGTCTTGGCCCGGCATGGCAGCCGCAAAGGGCGCTTGCGGAAAGGAAACAGCCGTGCGACCACCCGCAACCCGGCGCAATTGTCATTGGATCTGGGGGACTAGATGCGGATGCGGAAAAAGTCGGATCTTCCGACGAAAACCTGCGCCACATGCGGGCGTCCTTTCACCTGGCGGCGAAAATGGGCCAAGGTCTGGGACGAGGTCCGCCACTGCTCGCAGCGTTGCCGCCGAGCCCGATCATCTTCGACCGGCCAACGCTAGAGGCTGTCGAGTATCTCGCGCGCGCTGTCGCGGTATTGGGCCTGTTTTTCGGGGTCCATCCGGTCCCAGGTTCGGTAGGCATGGCCCAACCTGGGATTGCCACGCAGCTTGTCGGCGTTGCGTGCTAGGAAATCCCAGTACAGTGGATTGAAAGGGCAGGCATTCGCACCGAACTTGCGTTTCACGTCATAGCGGCAATGCGAACAGTGATCCGACATCTTGTTGATGTAGTTTCC
Source organism: Ruegeria sp. CF2 (assembly GCF_056537385.1). Lineage (NCBI taxonomy): Bacteria > Pseudomonadati > Pseudomonadota > Alphaproteobacteria > Rhodobacterales > Roseobacteraceae > Ruegeria > Ruegeria sp. CF2. Next base: position 147,228 of record NZ_JBQFRL010000002.1, read on the forward strand.
GCTTGCTGCGTAGGGTTTTGACCCAAGCAATCCGCCATCGGCGAATTGGCTCATTCCGATCACGTTGGGGGCCTCGACCCATTCATACGCATCGGCGTAAACCGCCAGGTACCACTCGTGGACTTCGTGCGGATCGACCCCGGCCAGCATCGCGAAATTGCCAGTCACCATCAGGCGCTGGATATGGTGGGCATAGGCGTGGTCGCGCGTCTGCCCGATAGCGGCCGCCATGCAGGCCATTTCCGTTTTGGCCGTCCAGTAGAAATCCGGCAGCTGGCGGGTTGCCCCGAAGTGGTTCCGTTCCGTGTACCCGGGCATGTTCAGCCAATAGAGGCCCCGAACATATTCTCGCCAGCCGATGATCTGACGGATAAAGCCCTCGACCGCATTCAAAGGCGCGCGGCCTTCATAGTAGGCACGCTCGACCTGCCGGCAGATCTCCATCGGCCCCAGCAGACCCGCGTTCAGGTAATGCGACAGGACCGAGTGATAGAGGAACGGTTCTGCCTGTAGCATTGCGTCCTGATGGTCCCCGAACAGAGGCAGAGCGTGTTCCACGAAATGGTCCAGCGCCTCGAGCGCGCCGGCGCGGGTCACCTCGAACCAGAACGGGCGCAGCTGTCCGAAGTTGTCGCCAAACTGGGTTTCGACAAGGCTCAGAACCTCGGTGGTGATGTCATCCGGGTCGGATCGGGGCGGTCGGGGCATAAACAGATCGGCAGTGGCGGGTTTGCGGTTTTCCGCATCAAAGTTCCAGCGCCCGCCTTCGGGTTGGTCGCCGTTCATCAACAGCCCCGTTTTGCGCCGCATCTCGCGATAGAAATATTCCATCCGCAACTGCTTGCGTCCGTCCGCCCAATTGCGGAACTCCTGATGCGTGGCGACAAACCGGTCATCTTCCAGCATATGTAGATCGGTTTGGCTTTGGTCCGCCCACTCCAGCAAGGCGGTTTGCAGCCGATACTCGCCGGGCTCGGTCACCTGAACGTTTGTAATCGACAGATCCGCGATGGCCCGCGCGATCTCGCCTGTGATGGAGCCGGTATTGTCAGGGTGATCCAGCCTGACATAACGGACCTGCCACCCCGCCGCACCGAGCTCATCTGCGAAATGGCGCATTGCCGAAAAGACAAACGCGATCTTCTTTTTGTGATGCGGAACATATCCCGCCTCGTCCGCGACTTCGGCCATCAACACCGTGTCTCGCGCCTTCTCCGCCTGACTCAAGGCGCTTAAGTCTTGGCTCAGTTGGTCGCCCAGCACCAAGATCAGCCGGCTGGGGGAGCGTTCGTTTGTCTGCGTCATTTCCGTCGAGTTAGGGCCGCCACGCGGATGAGCAACCCAAACTTCCGGAAAGGTTGCACGGCAGATAAATTGAAGAACCTAAGCAACAGACGGGAAAACTGGCGGCAAACCACCGAAGTCTGTTCCGAGAAGCTATGGTGCCGCTGAAGGGACTCGAACCCCCGACCCCATCATTACGAATGACGTGCTCTACCAGCTGAGCTACAGCGGCCCATTTTTCGACGCGCACCCGTTCCCGTGGGGGCGCGGTATGCGGTGCGAAGGATCGTTTAAACCGTCCAACCGGCGTAGGCAAGACCGGTTGTTGACCCCGATGTGAGGTTTTGCTGGTGGGCGACTGGCCTTGTTCACCCGTCGTTCGACCCGAGTGCCGCTCTGGCTGAGGGCAGCCGACGATCCGGTCGGGATCAGGCGCGTTTTTCGCCGATTGATGCGATGCCCAGAACGGCAAGCACCTTGGCTTCGATATTTTCAGCGTTCATGCCTGCGACCGCGTACATGTCGGCGGGGCTGGCCTGGTCGATGAAAATGTCCGGCAGCACCATCGAGCGGTATTTTAGGCCGCGATCGAACACGCCCTCATCCGCCAGCAGCTGCGCCACGTGGCTGCCGAACCCGCCGATGGCGCCTTCCTCGATGGTGATCAGCGCCTCGTGGTTGGCGACCAGGTCCAGGATCAGGTCGCGGTCCAGCGGCTTGGCGAACCGGGCGTCGGCGATGGTCGGCGTGATGCCGCGCGCGGCCAAAGATTCGGCGGCCTTCTGTACCTCGGCCAGGCGCGTGCCGAAGGACAGGATCGCCACCCGCGCCCCCGACTGGATCAGGCGGCCCTTGCCGATTTCCAGAACCTGCCCACGTTCGGGCAGATCGACACCCACGCCTTCGCCCCGCGGATAGCGGAATGCGATGGGGCCGTCGTCATAGGCGGCGGCGGTGGCGACCATGTGCACCAGCTCGGCCTCGTCGGCGGCGGCCATCACCACCATGCCCGGCAGGTTGGACAGGTAGGCGATGTCGAACGACCCGGCATGGGTCGCGCCATCAGCACCCACCAGCCCCGCGCGGTCGATGGCAAAGCGCACCGGCAGGCGTTGGATCGCCACGTCGTGCACCACCTGGTCATAGCCGCGCTGCAAAAACGTGGAATACATCGCGCAGAACGGCTTCAGCCCGCCCGCAGCCAGCGCGGCCGAGAAAGTGACCCCGTGCTGCTCGGCAATCGCCACGTCGAAACAGCGCGACGGGTAGCGTTCGGCGAACAGGTTCAGCCCGGTGCCGTCGGGCATCGCCGCGGTCACCGCCACGATCTTGTCGTCGCGGCTGGCCTCGTCCACCAGGGTCTTGCCGAAGACCGAGGTGTAGGATGGCGCGTTCGACGGCGCCTTCTGCTGCTTGCCGGTCACCACGTCGAATTTGGCGGTGGCATGGCCCTTGTCGCGGGCCTGTTCGGCCGGGGCATAGCCCTTGCCCTTTTTGGTCAGCGCGTGGATCAGGATCGGCCCGGTCGCCCGCGCTTTGACCGTGCGCAGCACCGGCAGCAATTGGTCCAGGTCATGCCCGTCGATCGGGCCGACATAGGAGAATCCCAGCTCTTCGAACAGCGTGCCGCCCACCGCCATGCCCTTGAGCATCTCCTTGGCGCGCTTGGCGCCTTCGCGGAACGGTTCGGGCAGCAACGACACCGCACCCTTGGCGGCGGCTTTCAGATCGTGGAACGGCTCTTCGGCATAGATGCGCGACAGGTAGTTCGACAGAGCGCCCACGGGCGGGGCGATGCTCATCTCGTTGTCGTTCAGGATCACGATCAGGCGTTTTTTCAGGTGGCCGGCGTTGTTCATCGCCTCGAAGGCCATGCCGGCCGACATCGACCCGTCGCCGATCACCGCGATCGCGTCGCCCAGCCCCTCGGGCGTGACCCCGCCCAGGTCCCGGGCCACGGCAAAGCCCAGCGCCGCGCTGATCGAGGTCGAGCTGTGCGCCGCGCCGAACGGGTCATAAGGGCTTTCGCTGCGCTTGGTGAACCCGCTGAGGCCGCCTTTCTGGCGCAGGGTGCGGATGCGGTCGCGCCGCTCGGTCAGGATCTTGTGGGGATAGCACTGGTGCCCGACATCCCAGATGATCTTGTCGCGCGGCGTGTCGAACACCGCGTGCAGGGCCAAGGTCAGCTCGACCACGCCCAGCCCCGCGCCCAGATGCCCGCCGGTCACCGATACGGCCGAGATCGCCTCGGCCCGCAACTCGTTTGCCAACTGATGCAGCTGCGCGTCCGAAAACTGCTTGAGATCCGCCGGGCGGTTCACAAGGTCCAGAAGCGGGGTGTTCGGACGGTCTGACATGGCATCCCTTACGGTTCAGCTTTCACGCGCAATAACGAAGCGGGCGGCGTCCTTCAAGGTTTCGGCCCGTGCTCCGTACCCATCCAACGCGGCGCAGGCCTGATCAATCAGCTCGATCGCGCGGGCCTTGGCGGCGTCGAGGCCCAGCAGGGACACGAATGTCGCCTTTCCCGCCTGTGCATCCTTCTGCAACCGTTTGCCCGCCTTTTCGCTGTCACCTTCCACATCAAGAATGTCGTCGGCGATCTGAAAGGCAAGACCCAGCGCACGGGCATATTGGCGCAATGGGGCCGGATCAGTCTCCGACAGAACAGCACCGGCGCACGCCGACCATTCGATCAGCGCCCCGGTCTTGCCGGCCTGAAGATGCGTGATTTCCGGTAGGGTCAAAGGTTGTTCGGCAGTTTCGGCCGCGATGTCCAACGCCTGACCCAGAACCATGCCTTGCGCGCCGCTGGCTTGGGCGAGGGTCAGCGCCAGTTCCGCCCGAACGTCTGAAGATCCGATCTCGGGCCGGGTGCAAAGCTCGAACGCCAGCGCCTGCAAAGCGTCGCCAGCCAGAACCGCGATGCCGTCGTTCCATTGCTTGTGCACGGTCGGACGACCGCGCCGCAGATCGTCATCGTCCATGCAGGGCAGGTCGTCGTGTACCAGGCTGTAGGCGTGCAGCGCCTCGATCCCGGTCGCGGGCCAGATCGCGCAGGTCTCGTCCATCCCGTGCAGCCGGGCGCTTTCCAGCACCAGAAATCCGCGCAGCCGCTTGCCGCCCTGCGTAGCATAGGCCATCGCGCGGGTCACATCGACATCGTCCAGAGCACCCAGAACCAGATCGAACTGCGCCTGGATCAGCGCAGCATCCTGCGCCAGTCTTTCGGAAAACATTACAGACCTTCGACAGGTGTCGTCCCGGTGGGCTGCCCATCGGCATCCAGCGTGATGGCGGCCACTTTCTCCTCGGCGCGCTTCAGCTCGTCCTCGCAGCGTTTCTTCAGCTTGGCGCCGCGCTCGTACAGGGCGATCGACTGGTCCAGCGCTACGTCGCCGCGCTCCAGTTGGCCGACCACGGCCTCCAGCTCTTTCATCGCCTGTTCGAATGTCATCTGTTCAACGGGGGTCTCGGTCATCGGGCTGCCTTCATCAGTTCTTCAACATGGGCGCGTGTGGCCTTGGCCAGTGCGTTCAGATCATACCCGCCTTCCAGAGTCGAGACGATACGGCCCCCACACAGCTCATCGGCGATCCGGCACAGCTGCGCGGTAATCCAGACGAAGTCGTCGGTGGACCAGTTCAGATTGGCCAGCGGATCGTCCTGATGGGCGTCGAATCCGGCAGATATGATGATCAACTCGGGCTTGAACGCGCGCAGCCGGGGAAAGGCTTGCGCTTCGTAGGCCGCGCGCATCTCGGCGCCACGGGTGCCGGGGGCCAGCGGGATGTTCACGATGGTGTCATGCGCCCCGGTTTCATCCGGCCGCCCCGAGCCCGGCCACAGCGGCATCTGCTGGCTGGTGATCACCAGCGCGCGGGCCTCGTCCCACAGCAGATCCTGCGTGCCATTGCCGTGATGCACGTCGAAATCCACCACCACGACCCGATCCAGCCCATGATGATCCAGCGCATGTTTCGCTGCCAGAGCAGCATTGCCGAACAGGCAGAATCCCATGGCGGTTTCCAGTTCGGCGTGATGGCCCGGCGGCCGTATGGCGCAGAACGCATTCGGCGCCTCACCGCCCAGCACCATGTCCACCGCCCGCACAACCGCCCCCGCCGCCCGATAGGCCGCATCGACCGAGCCGGGTGACATGAACGTATCCCCGTCGATCTGCCGGAACCCTTCGGTCGGGCGGCTGTCACGGATTTCACGGATGTAACTCTCGGGATGGATACGCAGCAGATCGTCATCCGCCGCCAGCGGCGCGGTCACCCGCTGCAGGTCCAACGGCTCCAGCGCATGCAGTATATGTTCCAGCCTGGCCACCCGCTCGGGGTGCCCCTCAGGGGTGACATGACCCAGACAGTCGGCATGCGTCAAAACAGCGGTCTTCATGAAACTCCCCCAACTTCATCTGGTCAAAAATATCCTCGCCGAAGGCAAGAAAACGCCGCGCAGCGACAAAATCAATCGGGCGCCAGCATATATCCCGCGCCCCGCACCGTCTGCAGATAGCGCGGCTGCTTGGGGTCCTGCTCGATCTTGCGGCGCAGGCGCGTGATCTGCACGTCCACCGCACGTTCCTGCGCCTGCCCCTTGTCGCGCCCCAGATCCTCGACCAGCTTCGACCGGCTGATCGGCTCGCCCGGCTGAGCCGAGAAGATCTTCATCAACTGGCTTTCCGTGGCGGTCAGCCGCACCGGCTCTTCGCCCTGCCACATCTCGCCGCGTTCGATGTCATAGCGGATCGGCCCCAGATGCAGGATCTTGGCAGCCGTATCCTGCGCCGTGGTTTCCGGCATCCGCCGCAGGATCGCGTTGATCCGCAGCAGCAGTTCCTTGGGCTCGAACGGCTTGGCCAGGTAATCGTCGGCCCCGGCTTCCAACCCGGCGATCCGGTGCTCGGTCTCGCCGCGTGCCGTCAGCAGCAGGATCGGCGTGTCATGCGTCTCGCGCAAGGCTCGGGTCAGGCTGACGCCATCCTCGCCCGGCATCATCACGTCCATCACGATCAGGTCGAAATCCAGCCCTGACAGGACCCGCCGCGCATGGGCGGCATCACGCGCCGCGGTCACCAGAAATCCGCTGCGCATCAAGAATTTCTTGAGCAGATCGCGGATGCGTTCATCGTCATCGACGATCAGAAGATGGGCGTCCACATCGCTCATGAAGTTGAATCCCGCAGTTTCACATAGGCCCGACGCATATCAGCATCCATCATCGCTTCAAGAACTTTGCGGAACCCAGCAACCGCCTCGGGGCCGGCATCTTTGTAGGCCGCGCGCATCCGGGCGCGCTGGGCGTCCGACAGCTGCGCTTCCAGCGCCTTGCCCTTTTCGGTCAGGTACAGGTGGCGTTCGCGCTTGTCGACGGTGCCGACCCGGCTCTCGACCAGGCCGTCGTCGATCAGCGTGCGCAGCACCCGGTTCAGCGACTGCTTGGTCACCCCCAGAATCGCCAGCAGGTTGTTCACCGTGGTGCCCGGCGCACGGTTGATGAAATGGATCGCCCGGTGATGCGCCCGGCCATAGGCCATTTCGCTTAGGATGCGGTCGGGGTCGGCGGTAAAGCCGCGATAGGCGAAGAACATCGCCTCGATCCCCTGCCGAAGCTGTTCATCCGTCAGAAACAACAGGCTTTCTCCGCCAAAGACCGGGGCGGGGCGGATCTCGGACATATCGGGCCTCATTCGTTACACGCCCCGACTTTAAGTCAGCGTTATTGACATTCCAAGGGCGGACAGGTATCGAATCGCAGTTTTTGCGCAATTTTGTGTCCGGGTCGGACCTAAGTGGCGCAACAATCGGAAATATGGCCCGGGTCAGGAGGTTTCGGATGGCGGGATATGACGATCGTGACGGTGTCATCTGGATGGATGGCGAATTTGTGCCCTGGCGCGATGCCAAGGTGCATGTCCTGACCCATGCGATGCACTATGCCAGCTCGGTCTTCGAGGGCGAGCGCGCCTATAACGGCAAGATCTTCAAAAGCCGCGAACATTCCGAGCGGTTGATCAAATCGGCCGAGGCGCTGGACATGCCGATGCCCTACACCGTCGATCAGATCGAGGCGGCCAAGGCCGAAACGCTTGAAAAAAGCGGCCTCAAGGACGCATATGTGCGCGCGCTGGTCTGGCGCGGTTCGGGCGAGGACATGGGCGTGGCCTCGGCGCGCAACCCGGTGCGCATGGCCATCGCGGTCTGGCCCTGGGGCGCCTATTACGGCGACGCCAAGATGCAGGGCGCCAAGCTGGACATCGCTGAATGGAAGCGGCCCAGCCCGGAAACCATCCCGGTCCATGCCAAGGCGGCGGGGCTGTACATGATCTGCACCATCTCCAAGCACAAGGCCGAGGCCAAGGGCTGCTCGGACGCGCTGTTCATGGACTATCGCGGTTATGTGGCCGAGGCGACCGGTGCCAACGTATTCTTCGTCAAGGATGGCGAAGTGCATACACCGCTGGCCGACTGCTTCCTGAACGGCATCACCCGCCAGACGGTGATCCAGATGCTGAAAGACAAAGGCATCACCGTCCACGAACGCCACATCCTGCCCGAGGAGATGGCCGAATTCGAACAGTGCTGGCTGACCGGCACCGCGGCCGAGGTCACGCCGGTGGGCCAGATCGGTGAGTATACCTTCGAGGTCGGCGACCTGACCCGCGAGATCGCCAACGATTACGAACAGCTGGTTCGCAGCTGATCCGACATCCGCTCGGGCGGTGGCCGACCGGCCTTGCCGCCCGTCCTGGGTTTGTTGCAGATCGTCCGCTGCGCTGGACGATCGGGTGCGAATCCGTATCCTTGGCGCATGTTGGACCTGCTCAGCGATATCCTGACGCGCCTGTCTTTGCGGGGCACCCTGTATTTCCGGACCTCGTTCACGCCGCCCTTCGGCGTGCAGGTGCCTGCATTCGAAAACGTCGCCCGGTTTCACTTCGTCCAGCGCGGAGAGCTGAAGGTGCATGTGTCCACCACCGGCGAGACCCTGCGGTTGCGGCAGGGGGATCTGATCCTGATCCCGCACGGGGCCGCGCATGCGCTGCTGTGCAACGAGGTCCGGCCCGTGGATGCTCTGCCGCTGGAGCAGGTCCTGGACCGGGCCGGCTACAAAGGTGACGGTGTGCTGGTCTATGGCGGAGCCGAGCAGGACCGCGACACGCAACTGATCTGCGGGCATTTCTCGTTTGCCGGTCCGGCCGGGCGGCGCGGCACCGGGCATATGCTGATCGACCGCCTGCCGCCCTATATCCTGATCGAGAATTACGGCGAATCCGCCGGGGCCTGGATCGAGGCAACGCTGCGGATGATCGAATCCGAGGTTGCGGGCGCCCGGATCGGCGGGGACCTGATCGCGCTGAAACTGTCCGAGGTTCTGTTCGCCCAGGCGATCCGCGCTTATCTGGAGCATCAAAGCCCGACCGATGCGGCCCTGTCGGGCTTCGCCGATCCACGTATCTCGCGCGCGCTGGGCGCCTTTCACCGGGACCCGGCCCGCGAGTGGAGCGTGGCATCGCTGGCGCGTGAAGCCGGCATGTCGCGCACGACCTTCGCACAGCTGTTCACCCAGAAGATGGGCGCTACGCCCATGCAATACCTGACCGACTGGCGTATGCAGATCGCCTGCCACGGACTGATCGAAAGCCGCTGGAACGTGGCCGACGCGGCGGCTCAGGTCGGCTATGCCTCCGAGGCGGCGTTTTCGCGGGTGTTCAAGAAGCAGATCGGCCTGTCTCCAGCCGCCTACAGGGCGATGCACTGATCCGGCAAACTGGCGGACGATCTGCAAGGTATTCCAAACGATCTGGGCTGCTACGTTCGGGATGGCGAACATATCCTTGATCCGTCCTCAATCAAGGAAAGGAAACATCATGTCTCTGCGTTTCGTTACCCGCACCATTCATGCCTATCTGGACTACCCGGTTGCCCTGGCCCTGATGGGGTTGCCATTTCTTCTGGGACTGGGCGCGTCGAACCCGATTGCGCTGTGGCTCTCGGTGGCCACCGGCGTGGCGGCTTTCATGCTGACGGTGCTGACGGATCATCACCTGGGCGTCTGGCGCGTGCTGCCCTACAGGTTTCACCTGGCCGTCGATCTGCTGGTGGGGCTCACCTTCCTGTTCGCGCCTAGCCTGTTCGGCTTCACCGGTCTGGATGCGGTCTACTACTGGCTGAATGGCGCCGCCGTGGTGGCCGTAATCTCGCTCAGCGCGCCCGACCAGACAGCCACCGCCTGACCCCTTGCTCCGGCCATTCGGCCGGGGCGAATTTTGGTCTTGAAAAGTCCGACAGAAATTGTCAGTTTTAGCCCAACGCCAGATACCCCGGTATCAAGCCTTTGATTCCGAGACGGCCTGCACGCCAAGCCGTACACCCGCGAGGGCGCGCCACCGTCTCGGAAACGATTTCGGAAAGGCCACGCGATGCGCGACCCGATACTTGAACTTCTGTCCAGTTCAGACCTGCCCCTTGGCAGCGGGTGCTGCGCCGATGGCGACCTGATGGCCTACCTGGACTGCAAATGCCAGGACGGATGCCGTGATCGGGCGGCCGGGGTCGCGGACGCCCGGACGGCCACCGTCCCCCGGAAAACACCGGCGGCACCGGCAAGTGGTGCCGCTCCGCGTTGACCGATCAGAAATCGACGCCGCGCTGGGCCTTGATGCCGGCCTGGAACGGGTGCTTCTCCTCGGTCATTTCGGTGACCAGATCGGCATAGTCGCGCAGCGCCTGCGGCGCGTCGCGCCCGGTCAGGAACACGCTGGTCCGGTCCGAGCGGGCCTTCAGCCCCTCGATCACCGCGTCCACCGACAGGTATTCATAGCGCAGGGCGATGTTGATCTCGTCCAGCACCACGAGGTCATAGTCGCCGCTGGCCATCAGGTCGCGCGCCTTGTCGAAGGCGGCGGTGGCGGCGGCGATGTCGCGGTCGCGGTCCTGGGTGTCCCAGGTAAAGCCTTCGCCCATCGTGTGCCACGTGACCAGATCGCGGTCTTCGAAGAACCGCCGCTCGCCGGTCTTCCATTTGCCCTTGATGAACTGCACCACGGCGACCTTCTGGCCCCAGCCCAATGCGCGGATCACCACGCCGAAGGCGGCCGAGGATTTGCCCTTGCCCTTGCCGGTGTTGATCAGCACCAGCCCGCGGCCGGGATCCACGGCCTCGGACACTTTCTTGCGGTGCTGGGCCTGCACCTGTTGCATCTTCTGTTTGTGGTCCTGTGCGTCGCTCATGGCAAAACCTCGTTGATTGTCCGCGCCAACCTAGGCGATGGGCGCGAAAGGTAAAGTCAGGGTTTGTGATCGGTCAGCGACCGCGCCTTGCCGCGTTCCAGACCCAGCTGGTGTTCGCGCCAGATCACCACCGCATTGCCGGCGATCACCAGCGCCGCCCCCAGCAGGATCGCCAGGGTCGGCAGTTCGTCAAACCAGACATAGCCGATGAAGATGGCAAACAGCATCGACGTATAGTCATAGGGCGCCAGCATCGAGGCCTGACCGAACCGGTAGGACGAGGTCACCAGAATCTGCGCGACGCCGCCGATCAGCCCCATCGTGATCAGGATCAGCAGCTGGTTCAGGGCCGGCACGGTCCAGCCCCAGAACACGGTCAAGGCCGACAGCAGCGTGGCGGTCATCGAGAAATAGAAGACGATCGCAGCGGGGTGATCGACCTGCACCAGTTGCCGGATGTGGATCTGCACGAAGCCACGGGCCACGGTCGCGCCCAGCACGCACAGCGCGCCGATCGTGGCGCCGGTGCCCAGATCGGCCGAGCCCAGCCGCGGCCAGATCATGATCAGCACGCCCAAGAGCCCGATCGCCACCGCGCCGATGCGGATCAGGCGGATGCGCTCGCCCAGCAGCAGCGCCGCCAGGATCAGTGTGAAGATCGGAGTGGCATAGCCGATCGCTGTAACCTCGGGCAGGGGCAGCAGGCTGAGTCCGGTGAAGGTCAGGCCCATGGCGGTGGTGCCCAGCACCCCGCGCCAGAAATGGCCCATGGGTTTCCTGACGACAAAGCCCTGCGCCAGTTCCCCGCGCGAGATCAGCCAGGCCACGATCACCGGCACCGCGAAAAGCGAACGGAAAAACACCATTTGGCCTGGCGGGAAATCCGCCGACAGCGCCTTGACCAGCGCCGACATCGCCGTGAACAGGAACAGCGCGCTGAGTTTCAGCGTCACGGCCAGCACGGGGCGATGAGAGGTCAGGGATTGGGCCATCGGCGCGACCCTGCGCCTTTGCGCGGCAAAGATCAACGGGTCGGATTGGGGCGTGTCCAGCTGTCGGGCAGCGGGCTGCCGATCTCTTCGGCAAATTCGGTCAGAAACCGGATCATGCGCCGGACCCGTTGCTGAGCGATCTGCCGTCCGGCTTCGGTCAGCATGTCGTCGGGCAGGGCCAGCAGCTTCACCTTCCAGTGGTCGATGGAATAGTGCAGATCGTCCAGCGGCCGGTGCGATGCGAACGGATCGGCCGGATCATAGAGCGTCCGCCCCAAAGCGCCGGACACCGAGAAATTCCGTGCGATCCCGATGGCGCCCAGCGCATCCAATCGGTCGGCATCGCGCAGGATGCGCGCCTCGGGCGTCTCGGGCGGGATGTTGGCGGAAAAACTGTGCGCCTCGATCGCGTGGCGGGTGGCGGCGATCTGGGCATCGCTCAGGCCCAGGTCTCGCAGAACAGGCTCGGACTCCTCGGCCGACCGGCGCGAGGCCAGGTGTCGGTCGGGGTCGTTCTTGGGCAGGTTTACCAGATCGTGCAGATAGCAGGCCGCCAGCAGCACGGTCCTGTCGGTTTGCGCATCGGCGATGGCGCGGGCATTGACCCAGACACGGTCCAGATGGGCCAGGTCATGGGCCGGGTCGGTGATCATCCGCTGCGCGACGACCGCGCGTAGGCGGTCGCGCAGCTCAGCCAATCCGTCCACGGTTCTCACCGATCTGGCCCCGATGCAGCAGCAGGTGGTCCAGGATCACGCAGGCCATCATCGCCTCGCCCACCGGCACGGCGCGGATGCCGACGCAGGGGTCGTGGCGGCCCTTGGTGATGATCTCGGTCTCTTCGCCCGATTTGGTGATGGTCTTGCGCGTGGTCAGGATCGATGAGGTCGGTTTGACTGCAAAACGCACCACGATGTCCTGCCCGGTCGAGATACCGCCCAGAATGCCGCCTGCATGGTTCGAGCTGTATTGCGGGCCGTTCTGGCCCATGAAAATCTCGTCGGCATTGGCCTCGCCGGTCAGTTCGGCGGCGGCCATGCCTTCGCCAATCTCGACGCCCTTGACCGCGTTGATCGACATCATCGCCGCGGCCAGATCGGTGTCGAGCTTGCCATAGACCGGCGCGCCGAGGCCCGCTGGAACGCCGCGCGCCACCACTTCGACCACCGCGCCGACCGAGTTGCCGGATTTGCGCAGGTCATCGAGATAGGCCGCCCAGTCCTCGGCGGCTTGTGCATCCGGGGTCCAGAACGGGTTCTGTTCGATCTGCGCCCAGTCAAAGTTGGTGCGGTCGATCCGGTGCGGGCCGATCTGGGTCATGTAGCCGGTGATCTGCACGTTGGGCGCGATCTGCTTGATCGCCTCGCGCGCCAGCCCGCCCGCGGCCACCCGCGCCGCCGTTTCCCGGGCCGAGCTGCGCCCGCCGCCGCGATAGTCGCGGATGCCGTATTTCTGCCAATAGGTGATGTCGGCATGACCGGGGCGGAACTTTTCCATGATGTCCCCGTAATCCTTCGAGCGTTGATCGGTGTTCTCGATCATCAGCTGGACGGGGGTGCCGGTGGTCTGTCCCTCGAACACGCCCGAAAGGATCTTCACCTGATCAGGCTCGCGCCGCTGGGTGGTGAACTTGTTCTGCCCCGGTTTGCGCTTGTCCAGCCAGTGCTGGATCATGCCCTCGTCGATTGGGACGCCGGGCGGGCAGCCATCCACCGTGGCGCCCAGCGCGGGGCCGTGGCTTTCACCCCAGGTGGTGACGCGGAAAAGGTGTCCAAAGCTGTTCATCGACATGGGGCGTGCTCCTTTGAGGGTCGTGATTAACGGCGAGAGCCTGCCGCCTCAAGCGGATTTGCGGTTGAGACATCGCCGCCCCAACCCAGTGTGCTTAGGCAGCACGGGTCAGTGCCGCGCGGGTTTCGACGATTTTCAGCGCCGCCCGGGCCGCCTCGCGCCCCTTTTCCACGAAATGCGCGCGGTAGATGGCGTTGTGATGGTCGGTTTCCTGGTACTGGTGCGGCGTCAGCGACACCGACAGGACCGGCACGCCGGTTTCCAGCCCCGCGCGCATCAGCCCGTCAACGACGGCCTGCGCCACGAAATCGTGCCGGTAGATGCCGCCATCGACGACAAAGGCCGCGCAGGCCACGGCGGCATAGCGGCCCGTCCGGGCCAGGTCGCGGGCCAGCAGGGGCATTTCAAACGCGCCCGGCACGTCGAACACATCGACCTGATCGGCGGGGATCAGCTCCAGAAAACCGTCCAGCGCGCGGTCGACGATATCGGCATGCCAGTTGGCTTTGACGAAAGCATAGCGGGTGTGTGTCATCGTGATCTCCTTTCAGCTTGGTGGCCTGCTGGCGGGTGCGAACGGTTTCGCTGCCAGCGCGGCATGACACGTCACCCAAGGCGATCACGGACAGACGCGCCCTTGGCGGGGCGCGCTGCTCGTTCTCTTTCATCCGGACTTTAACCGTCGGCTCTGGCCTCTCACCAGATCTGCTGACACTCTGCCGGTTGGATGACAGAGCCGCTCGCGGGCTGGCGGGCCTGGGCCCGCATACCGCCGGTGGGGAATTCCGCCCCGCCCTGAGAACGGCGCGACCTTGCCAAGCGTGCGCGCGATCTGCAAGACCTGTCTGCAGGAGGACGGCAATGCACCCCAACCCAGCCTTTCGCGCCGAGGACCGCGCGCGCCATGTGGAGTTTGCCCGCAGCCGGGGATTCGGCGTACTGGCGCTGTCGGTCAACGGCCCGCCATTGATCAGCCATGTGCCCTTTCTGCTGTCCGAGGATGGCGCGGTGGCCGAACTGCATCTGGTGCGTTCGAACCCGATCGTGCGGGCGCTGGCCAACCCGCAGGAGGCGCGGATCGCGGTTCAGGGGCCCGACGGCTATGTCTCGCCCGATTGGTACGGGGTCGCGGATCAGGTGCCCACATGGAACTATGTGGCGGTCCACCTGACAGGCCGGCTGGAATTGCAGCCCCAGGACCGGCTGCGCGATCTTCTGGATCGGCAATCGGCCTTTTTTGAGCAGCGGCTGCAACCCAAACCGCCCTGGCGCGCCGATAAGATGGACCCGGCGGCGCTGGAGCGCATGATGCGCATGATCGTGCCCTGCCGCATGCAGATCACCCAGATCGACGGCACCTGGAAACTGAACCAGAACAAGCCCGAGGCGGCGCGACTGGCCGCGGCCGAGAATGTCGAGCAGTCCGGGATCGGCACCGAGCTTGGTCAACTGGCCGCCCTGATGCGGGACAGTTGACCGGCGCCGGGTTGGGTTCAGTCGGTGAACGTGGCCAGATAGGCGGCGATATCCTCGGCACCTGTCTTCAGCTTGACGCTCATGTTCGGGCGGGCGGTCTCGTCCTTCAGGAAGTCCTGGATGAACCCGATCGGGTCGCGGGCGTAGGCGGCGATGTTTTCCTGCGTCCAGACCAGGCCGTTTTCACCGGCGCGGATCATGTCATCGGTGAACATGCCGATGGGCAGCCGTTCGCTGCCGTTCAGATAGTCGTTTTCGGTTCCGGCGGCCCTGCCGACCACACCATAGAGATTCGGGCCGGTGATGCCGCCTTTGATCAGAACCTCGCCATCCTTGATGATGGCGTGACAGGACGAGCAGCGGTTGTAGAGTTTCTCGCCGCGCGCGGCGTCGCCTTCGGCGGCGGCGTGGTGTGCGGCGGTGAACGCGAGCAGCAGAATGGAATTTTTAAACAAAGTCATTTGGGTCCTCATTCAGGTCGGTCGCGCGCCCGCCGCCTTTGCTTGAAAAACCCCGGGGTCGCAACCGGGAAATTCATCGCAACGCAACCGAAAAAAATGATTTTAAAATAGATGTTTACATGGTTTTCCCGGTCCCGGAGCCGCGCGGTCCGGTCGCTGTCGTATATGCCTCGCGCTGGGTACCCGAGTGAACAGGTGCTCGGCCGGGCCACGGGCGATAGCCGTGGCGAAGGGTCAGAGAATCACCTGCGAAGTGATTCGCGCCTTCGAACGGCGTTTTTCGCAACACCCGAGGAAGTTCTTGAAAAATGACCCCTTCATTGTGACATGAATGCCCAGATGCGGCGTAGTGCGCGCCTATGACCGCTGGACGAACCGATTTCCGCCAGCTAGATACCCGCGATGAGACGCCGCTTTGATGCGGTGCTGATGCATGTTTGCCCGTAGCCGGGCGCTGGAATCGGAGAAAACCTCGTGTCCCACGCAGAAGACCACGAAGGCACCCGCAGAGATTTCCTCTACTACGCCGCCGGCGGCGCAGGTGTCGTTGCAACGGGAGCCGCCGTGTGGCCCCTGGTCAACCAAATGAACCCCTCGGCAGACGTTCAGGCGCTGTCCTCGATCCGCGTGGATGTCAGCGGCGTCGAGATCGGCACCCAGATCACGGTCAAGTGGCTGGGCAAGCCCGTCTTCATTCGTCGCCGTACCGAAGAAGAGATCAACTGGGGCCGCGAAGTGCCGCTGGAGGATCTGCCGGATCAGAACGACCGGAACGAAAACAAGCCGAACCTGCCCGCGACCGACGAAAACCGGACGCTGGACGAAGCCGGCGAATGGCTGGTGATGATGGGCGTCTGCACCCATCTGGGCTGTGTTCCTCTGGGCGACGGCGCCGGTGATTTCCACGGGTGGTTCTGCCCGTGCCACGGATCGCACTACGATACGGCGGGCCGTATCCGCAAAGGTCCCGCTCCGGAAAACCTGCATATCCCGGTCGCCGAGTTCCTCGACGAAACCACCATCAAGCTGGGTTAAGGAGACGCGCTCATGTCCGGTATCCCGCACGATCACTATGAACCGAAGACCAACGGCGAGAAGTGGCTGAACAGCCGTCTGCCCATTGTCGGTCTTCTATACGACACTTTGATGATCCCCACCCCGAAGAACCTGAACTGGATGTGGATCTGGGGCATCGTCCTGACCTTCTGCCTGGCGTTGCAAATCGTCACCGGCATCGTTCTGGTGATGCACTATACCCCGCATGTCGATCTGGCCTTTGCCAGCGTCGAGCACATCATGCGCAACGTAAATGGCGGCTACATGCTGCGGTATCTGCACATGAACGGCGCGTCGCTGTTCTTCGTGGCGGTCTATATCCACATCTTCCGCGGTCTGTTCTACGGATCGTACAAGGCGCCGCGCGAAGTGACCTGGATCATCGGCATGCTGATCTACCTGATGATGATGGGCACCGCCTTCATGGGCTATGTTCTGCCTTGGGGTCAGATGTCCTTCTGGGGCGCCACCGTGATCACCGGCCTGTTCGGCGCGATCCCCTTCGTGGGCGAAGCGATCCAGACCTGGCTGCTGGGCGGACCGGCCGTCGACAACGCGACGCTGAACCGCTTCTTCTCGCTGCACTATCTGCTGCCCTTCATCATCGCAGGGCTGGTCATCGTGCATATCTGGGCCTTCCACACCACCGGCAACAACAACCCCACGGGTGTTGAAGTTCGCCGCACGTCGAAAGCCGAGGCCGAGAAAGACACGCTGCCGTTCTGGCCCTATTTCGTGATCAAGGACCTGTTCGCGCTGGCCGTCATCCTGGTCGTGTTCTGGGCAATCGTCGGCTTCATGCCGAACTACCTGGGTCACCCGGACAACTACATCGAAGCCAACCCGCTGGTCACGCCCGCGCACATCGTGCCCGAATGGTACTTCCTGCCGTTCTACGCGATCCTGCGTGCCTTCACTAGCGAAGTCTGGGTCGTGCAGTTCGCCAGCTTCATCACCGGCGGCATCATCGACGCCAAGTTCTTTGGTGTTCTGGCGATGTTCGGTGCAATCCTGGCAATGGCGCTGGCGCCGTGGCTGGACACTTCGACCGTGCGTTCGGGCAAGTACCGCCCGATGTTCAAATGGTGGTTCTACCTTCTGGTCATCGACTTCTTTGCCCTGATGTGGCTGGGTGCGATGCCGGCGGAAGAGCCCTATGCGACCTTCTCGCTGATCGCGTCCGCCTACTGGTTCGCCTATTTCTTCGTGATCCTGCCGATCCTGGGTGTCATCGAAAAGCCCGATGCCCAGCCGGAAACCATCGAAGAAGACTTCAACGCGCATTATGGCAAGGCTGACGCCGACGCCACGCCGGCCGAGTAAGAAGAGGGACCGGAAACCATGTTCAAGAAACTTGCAATCGGTGCCGCGTTTGCCATCGCCCTTGCTCCTGCTGCGGTATCCGCGGCCGGAGGCGGCGAGCAGCATATCGAGGACTTCGACTTCTCGTTCGAAGGGCCCTTTGGCGCTTACGATCAGAACCAGCTTCAGCGCGGCCTGCAGATCTATACCGAGGTTTGCGCGGCCTGCCACGGTCTGAAATATGTACCGCTGCGCGACCTCACGGCGCTGGGCTACTCGGAAGAAGAAGTCATCGCTTATGCCGCCGGCTCGTTCGAGGTGTTCGATCCCGAGCTGGACGATTTCCGCCCGGCTAGGCCGACCGATCACTTCCCGGCCAACGATGCCGTGGGCGCACCTGACCTGAGCCTGATGGCCAAGGCACGTGCAGGCTTCCACGGCCCCTACGGTCTGGGGATCAACCAGCTGGTCAAAGGCATGGGTGGCGCTGAATACATCGCCTCGCTGCTGGACGGCTATACTGGCAAGGAAAAAGAAGAGGCCGGCACGATCCTGTACGAAAACACCGCCTTCCCGGGCGGCTGGATTTCGATGGGCCCGCCGTTGTCTGACGAACAGGTCGAGTTTGCCGACGGACACGAAAACACCGTCGAGGCCATGTCCCAGGACGTCGCAGCGTTCCTGATGTGGGCCGCCGAACCGAAAATGATGGATCGCAAGGCCTCGGGCTTTGTTGGGGTTCTGTTCCTGACCATCATGTCGGTGCTTCTCTACCTGGTGAACAAACGTCTGTGGGCGCCGGTCAAAGGTAAAAAGTCGGTCTGACCTGAAGGTCACCTGCAAAAGCAAGACAACCCCGCGCATGGCGCGGGGTTTTTTCTTTTTGGGGTCGGAAACTCGCCGAACCTAGCATCAGCACGGGCTTATTCACGGCATTTAAGCGGAATGCGCATGGCGCCGGCGGGGTCGGCTGCGCAGGTTTTCGACAGCGTCAGGCGGTCTGACGCAGGATCGAAACCGAGGAGACCCGACATGAAACTACCCATACTTGCAGCCGCGTTGCTTGTGGCCACTCCGGTTCTGGCTCTGGACTTGGTGCCGGATACGGAACTGGGCAAGACAGAGACCGAGGTGCGCGCCGCTCTGACCGAGCTTGGCTATGACGTGCGCAAGATCGAAATGGAGGACGGTGAAATCGAGGCCTATGTCGTGAAAGACGGACAGATGGCCGAGGTCTATGTGGACCCCGCGTCCGGCAAGATCCAAAAGATCGAGGACAAGTGACTGGCAATGTCCGAGTCCATCCAGCACCAGGGCGGGCGCGAGGGCGCCCGCACCATCCGGGTCTGGGACCCGTTGGTCCGCCTGATCCACTGGTCGGTGGTTCTGGGCATTGTGCTCAACGCCGCTGTGACCGACCCCGAGGGGCTGCTGCATGAATATGTCGGTTATGCCGTGCTCGGGCTGGTTCTGCTGCGCTTGGCCTGGGGCGTCCTTGGGCCGGCACCGGCCAGGTTCTCGGCATTTCCGTTCAGCCCGAATGCTGCGGTCCGACATGTGCGTGACACCGTCCGGGGCGACCGGTCGGTTCACCTGTCGCACAATCCTCTGGGCGCGCTGATGGTCTACAACATCTGGATGACGTTGGGCTTCATCTGCGCCACAGGCATCATGATAGGTACCGCGGCCTTCTTCGGGCTGAGCTGGGTCGAGGATGCGCACGAGCTGGCGTTCAACTGGCTGATCCTCAGCGTTCTTCTGCACGTGCTTGGCGTGCTTTTGAACCAACGTCGAACCGGTGTCGCTCTGGTCAAAGCCATGGTATCAGGAGACAAGAATATTCCTGATGGCTGGTCGACCAAATGATCAAATGGATCACCGAAAACCTGCGGTCCGGCGATGCGGATGCACGCCGGGCCGTTCTGATGGCGGCGATGATCGTGGTTCAGGGTCTATGCGCCGCATTCTACATGGGCGACGCCATTCTGGACCTCGATGGCAGCGAGCCCCTGGCACATCTCGTTTTGGAATCCCTGGTCGCGACCGTCCTTTGCCTTGGCGTCCTGTTCTTCATGCTCGAGCTGCGCCGATTGCTGGCGCGAATGGACTAGGCAAAACAAGGACTGCGCGCGGCGCAGGGAGAAATGAGCGCCGTGATCGACACTTTCTTTACCCGCTGGGGCCTGACCAGCGCCGAGCGCGAAGTGGGCCTGTTGATCCTCAAGGGCGTCGACAATGAGAATATCGCCCGGATCCGAGGCCGCGCCGTGGGTACCGTTCGCGCGCAATCGGCTTCGATCTATGGAAAAGCCGGCGTGGACGGGCGCGCTCAACTGATCAGCGTTTTCATGGAAGAGCTTCTGGCGACTGACGGGCCGGCCTGAGAGACGTCAGGCCACCAGCTGCTGATCGCGAACCCCGGTGATGGCGGCAGTCACGATCTGCCCTTCGGGTTGCGCGTTCGCAAATGTCACTTCGGTGAACTGCTCGGTCCGGCCCATGTGAGGATTCTCCATCAGAATGTGATGGGTCTTGCCCAGTTGGGCCGCCAGGTGCCTGGCTACCTGCGCATCACCCGCCTCACGCAGCCTGGCCGCACGTTCCTTTATGACCTTGCCGTTGACCTGCTGCGGAATGCGCGCCGCCGGCGTGCCTTCTCGCTTGGAATAGGGAAAGACGTGCAGCCAGGTCAGGTCGCAGTCGCTCACCAGTTTCAGCGAGTTCTCGAAATGCGCCTCGGTTTCCGTCGGAAAGCCCGCGATGATGTCGGCGCCAAAGGTGATCTCGGGGCGCAGCTTTCGGGCCTCTTCGGTGAAGCGGATGGCGTCGTCGCGCAGGTGGCGGCGCTTCATCCGTTTCAGGATCAGATCGTCACCATGCTGCAGCGACAGGTGCAGATGCGGCATCAGGCGCGACTCGGTCGCGATGGCCTGCATCAGGTTCTCGTCCACCTCGATCGAATCGATCGAGCTGATGCGCAGGCGCGGCAGGTCGGGCACCAGTTTCAGGATGCGCATGACCAGATCGCCCAGCTTGGGGCTTGCCGGCAGGTCGGCGCCCCATGAGGTCAGGTCGACCCCGGTCAGCACGACCTCGTTGTAGCCCCGGTCCACCAGCCGCTTGATCTGGTCCACCACCACGCCCGCCGGGACGCTGCGCGAGTTGCCGCGGCCATAGGGGATGATGCAGAAGGTGCAGCGATGATCACAGCCGTTCTGGACCTGCACATAGGCGCGCGAGCGGGTGCCGAATCCGTCAATCAGGTGGCCGGCGGTTTCGGTGACCGACATGATGTCATCGACCTGAACCGTCTCGGTCTCGCCGATGAAATCGGCGGCCATGCCCTTCCATGTCTCGGGGCGCATTTTTTCGGTGTTGCCGATCACCGCATCGACCTCGTCCATCTCGGCAAAGGTTTGAGGTTCGGTTTGGGCGGCGCAGCCGGTGACGATCAGCCGGGCGTTGGGGTTTTCGCGGCGCAGCTTGCGAATCTCCTGCCGGGCCTTGCGCACGGCCTCGGCGGTGACGGCGCAGGTGTTCACGATCACCGCATCCGTCAGCCCGGCCTGCTGCGACAGCTCTTTCATCGCCTCGGTCTCATAGGCGTTGAGCCGGCAGCCCAGCGTGGTGAATTTCGGCGGGTTCATCCCAGCGTCCTCAGGAAATCGGGCGTCAGCGTGCCCGAGAAGACATGGCAGGTGGGGCCGGTCATCCAGACGCCGTCCTCGCGCCAGTCGATCCAGATGGTGCCGCCGTCCAACTCGATCCGCACCTTGCGCCCGGTCAGGCCGCGCCGCGCCGCGGCCACGGCGGTGGCGCAGGACGACGAGCCCGAGGCCAGCGTGATGCCCACGCCGCGTTCCCAGACGCGCATACGGATGTGATCCGGCCCGATGATCTGGGCGACCTGCACATTGGTGCGCTGGGGATAGAGCGGGTGATGCTCATAGCGGGCGCCGAACTCTGCCAGAGGAATCGCCTCGGCGTCTTCGACGAAGAAGGTGCAATGCGGGTTGCCCATGCCGGTAGCCACCGGTCCGCCTTCAATCGGCAGTTCCAGCGTATCCACCTCTTCGGCCAACGGAATATCGGCCCACTCCAGCTGCGGGTGCCCCATGTTGACCGAGGTCAGCCCGTCGCCCGCGTCCCGCGCCTGCAGCGTGCCGTGGCTGGTGGTCAGCGTCAATTCGGACTTGCCGCTTTCCTGCATCAGGAACCGTGCTATGCAACGGGTGGCGTTGCCGCACGTGGCCGAGATCGACCCATCAGCATTGTAGAACACCAGATGTGCATCCGATTCGCCGTTTTCGATGACGGCCAGCTGATCGAATCCGACCCCGAACTGCCGGTGTCCGATCCCGCGCGCCAGCGCCGGCGTGATCTGCACTGGATGCGCGCGCGCGTCGACAATGACGAAGTCATTGCCAAGCCCGTGCATCTTCATGAAGGGCAAACCGGTGTCGGATCGTTGCTGCATGGCGGGCATATAGCCTTGCCGCAGACATGAATCCAGCCCGGCGCGAAGATTCCTGAAAAAAGGGGTTGACCCCCCGCCGCCTCAACCCTAATTAGGCCGCCTATCGGGACGCCGGGAACATAATGATTTCAGGCGGAACGCGGTGCGAAAAAGGGCTTGTACCCGGTCGGGAAAATGCCTTAGACAGCGCCACGGATCGCAACGATCCGATGAAAAGAGTGGGCCGTTAGCTCAGTTGGTAGAGCAACTGACTTTTAATCAGTGGGTCGCAGGTTCGAATCCTGCACGGCTCACCACTTTTTCCAAAGACTGACCAAGATGCCGCGCCGCGCGGTTACTTCTTTTCGAAGAACAGCACGACTTCGCCCAGCCGGATGCCAAAGCGCGAGACATAGGCGCGGTTCAGCAGTCGGTCGTCGTCCAGCAGCCACATCCAGTCGTCGAAATCGACGCGCATCGTGCCGTCCTTCACCGGCAGGTCGATGCGGTACTTCCAGTTGAACGTGTCGCCGCGCTCGGTTCCTGACGCGGTGCCCAAAACGCCGGGTGCGGTGCCGGTCCATGTATCCTCGCCGGTTTTGGTCAGGGTCCAGATGCGCTGTTCGGTGGCGCCGTCGTCATAGACGAAGTCTTCGACCAAAGTCAGGGTCTGGCCATCCCATGTCCCGTTGATGTCTACCGTGAACCGGCGGGGGATATTGCCCAGAACGTCCTGGAACTGCCCATAGGCCACGGTGTGGCCCTCAAAGAACTCTTCGAGGTTCAGCTGGCGGTCCGACAGGAAAGTGGTCGGAACTTTCGGTTTGAAGGCACAGGCCGCTGTCAGCAGCAGGCACGCGAAGGCCAGTCGTTTCATGAGTCGGGTCATTGCAGAGCCCTCGGGTCGGCGGTTCGGTCATGACCGTTTGCGCCGGGCACATGCGCCGTCTTTTCCGGCGGGGCGGGGCGCATCGTGGCGACCAACTCGGCCACCTTCAGGCCGAACTTGCGCATTTCCGAGCGGTTCATGATCGCCCCGCTCTCGGTCAGGTACATCCAGTCGGTGACGTCCAGGGTATGGCCTCCGGCGTCTTCGGGCAGAACGATGCGATAGGTCAGCTTGACCGTCGCGCCCGAGATCACACCGCGGCCTTCGCCGACGATGTCGTCGGCGGTTGCGGTAAAGCTGTTGCCTGTGCCCATGGTCAGGTACCATTTGCGGGTCATCTGCTTGCCGTTCGAATAAGTGAAATACTCAGTCAGGGTGCCGGAATTGCCGTTCCATTCCCCGATCATGCGCGCCACGAAGCTGTTCGACATCTTGCCGGTCGGGCCGTAGATCAGGCCTTCGGACAGGATTTCCCCGTTCAGATTGTCTTTCAACGAGAAGTCGGGGCCGGTTCCGGCATAGTCCGACGGCGATTGCGCACGAAAGCTGAGAAGGCGGGTTTTGACCGCGATCAGGGCCAATACGGCCAGTGCGGCAATCAGAAGGAATGTCATTTTGCGGGTACCTCTGTAGGCAACGTCAGGACCATTCCGAACGCGCCGAGTTTCAGGATGCAGGGCAGCACGGCATAAGCCAGGTTGAGCGTTTCCAACGCCTGCGCCGAATTTGTCTGACCGGGCACGAAGCCGCTGCGTTCCAGCAGCGGAAGGGTGAAGAATGCGGCCAATGCCAACCCCAGTTTGCCGGCGAAAGACCAGATACCGAAGGCCGCCGAGGCATTCAGCCCCGCGCGTGTCAGCACCACCGAGAACATGGCCGGCAGAACCACCATGTCCGCCCCCAGCGCCGCCCCCGACGCCAGGCAGATCACCGCGAACCCGGCCAGGTTGCCGGGCGCCAGCATGGCCGCGCCGACAAAGCCCAAAATGGCCAGCGGCATCGCGATGATCAGAGTCTGTTTCGGGCCGATCCGGTTGCTGAGCCGCGCCCAGAGCGGCACTGTGGCACCGGCGCTGAGGAAGAACAGGATCAGCAGCGGCCCGGCCTTGCCCGGCAATTGCAGCCGGTCTTCGACGAAGAACAGGAACAGGGTAGAGGTGATTGCAACCGGCAAGCTGTTGACCAGCGCCAGCGCCAACAGACGCAGGGCCCCGGCCTGACCCAGCCCGTCGAACGACAGCCCCTGCCCGGTGACGGGCGCGCGCCGCCAGATCGGCAATGTCAGCACCATGGTGACCAGCGCCAGCGCGCCCAGAAACAGCCCGAATGTCGGATAGCCCTGCGCGCCCGCGCCCAAGGCGACGAACAGCGCCGGTGCGCTGGCGGCAAGGACCACGCCGGCCAGTTGCCCGCCCTCACGAAAGGCGGCGAGGGTCATCAACTCGCGCGGGGTGGCCTGTTTCGCCAGCGTCGCGCTGCGACCATAAAGCAGGATCGTGCCCAGGCTGTAGGCGGAAAACAGCAGGATCAGGATCGTCACGAGGGCGCCGACGCTCGCCCCCTGTGGCAGTGAGAACAACAGCGGAAAACCCACTGCCAGACCCCCTGCGGCCAAGACGGCAAAGCCCATCTGCCCGCCGGGCCAGCGGTCAATGGCCCAACCGATCAGCGGGTCTTGCACCAGATCCACCAGTCGGATCAGCAGCAGAACCGTACCGATCACGCCCAGGCCGATCCCGAGGTTCACCGCCGCAAAGCGCGGCAGGTGGATGTAGAGCGGGATACCCGCCGCAGCAAGCATCAGCGCATAGAGGCTGACACGCGGATACAGCATCACTGACCCCGCAGCTGTCGCGTAAAGGCGGCGGACCGGGTGTTGTTTCCCAGAAAGATCGACATGAAACTGCGCTTGATCCCCGGATAGGACAGGGTGCAGGTCTTGCGACCGTTGCGCCAGAACTCGATCGCGTTGGGGCCTTTGGTGACGGCCAGATAGCTGTCACCGGCGCCGACCGCCTGATAGCAGGTTTTCAACTGCGCCTCGATCGGGGCGCTGTTGCCCTGCCGGGCCATCTCGTCCAGCGTGGATTCGATCAGCGCCTTCTGCTTCAACGATTTCCGATAGGTCAGCTTCAGGCCGAAATCCTGCGACCAGCTGAGCGGGCCGCCGCCTTTGGTGAACAGCTGCGCGTCGTAGATCGGCAGACCGAGGAACCGGAAGGTGGCGGTGCCACGCAGCTCGGCATCGGGCAGCACGTTGGTGACGGGCGTGGCCGCCAGCCCGGCAGGGGCCAGCAGAACCAGGCTCAGGATCGCTGCGTTACGGGCTGGCCGTAACCGGGACAGCGACGCTTGGATCAGGTATCGCATTTTCAGCTCCGATGGTTTGCGGATCGCCGTTCAACAGCCCGACCACATGCATCGCGCTGGCGATTCCGTCTTCGTGGAACCCGTGCCGGTTGTAGGCGCCGGCGAACCAGGTCCGGTTGCGGCCCTGCATTTCCCGGATCTGGCCCTGCGCTTTCAGCGCGGCCTTGTCGAACACCGGATGGGCAAATTCCACCTCGTCATAGATCTTGTCGGGCGCGATGTCGGAGGACGGGTTCAGGGTGACGAACAGGGGGTCGCTTTCGGGGATGTTCTGCAACCGGTTCATCCAGTAGGTCACGCCCACGTTGCCCGCCTGCGAGCGGTAGGTCCAGCTGGACCAGCAGGCGCGGCGGCGCGGCATCTGGCTGGGGTCGCAGTGCAGAACCGCGCGGTTCGGCTGATAGCGGATCGCGCCCAGGGCCGCGGTCTCGTCGGCGGTGGCGTTCTGGCCCAGAATGGCCAGCGACTGGTCGGAATGGGTGGCCAGAATGATCTCGTCGTATTGATCCGAGCGCCCCTGCGCCTGAACGGTCACGCCCAAGGCGTCGCGTTCGACGCTCGAGACCGGTGCGCCCAGGCGGATGTCGCAACCCCGGCCGCGCAGAGCGGATTCGATCCGGCGGACATACTCGATGCTGCCACCCTTTACGGTCCACCACTGGTGCTGGGCGCCGCGTTTGCTGGACAGCAAGGCGTGGTTGCGGAAGAACTGCACCAGCGACCGTGCCGGGAACTGATCAACGAACTCTACCGGCGTGGACCAGATCGCGCCGCACATCGGCATCAGGTAATTGTTGCGGAACCAGTGGCCCAGCCGCATCTGGTCAACCAGTTCACCAATCGTGGTGTCATCATCCCGAGCGGCCTCGGGCGCTTCTTTGCCAAAGCGCAGGATGTCGGCGATCATCTTGTAATAGGAGGGCCGCACGAGGTTGCGCTTCTGCGCGGTGATCGTGCGCAGATTGTTCAGGCCATATTCGATGCGACCATTGTCGATGGTGGCGCCAAAGCTCATCTCGCTTTTGATGACCGGCACGTCCAGTTCACCGAACAGCTTGGTTAGGTAGGGGTAAGTGGCATAGTTGAAGACGATGAACCCGGTATCGACCGGTTGATCACCATTGCGGCCGGCCATCACCGTGCGGGCATGTCCGCCCAGACGGGGTTCGGCCTCGTACAGGGTGACGTCGTGGCTCTCTGACAGGTAATAAGCCGCTGATAATCCTGAGATGCCTGCGCCTACAATTGCGATTTTTTTCCGTACGCCCCGGGTTTCGTCGAACATGCCATCCTCTTTATGCGACATTTTACAATAAGATACGCAGGGTAGGCCGTAGCGGATCAAATCCGGGCCATGTTTTTCCCTGTTTCCCGCTGATCGGCCGGCAGTGCGTCAGGATTGCATCAATCGCGGCTGCTGGTGATCCGGGGCCTGCCCGTCCGCGTAATGAAAGGTGTTATGATCGAGACAACCCAACCCAAGACCGCGGCTGTTCACGCGTCGGCACATGTGAACCGCGCGGCATGAGCAGTTTTGACGGAAAAACCTATTGGATCATCGGCGCCAGCGAAGGTCTGGGCCGGGCGCTGGCCGAAGGCTTGAGCGGTCAGGGCGCGCACCTTGTGCTGTCCGCACGCAATGCCGAGCGGCTTGAGCAGATCTGCGCCGCGCTGCCTCATGCCCGCGCAGTCCCGCTGGACGTGACCGATCTGGCGCAGGTGCGCCGCGCCGTCGCCGATATCGGCCCGGTCGATGGTCTGGTCTACAACGCCGGGGCCTATGAGCCGATGCGCGCGCAGGACTGGAAGACCGAAGCCGCGCTGGCCATCAGCGACGTGAACTATTCAGGCGCGCTGCGGGTTCTGGGGGAAACCGTGCCGGCCATGGTGAAGGCGGGGCGTGGCGACATTACCCTGATCGGGTCGCTGGCGGGCTATCACGGACTGCCTGCGGCGATCGGGTACGGGTCCAGCAAGGCGGCGCTGATCTCGCTGGCCGAAACGATGCGGCATGACCTGGCCGGAACCGGGGTGACGGTGCGCATCGTCAATCCGGGGTTCATCAAGACCCGGCTGACCGACAAGAACAGCTTCAAGATGCCGATGCTGATGGAGCCCGAAGACGCCGCGCAGCGCGTGCTGCGCGCAATGGCGCGCCGGCGCTTCCGTACCGACTTTCCGGCGCCGTTTTCGTGGGTCATCCGGCTGATCGACTACCTTCCGGATCTTCTGGTCTATCGTGGAAAATAGACTCTAACCAAAGCGTCCCTGACAGAACCAGCCCGCCGACATGGTGCCGCCATGGCCGTAGAACAGCCATAGCCGCTCGCCCTGTTCGGTCACCACCACCCAGTAATCGCGCACGCCGCTGCGCCAGTTGGGGTCGTCCAGCCACCATTCCGGGGCGATCCGCTCCGGGCCGGTGGCCTGCGCCAGGTGCCAGTCGCGCCCGCGCCAGCGGAAATTGGCGGGCACATCCGGGCGGTCGGGGGCCATCACCGGGTCGGGCCGCCACATCAGCAGGGGGCGCGGGCGCGGCGGGGCGGGCCAGTCGCGCGCCGGTTCCGACCAGGCCGCCGCCAGCGTCTGTGCGGTTTTCTCGGGGATGTGCGAGGCCGCCGGGTGCTGCCGCGTGATCGCCTCGAGCCCCACCCGCGCGCCCAGCTTTCCGATCAGATCGTCCAGCGCCGTGTTCCCTTCCAGCCGGTTGCGCACGGCGCGGCTGGCCTCGGCATGGCCGGTCAGGGTGCGGGCATGCACCGGCTCGGTCTGCACCGCCGCAAGGCGCAGCATGTCGATGCCATAGCCCGCGTCGATCTGGTCGATTTTCATCTCTAACAAAGGGCGAATGCGGTGTTTGTCATGGCTCGGCCGGGCCAGCCCGATCTCGATGATCTCGGCCGCCTGATCGGTGCGGTGCGCCTCGAGCCGCAGGGTCCGCGCCCCGCGCGCCTTTTCTTCCAGCCGCGCGCACAGGGTCGGCAGCATCCGGTCGATGGCGGCCATCACGTCCTCGGCCAGACCGATCGGGTTGGGCAGGGTCATCCGCACCGCAAAGTGATGCGGGGGCCGCGCGGGCGAGACCGGCTCGGGCGCGCTGCCCATCGCCTGATCCAGCCGCAGCACCAGCCCGCGCCCGAACCGGCGGGCCAAACCGGCACGCGGCTGGCCCAGCAGATCGCCGATCCGCCGCAGGCCCAGCCGGTTCAGCTGCGCCACGGTCTGGTCGTCCAGCCGCAGCGCCGCGATGGGCAGGGGGGCAAGCGCGCCATAGGCCTGCCCCGGCGGCGCGATCCGGGCCCCGCCGCCCGCGGCCACCACCTGCGGCGCGGCACCGCCCTTGGTCCAGTGCCGCCGCTTGCCGGCGCGGGCGCGGGTGGCGCGGGCCTCTTGGGAAATGGCGTCGCCATTGCGGTCCGAGGTGGCCTCTTGCCCGGCATAACGCGCCAGCGCCCAGGCCGCGCCCAGCGTGTCGGCGATGCCCATCTGCACGCTCAGCCCCATGTCGGCGCAGTCGGTCTCGATCACGTCCAGCAGCGCCTCTTCCCCGCCGAACAGATGGGCGCAACCCGACAGATCGACGATCAGGCCATCGGGCGCCTCTTCGGCGACCCAGGGACTGAACTTGCCCGCCCAGCGGCGCAGCGCGGTCAGAAAAGCGGCCTCGGCTGGAGCGTTGCGGGGGCGAGTGACAAGGGCCGCGCACATGGCATGGGCATCGCGCACCGGCTGGCCCACGCGCAGACCGGCGGCCTGTGCATCAGTGTTCAGCGAGGTGATGACCTGCATGTTCGACTGTTCGGCCACCACCGCCAGCGGGCCAGAGTGCAGGCCCCGCGCGGCGCGGATCAGCCGTTCGGCCCCCAGACGGGGAAACCACAACGAGAGTATTCGGCGTTTGGGCATCGGGCAGACATCAAAATGTTCTCATTTTGTTCTTATCTGAGAATCATACCCCGAGTCGAGTCCGCCCTTATCCGCAGGTCAGCCGCTGAATGACCCCGGCTCCGTTCACATAGACGTTCAGCCGGTCGATGCGGTAATCCTGCGTGGCGATGTCATCAGGGCCCAGAACGCGGCTCCGTTCCGGCAGGCTGGCCTGAATGGTCGAGACCGGTTGCCCAACGGACTGGGCAAAGGGTTCGCCCTTGCAGAAGGCCAGATCCACCGGGGCGGCATCCAGCTCGGCAGAGCCCGGTTCGGGCAGGTCGGTTTCGGCGCAGGCGGCCAGGACGATCAGGATCGGGATGAACCGGTACATTGGCGCTCCTCTTTTCGGCAATGTCGTTTCTGAAATATCAAAAGCTTACAGAGACTGCCATGAAAGCGCAGTTGAAAACACCCTGTATTTGACGCAGGGTCGGGTCAAACAAGACAGGGAGACAAGCAACATGCGAACCCGTGCCGCCGTCGCCGTTCAGGCGGGCAAGCCCTTGGAAGTGATGGACGTGAACCTCGAAGGCCCCAAGGCGGGCGAGGTTCTGGTCGAGATCAAGGCCACCGGCATCTGCCATACCGACGAATTCACCCTGTCGGGCGCCGACCCCGAAGGCCTGTTTCCGGCCATTCTGGGCCACGAGGGCGCGGGCGTCGTGGTCGAGGTCGGCCCCGGCGTGACCAGCCTGAAGCCGGGCGATCACGTGATCCCGCTCTACACCCCCGAATGCCGCGAGTGCGAATACTGCCTGCACCCCAAGACCAACCTGTGCCAGGCCATCCGCGAGACGCAGGGCAAGGGTTTGATGCCCGACGGCACCTCGCGTTTCTCGACGCTGGATGGGGATCCGATCCTGCATTACATGGGATGCTCGACTTTCTCGAACCACACGGTTCTGCCCGAGATTGCACTGGCCAAGGTGCGCGAGGACGCGCCGTTCGACAAGATCTGCTATATCGGCTGTGGTGTTACCACCGGCATCGGCGCGGTGATCAACACCGCCAAAGTCGAGATCGGCAGCCGCGCCATCGTGTTCGGCCTGGGCGGCATCGGACTGAACGTGATTCAGGGCCTGCGTCTGGCCGGGGCCGATCAGATCGTCGGCGTTGACCTGAACCCCGCCAAGGTCGAAATGGCCAAAAAATTCGGCATGACCGATTTCGTGAACCCGTCCGAGGTCGAGGGCGATCTTGTCCCCTATCTGGTGAACCTGACAAAGGGCGGAGCGGATTACACCTTTGACGCCACCGGCAACGTGCAGGTGATGCGCGCGGCGCTGGAATCGGCGCACAAGGGCTGGGGCGAATCGATCATCATCGGCGTGGCGCCTGCGGGGGCCGAGATCTCGACCCGTCCGTTCCAGCTGGTCACCGGTCGGTCGTGGCGCGGCACCGCTTTTGGAGGCGCGCGTGGCCGGACGGACGTGCCCAAGATCGTCGACTGGTACATGGAAGGAAAGATCGAGATTGATCCGATGATCACCCACACCATGGGTCTGGACGACATCAACACCGGCTTCGACCTCATGCACAAGGGCGAAAGCATCCGGTCGGTGGTGGTTTACTGAGGCTTGGGTCACCTTGACAAAAATGGGACGGCGCAGTCGATCTGCGCCGTTTTTTTTGTGGCGGCCCAGCTCAAGACTGGTCGGTGTTGGACTTCGGTCTTGCTGATGCGCCCGTGTCTACGCGTGGCGAACGCACACGTAGAACTGGTTTGTTCGTGGACACGTCTGCCCGGCTTTCGCGCCAGACAACAAAGATGCCCGATGCGATGATGATCGCGGCCCCCACAGCCACCCATTTGTCGGGCTTTTCCCCAAAGAACACCGCGCCGAAAATCGTGGCCCAGATGATCTGGCTGTACTGGCTGGGCGCGACCACGCCGGCGGGCGCCGCGCGATAGGCCAGGATGATCAGGTGCTGGGCGATCACCGAGAACACGCCGACCAAGGCCATCATCGCCAGATGGATCAGCGAAGGCGGCTGATAGACCGCCGGTTGCGCAAGGCTCATGACCGCGATCGCCAGCAGCATCGGATATAGGATCAGCACGGCCGAGCGTTCCTCGTTTCCGATCTTGCGCACTAGCACGGATGCGAAGGCGCTGCAGAACGCGGCCGTCAGGGCGGCAAGGTGGCCCAGGGTGATCTCGGTCGCGCCGGGCCGCAGGACGATCAGCACCCCGATCAGACCCACGCCCACCGCGGCCCAGCGTTGGGCGCGCACGACCTCGCCCAGTATCGGGATCGACAGGACGGTGACGATCAGCGGAAAGGAAAACAGCAGCGAATAGACCTCGGCCAGGGGCAGGACCGAAAAGGCGTAGAAGGCACAGGACATCCCCGTGACCATCAGCCCCGAGCGCAGCATGACCAACCATGGATGGCGGGGCAGGAAGTTTCCGGTGGCCTTGTCCGCCAGAATCGTGACCGCCATCGGCACAAAGGAAAACAGCGTGGCGAAAAAGATGATCTGCAGCACGGAATAGGTGCCGCCCAGCGTCTTGATCAGTGCGTCATGGGTGGCAAAGACGGCAAACCCGAGAAAGGCAAAGCCAAGTCCCTGCAGGGTCGAGTTCTGTGTGCTCATCTGGCTGGTCTCGGGCGGTTGGATGCTGTGGCAGGTGTCTGAGGTCTGATTAGACCCAATCGGCAGAGTCGGATAGTCCAAACTTTACCGCTAACATCCCCGCGGGGCCGGCCGTTCAGCGCAGGATCGGCGGAGCCCCGGCCGGTTGGCGGGCGGCCGCGACACCGGCCTGCATCCCCGCGCCGATGCGGCGGGCCATCGCCACCCAAGGCGTGGCCGTTTCCGGGGGCAGGGTGCTGTGGGCGACCTCTTCGAACAGGTCCAGCCAATGGGCGAACATCTCGGGTTTCACGTCCGGGCGCTCGATATGCACGCGCTGCGGATTGCCGCTGTAGCCGCGCTCAAACAGGATGGCGTTGCGCCAGAAGGCGGCGATCCGGTCCTCATGCGCGGGCCAGTCGGTGACGTGGCGGTTGAAGATCGGGCCCAGCACGGCGTCCTGCCGGACGCGGGCGTAGAACGCGGTGACCTGCGCCCGGATCTGGTCGGGCGTGGCGGGAAAACGTGGGGGCAGCACGGGCCGGGACATGGTCGGGACTTTCGATTCAGGCTCTGTTCCGGGCAGATACCGCGTTTTCCGACCCGGATGCAGGGGCGGAATTGTCGCGCTGCCCCGGCGTCAGCAGGTGCCGCAACAGGGCCACCGGGTGTGCCCGCAGGCTCAGGCGGGTGGCGACGTAATCCTCGACCACCTGTTCACCCAGCGACATCTGCGGCAGATGGGCGGCGGGTTCGTCCAGCGCCTCGCCTTCCAGATCCTGCGCGAACAGGGGCAGGGGTTTGGCGGTGGCGATCGCCTTGGCCTGCCACAGCGCCTCGCGCCGGGTCAGGCCGCAGGCGGCAAAGGCATCGGCCTCGGCCAGACGCTCGATCACCGAGGGGCCAAGGCCCGCGCGGCGCCAGACGTCGTCAACCTGGTGGTAGCCGTTGCCGCGCGCGGCGGTCAGCCAACTGGCGTCCTCTTCGCTCAGGCCCTTGATCTGGCGAAAGCCCAGCCGCAGGGCCAGCCCGCCATGGCCGTCTGGCTCCATCACGTTGTCCCAGAAGCTGGCATTGATGCAGACCGGACGCACTTGCACGCCATGCTCGCGCGCATCGCGCACGATCTGGGCGGGGGCATAGAACCCCATTGGTTGCGAATTCAGCAGCGCGCAGGCAAAAATCCCCGGATGGTGGCACTTGATCCAGGCGCTGGCATAGACCAGCAGCGCAAAGCTGGCCGCATGGCTTTCGGGGAAGCCGTAGGAGCCGAACCCCTCGATCTGCGAGAAACAGCGCTCGGCAAATTCGGCGTCATAGCCGTTGCGCTGCATCCCGCGCAGGAACAGGGTGCGGAATTCGCTGACATTGCCGTGCTTCTTGAAGGTCGCCAGCGACCGCCGCAGCCGGTCGGCCTGTTCGGGGGTGAAGCCCGCGCCGACGATGGCGATCTGCATCGCCTGTTCCTGAAACAGCGGCACGCCCAGCGTCTTGCCCAGCACCTCGCCCAGCGCGTCCGAGGGGAAGCTGACCTCCTCCTCGCCGTTCCGACGCCGGATATAGGGATGCACCATGTCGCCCTGGATGGGGCCGGGGCGAATGATGGCGACCTCGATCACCAGATCATAGAAATTGCGCGGCCGCATCCGGGGCAGGAAGTTCATCTGAGCACGTGATTCCACCTGGAACACGCCCACCGAATCCGCGCGGCACAGCATGTCATAGACCGCCGGGTCCTCGGGCGGCAGGGTGGCGAGCGTGTAACTCGTCTGATGGTGCTGGGCGATCAGGTCGAAGGCCTTGCGGATGCAGGTCAGCATGCCAAGGCTCAGGACATCGACCTTGAGGATGCCCAGACTGTCGATGTCGTCCTTGTCCCAGCAGATGACCGTGCGGTCCTCCATCGTGGCGTTCTCGATGGGCACCAGCTCGTCCAGACGGCCCTCGGTGATGATGAACCCGCCCACATGCTGGGACAGGTGGCGGGGGAAGCCGTTGATCTGATGCACCAGTGTCAGAGTCTGTTTCAGGCGGCGGTCCTCGGGGTCGAGGCCGATTTCGCGCATCCGTTCCGCCTCGAGCCCCGCGGTCGAGAAGAACCCCCACAGCTGCGAGGACAGGGCGGAAATCGTGTCTTCGGTCAGGCCCATGGCGCGGCCCACCTCGCGGATGGCGCGCTTGCCGCGATAGTGGATCACCGTGGCGCACAGCCCCGCGCGGTGGCGGCCATAGCGTTCATAAATGTGCTGGATCACCTCTTCGCGGCGCTCATGTTCGAAATCGACGTCGATGTCGGGCGGCTCGTCCCGCGCCTCGGAGACGAAGCGTTCGAACACCATGGTGCCCATCTCGGGGCTGACCGAGGTGACGCCCAGGCAATAGCAGACCACCGAATTGGCGGCCGAGCCGCGCCCCTGACACAGGATCCCGCGGCCGCGGGCAAACTGCACGATGTCGCGGACGGTCAGGAAATAGGGTTCGTATTTCAGCTTGCCGATCAGGGTCAGCTCATGCGCCAGCATCGCCTTGACCTTTTCAGGGGCGCCGGCGGGATAGCGCCATTTTAACCCTTCATGCGCCAGCCGATGCAGGCGCTGGGTGGGGGTTTCGGTGCCGCTGACCTCGCTGGGGTATTCATAGCGCAGCTCGTCCAGCGAGAAGGTGAGTTCCTGGCTGAGCGCATACGCGCGGGCCACGGCGCCTTCGTGCCCCTTGAAGATGCGCAGCATCTCGGCCTCGGACCGCAGGCGCTGTTCGCCATTGGCCAGCGCGTGACGGCCCAGGTCGTCCACCTTGCGGCGCAGGCGGATCGCGGTCAGCACATCGGCCAGCCGGCGGCGCGAGCCGTGATGCATCATCGGCGCGGCGCTGGCGATGGTGGGCAGGCCCAGATGGCCTGATTCAGTCTCTAACAAATGAAAAAATGCTGCATCTGCACCGTCATAGCGAGGATGCATCAGCAGGTGCATGCGCCCGGCAAAGCGGCGCGTCAGCTGTTGCGCCTGTGTCCGCCATCCGCTCGCGCCGCCGGTCGGACGGCCCGCCTGTGGCCAGAGCAGCAGGTGGAGGCCGTCGGAAAACTCCAACAGGTCGGACAGGTGCAGGATGCAGTCGCCCTTGGCCGCGCGCAGCCGTCCGGTGGACAGGA
The DNA here is from genome assembly GCF_056537385.1 of Ruegeria sp. CF2. Classification (NCBI taxonomy): domain Bacteria; kingdom Pseudomonadati; phylum Pseudomonadota; class Alphaproteobacteria; order Rhodobacterales; family Roseobacteraceae; genus Ruegeria; species Ruegeria sp. CF2. The sequence goes on from NZ_JBQFRL010000002.1 coordinate 182,202, forward strand.
GGCGGCACAGGCTGGCCCAGCCCTGCCGGTTGAGGGGCAGGGCGGTGACTGGCGGGGCATCGGCAAAGAGCAGCCGCGCCGCCGGGATCAGGCGCGGCACCGCATGCACCGGGAACGAGGGCGGTTTCGGGATGTGATCGGGGCAGGGCGGGCCGATGGGCGTGTTCTGCTCCTCCCACGCGCGGCGTTCACGGACCTTGCGGGCGATCTCGCGCGCCTGGGTGTGGGCGCGGACGATGCCCGCCACCGAGTTGTCATCGGCGATGGCGATGGCGGGCAGGCCCAGGGTGACGGCGCGCTCCATGTACTCCTCGGGGTGCGAGGCCCCGGTGAGGAAGGTGAAGTTCGACGTGATCGACAGCTCGGCATACATGGCGAGTCGTCATTATATTCTTGTTTTGTTCTTTTTCGAGTCCTTGTCTGCATTGTGCGGGAATTGGGTTGTCGATTCAGGTGCGGTGAAGTTCTGGTTCGAGCCCACAGCGGATAAAGGTGCTTCGTATTGACCTTATCCAGTAATCTGTATTTGATTCGATCTCGAATTGGAGCACGGCCTTTGAAAAAAAACTTTATCCTGATCGACTTCGAAAATGTTCAGCCGAAGAACCTTGAACTCCTCAGTGGGCATGACTGCAAGTTGATTGTATTCGTTGGCGCTAACCAAAAGAGTGTACCTTTTGACTTCGCAAAAGCACTTCAAAGCTTAGGAGAAAGTGCTGGTTATAAGAAGATAACGGGTAACGGCTCAAATGCCTTAGACTTCCATATCGCTTTTTATTTGGGAGAACTCGCGGCCAACAATGCCGATGCATACTTTCATATTATTTCTCGTGACAAGGGCTTCGACCCTTTGATTGCACATTTGCGACAAAGGAAGATCCTTGCTCTCCGTCATATTGACATATCCGAAATCCCATTCGTCAAAATCTCGAACGCAAGTTCGTTAGATCAAAAAATTGATGCGATTGTTGACAGTTTGCAGTCTAGAGGAACTTCGCGTCCAAGGAAGATCAAAACCCTAAAAGGAACGGTGAATGCCCTTTTTCGAAAGACCTTGGAACACGAAGAACTAGAAACGCTAGTTGGCGAGTTAATAAGACGTGGTCATGTTGTCTGCTCTGACCAGTCAGTCAGCTACGGCCCCCGTATAGTCCGACACTGACCTGCATCTCGGCTGGGAATTGCGTGTTCTGGATGACCGCTTGGCTCGCAATGCCGCCACTCAAGGACGGCACGGCGAATGGACTTATGATGTTCGGAAAAAACCTCATCTGCCCAAACCAAAGTGGCACGGGGCATGGTCACAGCTTGACCCGGTGCAGGCCCCGGCGCGGCTGGTCCTGATCGTCGGCCGGGGGATCCTCGGTGCGCGAGGAGGTGAGGGCCAGGAACACGTCCTCGAGATCGGCCTCTTCGGTGCGCACGTCGCGGATGCGGATGCCGGCCTGACGGACCGCCTCGAGCACCTGCTCGGCGCTGGTTTCCGGGCTGCGGTAGTGCAGCGCCAGGCTGCCGTCGTCGCGCAGGCTGGCCTGAACGCCGGGGGCGGTGGGCAAGGCGGTCACGGCGGCCTCGGGGGTGATGACCATGGTCCGGCCGTCCATGCGGCCCAGCAGGTTGGCGGTGCTGTCCTGCGCCACCTTCTCGCCGTGGTTGATGATGGCGATCTCGTCGCACATCTCCTGCGCTTCTTCCAGATAGTGGGTCGTCAGGATGATGGTCATGCCCTGCTGGTTCAGCTTGCGCACATTGGCCCACAGCATCTGGCGCAGTTCGATGTCCACGCCGGCGGTGGGTTCGTCCAGCACCAGGATTTTCGGGTGGTGCACCAGCGCCTTGGCCAGCAGCAGCCGCCGCCGCATCCCGCCCGACAGCGTGCGGGCATAGGCCTCGGCCTTGTCGCTGAGGCCCACCATTTCGAGGATCTCGTCGCTGCGGCGTTGCGATTTCGGCACGCCATAAAGCCCCGCCTGCACTTCGAGCGCGCCACGGGGGGTGAAGAACGGATCGAGGTTCAGCTCTTGAGGCATCACCCCGATGGCGGCGCGGGCCTGGCGCGGGTTGCGGTCCTGGTCATAGCCCCAGATCGTCACCTGGCCTGCGGTCTTAATCACCAGCCCCGCCAGAATGTTGATCAGGGTCGATTTGCCGGCCCCGTTCGGCCCCAGCAGGCCAAAGACCGATCCGCGCGGGATCTCCAGATCGATGCCCTTCAGCGCATGTTTCTCGGGCTGGCCCTTGCCGCCGCGATAGGTTTTGCGCAGGCCGCGAAGGCTGATCGCTGCATCGGTCATTGCTGGCTCTTGCCCCCGGTTTCTTGATCGCTCATAAACGCACCTAATGCATGCCCGCGAGGCCGACAACCAGTGAAGGATCGCACGCCGTGACAATCGAAGCTCCGGAAACCAAGATCGTCGAGACAAGCCGTGTCGCCTGTGATGGTGGCGAGGGCGCGCTGGGCCATCCGCGCGTCTGGTTGCAGATCCCCGAGGATCAGGGCTGGGTCGAGTGCCCCTATTGCGATTGCAAGTATGTTCTGAAGGACGCACAGCGACACTGATTGCCCGCCCAACCGCAGTCCGCCCAAATCTCGCCGCGATTTTCGCCTAGTGCGTTGGTGTGACCAACGTGGGTGCGAATGATGACCGATATGACTGCTGCTGATACCGGCAATCCGGTTTTTGGATGGGCCGGCTTTTGTCTTGCGGCACTGGCCCTGTTCGCAGCCCTGTTCGTGTTCTGGGCTGGGCCGTTTGCACCGCAGCAATCCTCCGGCGTGACGCTGGGAGAACTGGCCGCCGAGTTGGGAAAATCGACCCTGCGGGCCGCGGCGGGGATGGAGCAGCCCGCGCCGGTCGCGCCCACCCGCGATCTGGATGACTTTCTGCAGATCGGCGTCGCCATGCTGGGCGGGCTGGCGATCGTCGTCTCGGTCGTCGGCATCCTGCAGCACGAAAAACGCCGCCCGGCCATCGCCGGTGTGGTCATCGGAACGGGTGCGATCCTGTTCCAGTTTTTCGCGATGGCGTTTTTCGCGTTTCTCGGCGCGCTGGTCATCATGTCGCTGCTGAACAGTTTCTCGGATGTTTTCAGCGGCCTGTTTGGCGGCTAGGGCGCGTTCCTGACTGGTCACCCGGCTGCCCCTGTGGCAGAACCGTCCCTGACCGACAGGGAGAGCGCGCATGAGCAAATTCGGAAAAGGCTGCCATCTGCATCTGATCGACGGATCGGCCTTCATCTTTCGCGCCTATCACGCCCTTCCGCCGCTGACGCGGAAGTCGGACGGGCTGCCGATTGGCGCCGTTTCGGGCTTTTGCAACATGCTGCAGCGTTACGTGGATGGCGACCACGGCCCCGATGCGCCGACCCATCTGGCGGTGATCTTCGACAAGGGCTCGCACACCTTCCGCAATGACATGTACGACCTCTACAAGGCCAACCGCGAGGCGATGCCCGAGGACCTGCGCCCACAGATCCCGCTGACCCGGCAGGCGACCGAGGCCTTCAACATCGCCTGCAAAGAGCTGGAGGGGTACGAGGCCGACGACATCATCGCCACGCTGGCCTGCCAGGCGCGCCAGGCCGGGGGGCGGGTAACCATCGTCAGTTCCGACAAGGACCTGATGCAGCTGGTGGGCGACGGTGTCGAGATGCTGGATGCCATGAAGAACAAGCGCATCGACCGCGAGGGGGTGTTCGAGAAATTCGGCGTCTATCCTGAGCGTGTCGTCGATGTGCAGGCGCTGGCCGGTGACAGCGTCGACAACGTGCCGGGTGCGCCGGGGATCGGGATCAAGACGGCGGCGCTGCTGATCAACGAGTTCGGCGATCTGGAGACTCTTCTGGATCGCGCCGAGGAGATCAAGCAGCCCAAGCGCCGCGAAACCCTTATCGAGAAACGAGATCAGATCGAGTTGTCGAAAAGGCTGGTGCAGCTGGATTGCGAGACACCGCTGGATTTCACGCTGGATGATCTGGAGCTGCGCGACCCCGATCCGGACAAGCTGATGGAGTTTCTGGCCGAGATGGAGTTCCGCACTCTGACCAAGCGGATCGCGGACAAGCTGGGGGTCGAACCGCCGGTGATCGCGGATACTCCGGCGCCGGCGGCAGATGAGCCGCAGGCCGAGGACATTCCGTTCGATGCCAGCAAATACGCATGCGTGCGCGACGCGGCCGCGCTGCGGAAATGGATCGATCAGGCCTATGAGCGCGGTTGGCTGGCCGTGGACACCGAGACCACGGGCCTAAACGAAATGATCGCCGATCTGGTCGGCATCTCGCTGTGCATCGAGCCGGGCGAGGCCTGTTATATCCCGCTGACCCACCGCGACGGGGCCAGCGACGACCTGTTCGGCTCGGACGCGCTGGCCGAGGGGCAGATGCCGCTGGACGAAGCGCTGGCGATGCTGAAACCGGTGCTCGAGGATCCGTCGATCCTGAAGATCGGGCAGAACATGAAATACGACGCCAAGATCTTTGCGCGCTACGGCGTGGATGTGGCCCCGATCGACGACACTATGCTGATGTCCTATGCCATGCATGCGGGCGAGCATGGGCACGGCATGGACACCCTGTCCGAACGCTATCTGGGCCACACGCCGATCCCGATCAAACCGCTGCTGGGCTCGGGCAAATCGGCGATCACCTTCGACAAGGTGCCGATCGACGAGGCGACCGCCTATGCCGCCGAGGATGCCGACATTACCCTGCGCCTGTGGAAGCTGTTCAAGCCGCAGTTGCACCGGGCTCAGGTGACCACCGTCTATGAAACGCTTGAACGCCCCCTTGTGCCGGTTCTGGCCGAGATGGAGATGCATGGCATCAAGGTCGATCGCGATGTGCTGAGCCGCATGTCGAACGCCTTTGCCCAGAAAATGGCCGGGTTAGAGGCTGAAATCCACGAGCTGGCCGGAGAAACCTTCAACGTCGGCTCGCCCGCGCAGTTGGGCGAGATCCTGTTCGACAAGATGGGTCTTGAGGGCGGCAAGAAGGGCAAGACCGGAAAGTATTCGACCGGCGCCGACGTGCTGGAAGATCTGGCGACCGAGCATGAACTGCCGCGCCGGGTGCTGGACTGGCGGCAGCTGTCCAAGCTGAAATCGACCTATACCGACGCGCTGCAGACCCATATCAACCCCGATACGGGCCGGGTGCATACGTCTTATGCCATCACCGGGGCGAACACGGGGCGTCTGGCCTCGACCGACCCCAACCTGCAGAACATCCCAGTGCGCACAGAGGAGGGCCGCCGCATCCGCGAGGCCTTCATTGCCGAGCCGGGCAACGTGCTGGTGTCGCTCGACTATTCACAGATCGAGCTGCGTATTCTGGCCCATATCGCCGATATTCCGGCCCTGAAGCAGGCCTTTGCCGATGGGCTGGACATCCACGCCATGACCGCCTCGGAAATGTTCGACGTGCCGCTGGACGAGATGACGCCCGAGATCCGCCGCAAGGCCAAGGCGATCAATTTCGGCGTGATCTACGGCATTTCGGGTTTTGGTCTTGCGCGCAACCTGCGCATTCCGCGGGCCGAGGCGCAGGGCTTCATCGACCGCTATTTCGAGCGCTTCCCCGGCATCCGGCGCTATATGGACGACACCATCGCCTTTGCCAAAGAGCATGGCTATGTGCAGACCCTGTTCGGTCGCAAGATCCACACGACAGAGATCAACGCCAAGGGTCCGCATGCGGGGTTTGCCCGCCGCGCGGCGATCAACGCACCGATCCAGGGCACGGCGGCGGACGTGATCCGGCGGGCGATGGTGCGGATGCCCGAGGCGATCGACGGGCTGCCGGCCAAGATGCTGCTGCAGGTGCATGACGAACTGCTGTTCGAAGTGGCCGAGGACGCGGTGGAAAAGACCATCGAGATTGCGCGCGACGTGATGGAGAACGCGCCCGATCCGGCGGTGAAGCTGGACGTGAAACTGACGGTGGATGCGGGCAAAGGCGCCAACTGGGCCGAGGCGCATTAGGCAAGCGCCGTGCCGCTCATCAGGCCCGGCGGGCCATCTTCGCGGCAGGTCAGGCCTCGGGCCTGACTAACAGCGCGACCAGCCGACGGGTCAACGGTGCCATGACCAGAACCACAGCAAACGCCACCGGCCAGCTGATGCTCCACGCGCCCATCCAGCTGACAAAGGTCTCGGGGCCCAGCCCGATCTCTTTGACCGTTGCGATGCAGGTCACGATGCAGGACATCAGCCCCGACAGGATCAATCCGAACAGGACGGGGGCAAATCGGGCGGGGATCATGCGGCTGTTCCTCTGCTGAGTTGCTGTTTCGTATGCGATATCCAAGATGTGATTTCCAGTGCGCAGGTGCACAGGCCTATCGCATCCAGTGCAGAGAGGCGTCGGTGCGCCGCGTCGAGGGCGTGTATTCGGCGCTGACCCAGCCGTCATAGCCGCTGTCGTCGATCGCTGCGAACAGGGCGGGGAAATCGGTCTCGTCCCGGCCGGGTTCCGACCGGTCGGGGGCCGACCCGATCTGAACATGTACGATCCGGCCGCGGAATCTGTCCCAGACGGCCTGTGCATCGCCATGGATCATCCGGGCATGAAAGCTGTCGAATTGCAGGCCCACATTCGGACGGTCGATCCGGTCCAGGCACGCGGCGGCCAGATCATAGTCATTCAGGAAGTATCCGGGCTGCGAGACGGGGTTCAGCGGTTCGATCGTGAACTGCTGATGCGGTGCAAAATCCGCGGCCCATTGCAGGTTGCGTACGAAACAGTCCTGCGCGTCCGCCCCCGAGGCATAGCCCGCCATCACGTGGATCAAACCGGGCTTCAGCGCCTCGGCATAGCGCAGGACGCGGCGGATGTCGGACTGGAACCGCCCTTCGCCCCTCGGAACAGCCGCATAGCCCGGCTGGCCGCCGGTATAGTTGGGCGGCGGCGCGTTGATCAGCACCAAGTCCAGATCGTTGGTCATCAATGCGCGGCGGGTTTCCTTGGCCGCCAGGTCATAGGGAAACAGGATCTCGACTGCCTTGAACCCGGCATCCGCGGCCGCCTTGAACCGGTCGAGATAGGGCAGCTCGGCAAAGAGCAGCGAGATATTGGCGGCAAATCGGGGCATTGTCCTCTCGGTCCGATGGCGTGCTGACCTTAGTCGCGGGCGGCGCGCAGAGAAAGGGTTTGAAAACGACAATATGTCGAAAATCGGCCAGACCGTCGCGGGCCGAATGTGAAGGGTCGGGGTATTGCAGCGAATCATTTTCGTGGCGCTGCACCAACAAAAGGATTGAAACCGATGGCGATGAGTCCGGACCCCGTTCGCGGGCCTAGTTTCGCTGTGCCCGGTGCGCGGCAATCCGCCTTGTCCGGAAACGGGTTGGCGGTGGCGTCGATGCTGGCCTGGGCGGCCGGATTCCCGGCGGCCGAAATCCTGCTGCAGACCTGGCCGCCGGTTGCCTTGCTGGCTGCGCGGCTGATGCTGGCGGTGGCCGTGATGATCCCGATCTGGCTGTGGATCGATGGCGCAGATGCGGTGCTGCGGGCGCGTTGGGCCCATGCGATGAGAGTGGGCGGGTTTGGCCTTGGATTGGGCATGTTCCTGATCATCCTCGCGCAGAAACTGACCGATCCCGTAACCGTTGCCATCATCGCGTCCTGCGCGCCCTTGATTGCGACACTGCTCGAGTTGGCTGCGGGAACGCGCAGATTGCGGTGGAACTTCGCGCTGGGGGTTGCCGTTTCGATCATAGGCGGCCTGATCGCAACCAGCGCGGTGGCGCCGGCCCAGCTGGGACTGGGCGCGCTTTGCGCCATCGCCTCGACCGCGCTGTTCTGCTGGGCCAGCATGGCGACCGCGCGGGACTTCCCGGACCTCAGCCAAACCGGACGTACCACGATCACGCTGATCGGCGGCACGTTCATGGCCGGCGCGCTGTTCTATCTGTCGAGCGTCCTCGGGTTCGAAGTCTGGCCATCGTCGCCGATCGACCCGCAGCAGGCAGGAATGCTGGCGATCTACGCCGTGATCTCTCTCGGCCTCAGCCAGGTTCTGTTCATCGCTTCGATCGGCCGGCTGGGTGTTGCTCTGGCGTCATTCCACATCAATGTGGCCCCGTTCTACGTGATGCTCATCATGGTGGTTCTGGGTTCGGAGTGGAACTGGACCCGGGCGCTGGGCGCCGGAGTCGTGGCGCTGGCGGTTGTCCTTGCGCAAGACCGTCCTGCACGACGGGTTGCCTAAGGCGTTTCCTCGGCGCGACCCAAGACAAAGAACTGCCCGCCGGACCAGACCCCGACCTGCCCGGCGCGTTCCGTCGCAATGTCCACAAGGCGGTAGAAACTCTTGCGGTCGATCCGCGCCTCGAGGTTCGATCGCACCAATATATAGGGTCTGGGTTCGTTTGTTTCCGGGTCGATGGCCACCCGTATCGGGTGATCCGGACCCGCCGACACCGTATCGCCGACATGGGTGGTAAAGGTCAGAACCTGATCCTCGTCCGCGCCGGTCCGGTCGAAATCGACCGCCACAAACGGCGCGTCTTCGACCCTGATGCCGACCTTCTCGACCGGGGTGACCAGAAAATAGGCGTCCCCTTCTTTCTTAAGAATTGAGGAAAAAAGCTTCACAAGCTCGAACCGGGTGATGGGCGACCCTAGGTAATACCAGGTGCCATCGCGCGCGATGCGCATGTCCAGATCGCCGCAGAACGGAGGATTCCAGCTGTCGACAGGGGGCAGACCCCGCGGTTTGGCCGCCTTGACCGAGGCCGCCAGACCCTCAGGGGACGGTTTCACAGGATTTTGTCCGCTCATTGTTTTTGCCATTTCCTCTCAGCGCGATACACTTCAACCATAATAAGTCCACGGAAGGGAAAGTCATGACCGAACCTGCCGACCTCGTCTCCGAGATCGAAGCGCTGGAAGAGAAACTGCAACAGGCCAAATCCTCGATCACCCGCCGCTTCATCGGGCAGGAGAGGGTCGTCGACCTGACGCTGACGGCGCTGCTGTGTGGCGGTCATGCCCTGCTGATCGGGCTGCCGGGCCTGGGCAAGACGCGGCTGGTAGAAACCCTGTCGACCGTCATGGGCCTGCATGGCAACCGCATCCAGTTCACACCCGACCTGATGCCGGCCGACATTTTGGGGTCCGAGGTTCTGGACACCGCCGAGGATGGCAGCCGCAATTTCCGATTCATTCCCGGCCCGATCTTCTGTGAACTCTTGATGGCGGACGAGATCAACCGCGCCAGTCCGCGCACCCAGTCGGCGCTGCTGCAGGCGATGCAGGAACGCACGGTGACCGTCGCGGGCGAGGATCGCGCGCTGGGCGTGCCGTTCCACGTGCTTGCCACCCAGAACCCGATTGAACAGGAGGGCACCTATCCGCTGCCCGAGGCCCAGCTGGACCGTTTCCTGGTGCAGGTCGACGTGAACTATCCCGACCGCCAGACCGAGCGTGACATCCTGCTGGCCACCACCGGCGTGGCCGAGGAAGAGGCGCACCAGATCTTCACCAAGGAAGAATTGCTGGCCGCGCAGGTTCTGCTGCGCCGGATGCCGGTGGGCGAGTCGGTTGTTGAACTGATCCTCGATCTGGTGCGCGCGTTCCGCCCCGAAGAACCTGGCGTGTCCGAGCGCGTGTCCGAGACCGTCGCCTGGGGCCCCGGCCCGCGCGCGGCGCAGGCGCTGATGATGACGGTGCGGGCGCGGGCGATGCTGCAGGGCAGGCTGGCTCCCAATGCCGAAGACGTGCTGGACATGGCGCGCCCTGTGCTCAGCCACCGGATGGCGCTGAACTTCGCCGCGCGGGCGCGCGGTGACAGCCTGCCCGACCTGATCGAAACCACCGCGGCCGGGCTTGTCCGGGCTGAGGCGGCGGCGTGAACGCGGCCCGCACCCTTCGCGAAAGATCCGAGGCCGAGGCGTCCCGGCTGCCGCCGCTGCTGGCGCGGGCCGAACACCTGGCCAGAACCGTGCTGCTGGGCGATCACGGCCGGCGGCGTTCGGGGTTGGGCGATGATTTCTGGCAATATCGACCGGCCCAGATCGGCGACAGCCGGCGGATGATCGACCATCGGCGCTCGGCCCGCGGCGATCAGCAATATGTGCGCGAACGCGAATGGCAGATCGCGCAGTCGATCATGCTGTGGGTCGATCAGGGCGCCTCGATGCGCTTTGCGTCCGATAAATCCCTGCCCACGAAGGCCGACCGGGCGCGTTTGCTGGGGCTGGCCACGGCGATCCTGCTGGTGCGCGGGGGCGAGCGTGTGGGCCTGACCGGCACCACCCTGCCGCCCCGGCGCGGCAATGCCCAGATCATCCGGCTGGCGCAGGCCTTGTCCGAAGATACCGAGGCCGATTATGCCCCGCCCGAGCACCGCGCCATGATTCCCCATGCCCGCGCCGTGTTCATCTCTGACTTCCTCGGCCCGCTGGACGAGGTCGAACTGGCCCTGACCAAGGCTGCCGACCGCGGCGTGCGCGGTGTGCTACTGCAGGTCCTGGACCCGGGTGAGGAGAGCTTCCCCTATCGCGGGCGCACCATCTTCGAAAGCGTCGGCGGGACGGTCCGGCACGAGACACTGAAGGCCGGCGACCTGCGCGAGCGCTATCTGGCGCGGCTGGCGCGGCGCAAGGATGACCTGACGCGCCTGTGCCGCGTCACCGGCTGGCAGCTGGGCCTGCACCATACGGGCGACAGCGCGCAGGCGGCTCTGTTGTGGCTCTATCGTGCCCTGGACGGAGGGGCGCGATGACGGTTCTGGCGGGCATCGGCTTTACCGCACCATGGGTGCTGCTGGGTCTTCTGACCCTGCCGATCCTGTGGCTGATCCTGCGCGCCGTGCCGCCCGCGCCGATCCGCCGGCTGTTCCCGGCGGTGACCCTCTTGCTGGGCCTGAAGGACGACGAGAGTGTATCCGACCGCACCCCGTGGTGGCTGCTGCTGCTGCGGATGCTGGCGGCAGCGGCGATCATCATTGGTCTGGCCGGCCCGGTGCTGAACCCGTCGCGCGACCAAACCGGATCGGGGCCGCTGCTGCTGGTGCTGGATGCCAGCTGGGCCGGGGCCACGCGCTGGCCCGCCACGCTGGAGCAGATCGACGCGCAGCTGACCGAAGCCGGGCGGGCCGGGCGCCCGGTGTCCATTCTGCGACTGACCGAGCCGGAACCGCCGGTTTTCCAGGCCGCCGAAGCCTGGCGCAACCGCCTGCCCGGGCTGGTTCCGCAGCCGTGGCAGCCGGACGCGGCGCAGATCGAACAGGCGCTGGCCGACCTGTCGGCGGTCGAGGGCGGGTTCGACACGCACTGGTTCACCGACAAGCTGGACTATCCGGGCCGTGAAACCCTGCTGTCTGCACTTCAGGCGCGGGGCGCGGTCACGGTCTATCGCGCGGCGGCGCCGATCCTGGCGCTGCGGCCGGCCACCTATCAGGACGGGGCGATCCGGCTGACCGCGGTGCGCGCCACACCCGGTCCGGCGCGGACCGTCACCATCAATGCGCAGGGGCGCGACCCGGCGGGCGTGATGCGCCTGCTGCAATCGGTCGAGGTCAGCTTCGAAAGCGGTGCGACCCAAGCACAGGCCGATCTGGCGTTGCCGTCCGAACTGCGCGCCCGCATCACTCGGTTCGAGCTGCAGGGCCAGCGGTCGGCCGGGGCGGTGTCGCTGACCGATGACAGCCTGCGCCGGCGCGAGGTCGCCCTGATCGCCGGAACCGTCAATCGCGAGGGGCTGGAGCTGTTGTCGCCGCTGCACTACCTGACGCAGGTACTGATCCCCACCGCCGATTTCGTCGAGGGCGGGCTGACCGAGGTTCTGCCCGCCAACCCGGATGTGATCGTGCTGGCCGATGTGGCCAAGCTGACCCCCAGCGAACAGGCCGGTTTGGTCGAATGGGTCGAACAGGGCGGGCTGTTGCTGCGCTTTGCCGGTCCGCACATGGCAGGCAGCGATCTGGGCCGCGATGCCGAAGACACGTTGCTGCCGGTGCGGCTGCGCAGCGGTGGCCGCTCGGTCGGCGGCGCGATGAGCTGGGGCGAAGCCAAGGGGCTGGCGCCTTTCCAGGAAGGCTCGCCCTTTTACGGGTTGCGCATTCCAGACGACGTGACCGTCAGCACCCAGGTGATGGCGCAGCCCGACCCGAACCTGGCCGACCGGGTGATCGCCGCGCTGTCGGATGGCACCCCGCTGGTGACGCGCAAGCCACTGGGCCTGGGTCAGGTGGTGCTGTTCCACGTCACCGCCGATGCCGAATGGTCGACTCTGCCGCTGTCGGGCCTGTTCGTCGAAATGCTGGACCGGCTGGCCGTGGCCTCGGCCGCCAAGACGCGGCAGGTCGAACAGCTGCAAGGCACCACGTGGGAGCCGATTCAGGTGATGGACGGGTTCGGAACCCTGTCTGATGCGGGCAATCTGGCCGGTGTCGATGGCCCTGCGCTGATATCCGGCGCCCTTGGCCCCGACCTGCGCCCGGGTCTGTATGAAAGCGGCAAGCAGAAACTGGCCCTGAACGTGCTCACCGAGGACAGCACGCTGCGCCCGATAAGTTGGCCTGCGGATGTGCCGATCAAGGGGCAGGAGGTCAGTGCCGAGACGCCGATCGGGGGTCTGCTGCTGAGCCTGGCCCTGATCCTGCTGGCGGTTGACGTCGTGGCCTCGCTGGCGCTGTCGGGGCGTCTGGGGCTGGCGCGGGCGGCGGCGGTCGCGCTGGGTGCGGTTCTGATCGCACCGCAGGCGCATGCGCAGACGCCCGAGGAGACTGAATTCGCCCTGCAGGCGACCAAGGAATTGGTGCTGGCCCATGTACTGACCGGCAATGCCCAGATTGACGACGTCGCCCATGCCGGGTTGCGCGGCCTGTCGCAAACTCTGTTTTATCGCACGTCCGTCGAACCGGCCGAGCCTATGGGTGTGGACCTTGAACGTGATGAACTGGCCTTCTTCCCGTTGCTCTACTGGCCGATCACGCCGGATCAGCCCCAGCCTTCGGCCGAAGCTTATGCCAAGCTGAATGGCTATCTGCGGTCGGGCGGGATGATCCTGTTTGACACGCGGGACGCCAACATCGCCGGGTTTGGCGCCTCGAGCCCCAATGGCCGCAAGCTGCAGCAACTGGCTGCTCCGCTGAATATCCCTGCGTTGGAGCCTGTTCCGCGCGATCACGTCCTGACCCGCGCGTTCTACCTGTTGCAGGATTTCCCCGGCCGCTTTGCCGGAACCGAGGTCTGGGTCGAGGCCGCGCCCCTGGACGCCGAACAGATCGAAGGCATGCCCTTCCGCAACCTCAACGACAATGTCACCCCGGTGGTGATCGGTGGCAACGACTGGGCCGGGGCCTGGGCAATCGACCGGAACGGGCAGGCGCTGCTGCCGGTCGGGCGCGGCTATGCCGGAGAACGCCAGCGCGAGCTGGCCAACCGGTTCGGCGTCAACCTGGTCATGCACGTGCTGACCGGGAACTACAAATCCGATCAGGTGCACGTGCCTGCTCTGCTTGACAGGTTGGGCCAATGACCGGTTCCGTCATCTTTGACCCGCTGATCCCGTGGACTGTGCTGGTGGTCATCGGTTCGATCGCTTTGGCCGCGACGGTTCTGGCGCTGTGGCGCGGGCTGTCAGGTTGGGCGTTGCGCGGACTGGCCGCGCTGGTGCTGTTGGCAGCCTTGTCCGGCCCGGTCTACCAGATCGAGGACCGCGCCCCGCTGACCGACATCGTGTTGATGATCGAGGATGAAAGCGCCAGCCAGACCCTGTCGGACCGCGCCGAACAGACCGCGCAGACCGCCGAGGCCCTGGCCGCCGAGATCGAGGCCCGCGACAACACCGAACTGCGCCGCATCAACGTGGGCGACGGCGACGGAGACGAAGGTACCCAGGTGATGGCGGCGCTGAATGCCGCGCTGGCCGAGGAACCGCGCGCCCGGATCGCCGGAATTCTGGTCCTGTCGGACGGCCTCGTGCATGACGTCGATCAGGCCCCCGACCTGCCCGCGCCGATGCACCTGTTGCAGACCGGTCGCGCGCAGGACTGGGACCGCCGCCTGATCGTGCGTAATGCGCCGGCCTTTGCCATCATCGACGAGCCCGTCACTCTGACCTTGCGGGTCGAAGACAGTGGCGCGGTGCCCGCCGGTCCGGCGTCCGCCCCGCTCGAGATTGCGGTGGACGGGGGCGAGCCGCAGCAATTCAGTATCCCGATCGGTGTGGATGTCGAGCTGCCGGTGACCCTGCCCCATGGCGGACGCAACGTCATCCAGTTCACGGTTCCGCAGGCCGACGGCGAACTGACCGACCGCAACAACACCGCCTTGATCCAGATGAACGGCGTGCGCGACCGGCTTCGGGTTCTGTTGGTTTCGGGCGAGCCGCATCCGGGCGGGCGAACCTGGCGCAATCTGCTGAAATCCGACAGCTCGGTCGATCTGGTGCATTTCACCATCCTGCGCCCACCCGAGAAACAGGACGGGGTTCCGGTGGACGAACTGTCGCTGATCGCATTCCCCACGCGCGAGCTGTTTCTGGAGAAGATCAACGATTTCGACCTGATCATCTTTGACCGCTACAAGCGGCGCGGCATCCTGCCCGCGATCTATCTGGACAACGTGACCAACTACATCAATGACGGCGGTGCGGTGCTGATTGCGGCCGGGCCTGACTTTGCCACCGCCGACAGCATCTTCCGCTCGCCCCTGTCTGCGATCCTGCCGGCGCAACCCTCGGCCCGGGTCATCGAAGAACGCTACGTGCCCACGGTGACAGACCTGGGCCAGCGTCATCCGGTGACCGCCGATCTGGGTGAGATGGGCGACTGGGGCGCATGGCTGCGGCAGATCGACGTGAAACAGCGCTCGGGTGAATTGTTGATGACCGGCGTCGACGACCGTCCGCTGCTGGTGCTGGACCGTGTGGGGGAAGGGCGCGTGGCGTTGCTGGCCTCGGACCACGCCTGGCTGTGGAGCCGTGGCTACGAGGGCGGTGGCCCGCAGTTGGAACTGCTGCGCCGCCTTGCCCACTGGATGATGAAAGAGCCCGAGCTTGAAGAAGAGGCGCTGTGGGCAGAGGCCAACGGGCAGTCAATGCGCATCATCCGCCAGACCCTGAACGAAGAGGTGGGCCCCGTCACGGTCACCCGACCCAATGGCGACACGCTTGAAGTGCCCTTGCGCGAATTGTCCCCCGGTCGGTTCGAGGCGCAGTATTTCGGCCCTGAAATTGGGCTTTATCGCCTGCAGGAAGGTGAGCTGTCCTCGGTCATCGGCCTTGGCCCTGCGGCGCCGCGGGAATTCGAACGCACCATCGCAACAGCCGAAATCCTTGAACCGGTCATGGCCGGGATGCGCGGCGGGGTGATCCGGGTCGAGGACGGGCTGCCGGCAATCCGCAACGTGCGCGCCGGGCGTCCTGCGGCCGGGCGTGGCTGGATCGGTCTGACCCCGCGCGAGGCATATGAAACCCGTGACGTGACCCAGGCCGGACTGTTGCCTCCCTGGCTGGTGCTGCTGCTGGCGGGTGGCTTCCTGCTGGCGGGCTGGCTGCGCGAAGGACGGCGCTGACCGGCCTTTGGTCTTAAACAGATTTTCACGGTCTGCGGGAATGCTGATCCCGAACCGACCGGGAAGATGACCATGAGTCTTGCAGAAAAACTGGCACAGGAACGGCGGGCGCGTCTGGCCGCCGAACGCATGCTTGCACTTAAGCAAAGTGAACTGTCCGAGGCCAATCGCAAGCTGGGCGAATATGCGATGGCCCTGACCAAACGTATCGGCGAGACCGAGGCCGAGGTCGAAACCGTGCGTGGCGAGAATGAAAAGGTCAAATCGGACCTGACCGTTGCAAATGCCAAGATCGAAGTGGCCGAACGCCGCCTCTGGCACTCGATCCAGACGATCCAGGACGGTTTCGCCTTCTTCGACGGCAGTGATCGGTTGATCAGCGCAAATACGGCCTATCTGAGCGTATTCGAAGGACTGGACGAGGTCGCGCCGGGGATTTCATACCCCCGCATTCTTGATCTGCTGACCACAGAGGGCATCATCGATATCGGGTCGGAACCGGCCGAGGCGTGGAAAACTCGCATGATGCGCCGCTGGACCCGGATCAACCCGCCGCCCGAAGTGATCCAGCTGTGGAATGGGCAATATATCAAGCTGATCGACCAGCGCGGCCAGGGTGGCGATGTGGTCAGTCTGGCCCTGAACATCACGGCCTCGATCCAGCATGAGGCGCAACTGCAGGCCGCGCGCGAAAAGGCCGAGGCCGCCAACCGGGCCAAGTCGGCTTTCCTTGCCAATATGAGCCATGAGATCCGGACCCCGATGAACGGCATCGTCGGGATGACCGACCTGCTGTCGGAAACCCCTCTGAATGAGGAGCAGAGGCTTTGTTTCGAGACGATCCGAAATTCGGGGGACGCGCTGCTGGTCATCATCAATGACGTTCTGGACTATTCCAAGATCGAAGCGGACAAGCTTGTGCTGCATCCCGAGGATTTCGATCTTGAACGTTGCATTCTCGAAGTTGCGATGCTGCTGCAGCCCACGGTGCGCGACAAGGGGCTGACCTTGCTGGTCGACTATGACCTGTTCCTGCCGACGCTGTTCGTGGGCGATCCAGGCCGGGTGCGTCAGGTGCTGACCAATCTGGTGGGCAACGCGGTCAAATTCACCGCCCATGGCCATGTTCTGATCCGGGTCACCGGAGTACCCCATGCCGATCAGAAGACCTGCGACATCCATATTGCGATCGAAGACACCGGAATCGGCATCGAAGCGGACAAGATCGAGCACATCTTTGGCGAGTTCAATCAGGTTGAAAACGAAAAGACCCGCGCCTTTGACGGCACTGGCCTTGGTCTGGCCATCACCAAACGCCTGATTACCTTGATGGGTGGCTCGATCTGGGTCGAGAGCGAGGCCGGCAAGGGATCGTGCTTTGGGTTCCGCATCACGCTGCCCACCGTCAAAGGCCCTCAACCGGCTCCGCCTGCCTTGGCGGACAGGCTGAAACATGTCCTCGTGGTCGAGGATCTGGCGGTCAATCGGGCCATTCTGAACAAGCAGCTGCGGCGTTTGGGGGCCGAGGTGACGGTTTGCGCCACAGGCACCGAAGCGCTGAGGGCGGTGGAAGCGTCGATCGACCTGATCCTTTGCGATCACGATCTGCCTGACATGGACGGGCTGGATTTGGCGGAAACTCTGCGCAAGCGAGGCTGGTCCGACGTTCCGATCGTGCTGATGTCCGCAAACCCGGCCATCGTGCACGCCGATCCGAACCATCGGCTGATACAAGGGGTGGTTCAGAAACCGATCCCACGGGCCGAGCTGTTCTCGCGGCTTCAGGCGCTGGGCGCCGCTGTGTTGCCTGCGCCTGTTTCCCCGCCCTGCCGCGCGGAGCCGGCCCAATCGTCCGGCGGAAACACGAAGCTGCGCAAGATGCGGGTTCTGGCCGCCGAGGACAATCGCACCAACCAGTTGATCCTGAGCAAGATGACCAAGGATCTGAACATAGACCTCAAGCTGGTGGCCAACGGGCTTGAGGCTGTTGAAGCCTTTTCGGAATTCGCGCCGGACCTGATCCTCATGGACATCTCGATGCCCAAGATGGACGGAAAGCAGGCCACGGGTGAGATCCGTAGACGCGAAATCGGCACAGGGCAGCATGTGCCGATCGTGGCGCCGACCGCTCATGCCTTGGCGGGTGACGAGCACAGCATCCTAGCGGCCGGGCTGGATCACTACCTGACGAAACCGCTTCAGAAGAAGCTGATTTGCGAGATGATCCAGTCCAACTGCCCGACGGATGCGCAACCCGTCATTGTCGCGCCGGCCGGTGCGGTCTAGGCTGTCGCTATGTCACAGGAACGAGGTTTTCGCCCCCGCGCTTTGGGTGAAATAGCAATACGCTGCGCCGACATGGCAGCGATGGTCGATTTCTATGAAAACGTCATCGGGCTGACCCGCCTGCATGGCGGTCATGACAGCGCCATCACATTCTTTCGGATTGCGGAAGGGTTCGAAGGACACACACAAGTTCTGGCGCTGTTTCATCATGGGGCAGCGCCGCGGCCGGGTTTGCACCCCACCGGTGCCGACAAACCCATGACCGGGGCGCAATCGTCGCTGCACCATATCGCCTTGTCTCTTCCCTTTGCGGAACAAGAGGCCGTCATGCGCTGGTATGATCAAATCGGCCAGCCCTATCGCGTCGAACGGTTCGGCTGGATCGGTTGGCGCGGCGTGTTTACCACGGACCCTGAGGGCAACACGGTCGAACTGGTAGCGTATGATGCCTCGATGCTGGATCAGGCCTGATAGGGTCGCACGAATACCGGTTTGTCCGGTTCCGACAACTCAGACCGATACACATAGCCGCCGGTGTCGAAATCCCGCAGGTCCGCAGGGTCGGTCAGCCGGTGCTGGATGATGTACCGCGCCATTGAGCCGCGGGC
Organism: Ruegeria sp. CF2; assembly: GCF_056537385.1. Classification (NCBI taxonomy): domain Bacteria; kingdom Pseudomonadati; phylum Pseudomonadota; class Alphaproteobacteria; order Rhodobacterales; family Roseobacteraceae; genus Ruegeria; species Ruegeria sp. CF2. The sequence continues at coordinate 200,620 of NZ_JBQFRL010000002.1, forward strand.
CTTTTTGGCGAAGAAGCTGACAGTCTTTGGCGTGCCGTCCTTGTCCTCCATGAAGACCGGGGTGATGACCCGCAGTTTCAGCGCCTTGGGGGTCACCGCGCCGAAATATTCCTGGCTGGCGCAGTTCACCAGCGTACCGGTGCCGATCTCGTCGGCCTGCGCATTCAGCGCCTTGCTCAGCTGGTCGCGCCAATAGTCGTACAAGGACGTGCCGCGTCGGGTTTTCAACCTGCTGCCCATTTCCAGCCGATAGGGCTGAATGGCGTCCAGCGGGCGCAGTAGGCCATAAAGCCCCGACAGGATACGCAGATGATCCTGCGCCCAGGCCAGTTCCTCGGCGTCCAGCGAAGCGGCCTCGAGCCCCTGATAGGTGTCGCCGGCAAAGGCCAGCGCGGCCGGCCGGGTGGCTTCGGGCTGTGGTGCCTCGGCGAAGGCGCGGAACCGGTCGCGGTTCAGCCGGGCCAAATCGTCGCTGAGGCTCATCAGCTTTTTCAGATCCCCCAGCGTCAGGTTGCGCGCGGTTTTCGCCAGCCGGATCGCGTCGTCCTGAAAATCGGGCCGGGTCGGCGCCACGTCTCGCTCTGCCCAGTCCAGCCGCTTGGCCGGAGAGATCACCACCAGCATGTCTGCCCCCTTGTTCGTGCCTGCCCGTCGATACCTAGCCCGCTGCGCGCAGCACGTCCAGAAAGGCGGCCGCGAAACGTTCGGCGCGGCGGTCGCCCAGCACCTGTTCCAGAGTGCGCGCGTCGTTCGGGCGCATCTGCGCCACCTTGGCCAGTTGCGCGGCGGAACAGCTCAGCGGTTTGTCGATCCCGTCCGGTCCTCGGGCCAACTGCGCCTGCACCTCGAGCAGACGGTCGTAGATATTTCCCTGTTCGCGCCCGGCCAGCTTGCGGCGCGCCGGGTGGGCCGCCTGCGCCTCGCCCGCGATCACCTCAAGGAAGGTATCGCCGTATCGGTCCAGCTTTTTCGCGCCCACGCCGCCGATCCGGGCCATCTCGTCCAGGGTCATGGGGCGTTTTTCCGCCATCTCGATCAGCGTGCGATCGGGGAAGATGACATAGGCGGGCACGCGGGCGGCCTCGGCCAGCGCTCGGCGTTTGGCCTTGAGCGCCGACAGCAGGGGCGCGTCCTCTTCCGAGACCATCATCTTGACTGCGGGCCGGCGGGTGGCCTTGCGCAGCGTGTCCTTGCGGAGGGTGATCTGCGCCTCGCCCTTCAGGATCGGCTTGGAGGCCTCGGTCATGCGCAGGGCGCCGTGGCGTTCGGGGTCGGGGCGCACCAGGTCGTGGCCCATCATCTGCCGGAAGATCGCCTGCCATTGCGGGCGCGACCAGTCCTTGCCGATGCCGTAGGTGGGCAATTCGTCATGCCGCCGGGCGCGGATCTTGTCGGTGTCATTGCCCAGCAGAATGTCGATCAGGTGGCCCGAGCCGAACCATTCCTCGGTGCGCAGGATTGCCGAAAGGGCCATGCGCACAGGCGTGGTGCCGTCGAACAGCTCGGGCGGGCTGTCGCACAGGTCGCATTTGCCGCAGGGCTGGGTCTGTTCCCCGAAATAGCCCAGCAGGGTCTGGCGGCGGCAGTGCAGCGCCTCGGCCAGACCCAGCAGCGCGTTCAGGCGGGCATGGTCGGCGGCGCGGCGTTCGGGCGGGGCCAACCCCTCGTCGATCTGGCTGCGGCGCAGGCGGATGTCGTCGGGGCCGAACAGGGTCAGGGTCTCGGCCGGCCCACCGTCTCGGCCGGCGCGGCCGATTTCCTGGTAATAGGCCTCGATCGACTTCGGCAGGTCCGCATGGGCGACCCAGCGGATGTCGGGCTTGTCGATGCCCATGCCGAAGGCCACCGTGGCCACCACGATCAGCCCGTCCTCGCGCGCGAAGCGGGTTTCGACGATGCGGCGGTCCTCGGCCTCCATCCCGCCGTGATAGTGGCAGGCGCTGTGGCCCTGTTCGCGCAGGGCCTGCGCCAGCACTTCGGTCTTGTTGCGGGTGCCGCAATAGACGATGCCCGACTGGCCCCGGCGGGCGTCGGCGAAATCCAGGATCTGCTTGCGCGGGCTGTCCTTGGCGGCAAAGGCCAGGTGGATGTTCGGCCGGTCGAACCCGCGCAGGAATTTGCGCGGGGGCGTGCCGTCGAACAGTTTCTCGACGATTTCGTCCTGGGTTTCCGCATCCGCCGTAGCGGTGAAGGCGGCCAAGGGCACGTTCAGCGCGCGCCGCAGCTCTCCGATCCGCAGATAGTCGGGGCGGAAATCATGGCCCCACTGGCTGACGCAATGGGCCTCGTCCACGGCGATCAGGCTGACATTGATCCGTCGCAGCATCCCCAGCGCCGAGCCCGCCGCCAGCCGTTCGGGCGCCATGTAGAGCAGTTTCAGCCGCCCGGCCTCGAGCGCCTCCCACACGGCGTCGGTTTCCTCGGGCGTGTTGCCCGAGGTCAGCGCACCAGCCTCGACCCCGGCCTCTTGCAGCCCCCTCACCTGGTCGCGCATCAGGGCGATCAGCGGCGAAATCACCACCGTGACCCCGTCGCGCAGCAGGGCAGGCAGTTGAAAACACAGAGATTTGCCGCCCCCGGTGGGCATGATCGCCAGCACGTTCTCGCCGGCGGTCACGGCATCGACGATCTCTTCCTGCCCGGGGCGGAAGTCATCGAATCCAAAGACATCTCGCAGCAGAGGCGCGGCGTCGAACATGTGCGGGGGTGCCCTGTTTCAAGATTTGACTGCTCTTGAACGGACAATCACACAGTCGGAATCAGGGAACAAGAGGTCAGTAGAAATAGACCGCGTTGTTGATGAGGACGATCCGCAGCGCATAGACGCCGATCAGCACCACCAGCGGCGTCAGGTCCAGACCGCCCATGTTGGGCAGAATGCGGCGGATCGGGCCGTAGATCGGCTCGAGCAGGCGGTTCAGGCCGTACCAAATCTGGGCGACCAGCTGTTGATGCAGGTTCAGGACCTGGAAGTTGATCAGCCAGCTCATGATCACATGGGCCAGGATGATGAACCAGACGATGTCCAGGATCAGCAGCAGGATTTGGATCAGCGACAGCATGGGCACCTCGTTTTCCGTACGGCCTGAGACCTAAGTGCCCAAGTGGCATTAGGCAAGCCCGCAGTCACAGAACGCTTGCGAAATGCCCCAAAGGCCCGTCTTATGAAATCAAAAGCAGGCAAGGGGCAGACATGGCAGAGATTTCCAAGCGCAGGCGCATCTGGGGCTGGTGGTTCTTCGACTGGGCCAGCCAGCCGTATCACACCCTGTTGGTGACCTTTGTCTTTGGCCCGTATTTCGCCGGTGTTGCGGCTGAATATTACGCAACCGCCGGGATGGATGCCGAAGCTGCCGCCGCGCAGGCGCAGACGGTCTGGGCCAACTGCCTGACGATCACCGGTCTGATCATCGCTTTCGGCGCGCCGCTCTTGGGGGCGATGGCCGATGTCTCGGGGCGGCGCATCCCGTGGATCTTTGCCTTTTCGGTGATGTATGCCGTGGGCTCCGCGGCGCTGTGGTTCACGCTGCCGGACGGGTCGAACATGTGGCTGATGCTGTCGGCCTTCGGTCTGGGCTTCGTGGGGGCCGAATACGCGCTGATCTTCATCAACTCGCAACTGCCCGATCTGGGGGACGACAATGAGGTGGGCGAGATCTCGGGCTCGGGCTTTGCCTTCGGCTATTTCGGCGGGCTGATTTCCTTGGCGATCATGCTGGCGCTGTTCGTCGAGCAGCCCAACGGGAAGACGCTGATCGGGATGGAGCCGCTGTTCGGTCTGGACGCCGGCACGCGCGAAGGCACGCGTTTCGTGGGGCCGTTCACCGCCGGGTGGTTCATCCTGTTCATGGTCCCGTATTTCCTGTGGGTGCGCGACGATCCCGCCGCCGACAAAAAGGGCAGCGTATCCGAGGCGCTGAGTCTGCTGGGCAAATCCGTGGCTGCCTTGCGGCACCGGGTCAGCCTTGCCAGCTATCTGGGGTCATCGATGTTCTACCGGGACGCCCTGAACGGGCTGTACAGTTTCGGCGGCGTCTATGCGCGGCTGGTGTTGGAATGGGACCTGATCAAGATTGGCGTCTTCGGCATCATCAGCGTGCTGGCTTCGGCGGTCTTCGCCTGGGTCGGCGGAAAGCTGGACCGGAAATTCGGCCCCAAGCCGGTGATCCTGACCGCGATCTGGGTTCTGATCCTGGTCTGCACCACCATCGTGTCGATGGACCGGACGCAGATCTTCGGCATCGCCCTGCCCCAAGGGTCGGGCCTGCCGGACATGGTGTTCTTTGGCTGCGGCATCCTGATCGGTGGGATGGGGGGCATTCTGCAATCGGCCAGCCGTTCGTTGATGGTGCGCCACACCGACCCGGCCGCCCCGGTCGAGAGCTTTGGCCTCTATGGTCTGTCGGGCCGCGCCACCGCTTTTGCCGCGCCTTTGCTGATCGGAATTGCAACAACCGCGACCGGCAGCGCTCGGTTGGGGGTGTCTCCGATCGTCGGGTTGTTTATTCTGGGATTGTTCCTAATGCGCTGGGTCAAACCGGAAGGGGATCAGAGCAGATGATTTCATTACGTTTTTTGGTATTTTTGGCAGGAATTGCGCTGGCCGGGGCGGCTGGGGCCCAACCGCTGGCCAAGCAGTTGTTCGGGGCTCAGAAGGACAGTTCGCAACAAAAACCGGCCGCTTTCGGCAGTTATTCGCGCGGATGCGCCGCCGGATCGGTGCAACTGCCCGAGACCGGACCCACCTGGCAGGCGATGCGTCTGTCGCGCAACCGCAACTGGGGCCACCCGCAGTCCATCGACTTCGTGCAGGACCTCAGCCGTTTTGCGGCAAAGCAACCGGGGTGGAACGGGCTTTACATCGGGGATATCAGCCAGCCGCGGGGCGGGCCTATGACCTCGGGCCACCGCAGCCACCAGCTTGGCTTGGACATCGACATCTGGATGCTGCCCGGTGACAACATGCGCCTGTCGCGCAAGGCGCGCGAGAACATCTCGTCGATCTCCTTGCGGCGCTCGAACGGCGCCTATGTGAACGGCAACTGGACGAAACAGCACCACGCCATCCTGCGCGAGGCGGCCAAGGACAAACGCGTGGCCCGCATCTTCGTGTTTCCGGGCGCCAAGGTGCAGATGTGCAAGGAAGAGAAGGGCAACCGTGCCTATCTGCGCAAGATCCGGCCCTGGTGGGGGCATCATTATCACTTCCACGTCCGGCTGAACTGCCCGCGCGGCTCGCGCGGGTGCGTCAATCAGGATCCGCCGCCCAAGGGTGACGGCTGCGCCGAGGCCGAACAGTGGGTGCGCAACATCCTGAACCCGCCGCCGCCCGACCCCAACGCGCCGCCTCCGAAGAAACGTCGTGAGTATGTTCTGGCGGATCTGCCCCAGCAATGCGCCGCCGTCTTGCAGTCCAACTGATCGCCAGCCTGTTTCTGGCCGGTTCCGCCTGGGCGGTCGAAGTCAAATCGGCCGAATATCTGGGCAGCTTTGCATGGCGCGCCGGCCATGACTGGTTCGGCGGGTTTTCCGCCATCCATGTCTCGGATGACGGGCAGCGCGCATGGGTGCTGAGCGACCGCTCCACCCTGGCATCGGTCCGCATCGAGCGGGATGGCGATGAGATTGTCGGCATCCGTATTGTTGACCACTGGCCGGTTCTGTCCAGCCGGGGACGGATCATGCCCGGCAGCTCGGGTGACTCCGAGGGGCTGGCGCTGGCGCCGGATGGCAGCTTCTACATCTCGTTCGAAGGCGTGCATCGCGTGGCCCGTTATGCCGCGCCCGGTGCCCATGCGCAGGTGCTGCCGCGCCCCAAGGCCTTTGACGCGCTCGACCAGAATGGTTCGTTCGAGGGGCTGGCCATCGACGCGCATGGCCGCCTGTACACGTTGCCCGAGAGAAGCCGCACGGCAAATGGCGACATTCCGGTCTATCGCTGGAACGGGCGCGCCTGGTCCACGCCCTTCGTCCTGGCGCAGCGGGACGGTTTTCTGCCCGTAGCGGCCGATTTCGGCCCGGACGGGCGGTTCTACGTGCTGGAACGCGCGGTCTCGCTGACCGGGTTCCGGTCGCGTCTGCGTCGGTGGCGGATCGCGGGTGATACACCTGCGGCCGAGGAAATCCTGTTCCAGACCGGAACCGGAACCCATGACAATCTCGAGGGGCTGTCGGTCTGGCGCGACGGGCAGGGGCGGTTGCGGGCCACGATGATCTCGGACGACAACTTTCTGGCGCTGCAGCGTACCGAACTGGTCGAGTATCTGCTGCCGGATTGACACGGGCCGATCCCGGGTCTAGAAGCGCGGCTTGCCTTGGGACGGTCCCTTGGCCAAGTCGCCGCTACCTTGTCAAAACGGGCATCAGAACATGCAACGCAACTTTATCCCCGGCATTCTTGCCATGGCCGCCATCGTCGTGGCCTCGAACATCCTGGTCCAGTTCCTGATCTTTGATGGGCTGTTGACCTGGGGTGCCTTCACCTACCCGCTGGCCTTTCTGGTCACCGACATCATGAACCGCGTCTATGGCGTGGGCCCGGCCCGCAAGGTCGTCTTCGCGGGCTTCGTCACCGGCGTGATCTGCTCGCTGATCGGCAGCCAGATCATGCTGCAGGGCGACGGCTTCACCTACGTCGCCGTGCCGCTGCGCATCGCCGTGGCTTCGGGAACGGCGTTCCTGATCGCGCAGCTGACCGACGTCACCGTGTTCAACGCCATGCGTGAAGGCCGCTGGTGGCGCGCGCCGCTGGTATCCACCCTGGTCGGATCGGCGCTGGATACCGCGATCTTCTTCACCATCGCCTTCTCGGCCTCGGTGACCTTCTTCGGCGCCGATGCGGATGCGGCCATCAACTGGGCGTGGGAGCCTGTGCCCTTCATGCTGTCGGGCCCCGAGGCGCCCCTGTGGGTGACGCTGGCCTTTGCCGACTGGCTGGTGAAGCTGTCGCTGGCCTTGGTCGCACTGATCCCCTTCAAGGTGATCGTCGCGCGATTGACCGCTGCACAGCCTGCTTAAAAAAAGTGCTTTGAGAATGGCGCATCTTGTGTCACGCTTCTTTTCAACCGCAACAGATAGAAAAGGAGGTGATCCAGTGTCGAGAAAGAGATTGGAGAGAGGTGTCGGAACAACCGGGGGGACCGCCTGCTAGGGCAGCCCTTGGCGGAGCGCGCGCTCCGGCTGGTCGATTGATCTAACCGACCCGACCTCCTGAACTTTCGAAGGGCCGTCCCGCCGGGGCGGCCCTTTCTGTTTCCGGGTGGCGCCTGTAAGGTCGCGCCCATGTTGCGCATCACCGACGATATCACCCTGCACGATTGGGAAATGACCGAGAGCTTCATCCGCGCCTCGGGTCCCGGTGGGCAGAACGTGAACAAGGTCTCGACCGCGGTCGAGCTGCGCTTCGAGGCGGCGCGCTCGCCCTCGCTGCCTGATCCGGTCAAGGCACGGCTGAAACGGCTGGCCGGGCGGCGCTGGACCAAGGATGGCGCGATCATCATCCAATGCGACGAGACCCGCAGCCAGGCCCGCAACCGCGAGATCGCCCGCGCCCGTCTGGCCGAGCTGATCGGCAAGGCGCTGGTCAAACCCAAGCGGCGGATCGCGACGAAACCCACCTATGGCTCGGTCAAGCGCCGGCTGGCGGCGAAAAAGGCCCGGTCCGACGTCAAGGCGCTGCGCGGCAAGGTGGCGGAAGATTGATCTGGCATCTTTCCCTGCCGTTGCTAGTCTGACCGCGACAAGCGGCAGGGAGGCAAGGCCATGAGGCTGGAGGGAAAAACCGCAATCGTGACCGGCGGCGCATCCGGGTTCGGGGCCGGGATCGTACAGAAATTCCTGTCCGAGGGCGCACGGGTGATGATCGCCGACATCAACGGGGATGCCGCGCGTCACATGGCGGCAACGCTGGGCCCTCTGGCCGACTACTGCCAAGTGGATGTCTCCGACGGCGACTCGGTCCAGGCGATGGCGGATGCGGTGCTGGGACACTACGACCATCTCGACATTCTGGTGAACAATGCCGGTGTGACCCACCTGCCGACGCCGCTGGAGGAGGTCAGCGAAGAAGATTTCGACCGCGTCTATCGCGTGAACATGAAGTCGGTCTTTCTGACTGCGCGGGCGCTGGTGCCACATATGAAAGCGCGCGGGTCGGGGGCGATCCTGAACGTCGCCTCGACCGCTGGATTGTCGCCGCGCCCGAACCTGAACTGGTACAACGCCTCCAAGGGCTGGATGATCACCGCAACCAAGACCATGGCGGTCGAACTGGCCCCGTCCGGTGTGCGCGTGAATGCGATCTGCCCGGTGGCGGGGGAAACGCCCCTGCTGAAATCCTTCATGGGCGAGGACACGCCCGAAATCCGCGCCAAGTTCCTGTCGACCATCCCGTTGGGCCGGTTCTCGACCCCGCAAGACATGGGCAACGCCGCCTGTTTCCTGTGCTCGGACGAGGCCAGCATGATCACCGGCACCGCGCTCGAGGTGGACGGGGGCCGCTGCATCTGACCGCCCCTTCATCTGGCCCAAAATATCCCCGCCGGAGGCAGCGCGCACCAGCCCGCTTTCCCGCAGCAAAGGACAAACCCAAATGACCCCCGGACCCAGAAACCTGATCACCGACGTGCCCGGCCTGCTGGTGGGCAACGCACAGGACGCGGCTCTGAAATCAGGTGTCACCGTCCTGACCGGAGATCAGCCCCTGCGGGCCTCGGTGCATGTGATGGGGGGCGCCCCGGGCACGCGCGAGACCGATCTTCTGGCCGCCGACAAGACGGTCGACCGGGTGGATGCGATCGTTCTTTCGGGTGGCTCGGCCTACGGGCTGGATGCCTGCTCGGGCGTGATGGACGCGCTGCATGCACAGGGACGTGGGTTTCAGGTGGGGCCGGCTGTGGTGCCGATCGTACCCGGGGCGATTCTGTTCGACCTGCTGAACGGCGGCGACAAGGCGTGGGGTGAAAACCCGTACCGCGCCTTGGGCCGGGCCGCATTTGACGCCGCGGCGGAGACGTTCGATCTGGGCAGCGCCGGGGCCGGAACCGGCGCGCTGACGGCCATGTGCAAGGGCGGGCTGGGCTCTGCCTCGGCGGCGTTGCCTGGCGGCGTGACCGTGGGTGCGCTGGTTGCGGCCAACCCGCTGGGCAGCGTCACCACTCCGGGCGACCGGCATTTCTGGGCCGCCCCGTTCGAGATCGGGGCCGAGTTTGGCGGGCTGGAGCCGGATGCGGCGTCCGGTCTGGGGGACCCCGCGCCCAGCCGCAAGGCCCGGGCGATGGGCCATCCCCCGCCCGACAAGGCCAACACGACCATCGCCATCGTCGCCACCGATGCCGCCCTGACCAAACCGCAATGCCAGCGCATGGCGGTGGCCGCCCATGACGGGATCGCCCGCGCCATCCTGCCCGCCCACACGCCGGGCGATGGCGACCTGGTGTTCGGCGTCAGCACGGGACGGATCCCTTCGGCCGAGGCCGATCTGGCCCTGCTGGGTCACGCCGCGGCTCTGTGCCTGACCCGTGCCATCGCACGCGCGGTCTACCATGCGAAACCGGCGCCAGGCGACCTGTTGCCGTGCTGGTCGGATCTGCAAAATACGCCTTGAAAATATACCTTTTCGGCTGCGTCAGGTCGCCGCCGCGCGTCAAATTGCGCATTGACTCTGCGTGCGTTTGATACTGGTTAAAGGGCAGCCAATTCATATCGGAGCAACGCCAATGAAACGTATCATCGCGACTGCCATCGTCGGCCTGCTGGCTGTGCCGGCCCTGGCCGAAGGCGACGCCGAAGCCGGCGCCAAGACCTTCAACAAGTGCAAGTCCTGCCACATGATCGCAACGCCCGACGGCGAAGCCATCGTCAAGGGCGGCAAAACCGGGCCGAACCTCTACGGCATTGCAGGCCGTACCGCCGGCACCGAGGAAGGCTTCAAATACGGCGACAGCCTGGTCGCGGCCGGCGAAAAAGGTCTGGTCTGGGACGAAGAAAGCTTTGTCGCCTATGTTCAGGACCCCAAGGCGTTCCTGAAAGACTACCTGGGTGAAACCTCGGCCAAGTCGAAGATGACCTTCAAGCTGAAAAAGGGTGGCGAGGACGTCTTTGCCTATCTGCAGAGCGTTTCGGCCGAATAAGCCGCACTTGCCAAAAAATCGGAACAAGTACAAAAGGCCGCAGCCCTGCGGCCTTTCGTGCGCTTGATTGAAGCGTCGATCATCGCCAGTTTTGTCGCAGACCAAAAAACACTGCGCCCAACCCGCCCGAGCATCGCGCACAGTCGCCGATGCCGCCAGACCGACGCAGTCACATCAGGAGAGGACAGATGGGAATCATGATCCCGGCTTGGGTTCATGGCGAGCTGACACCCGTGGACAAGCTGGAAGCCCACGAAAAGGGGCTCAAGCACAAGGCGGTCTCGGTCTTCGTCGTGCGGGGCACCGAGATTCTGATGCAGCGCCGCGCGCTGGGCAAATATCACACGCCCGGCCTGTGGGCGAATACCTGCTGCACCCATCCCGACTGGGACGAAAACTCCTCGGACTGCGCCGTGCGCCGCCTGCGCGAGGAGTTGGGCATTACCGGGCTGTATCCTGAATACCGGCACCGGCTGGAATATCACGCGGATGTCGGCAACGGCATGGTCGAAAACGAGGTCGTGGACGTGTTCCTGGCGCATGTACGCGGGCCGCTGAAGATCGAACCCAACCCCGATGAGGTGATGGAGATCCGCTGGATCGACTACCACGATCTGCTGGCCGAAGTGCGCCGTCACCCCGAACGGTTCACCCCGTGGCTGAAGATCTACCTGCACAACCACGCCGACACGATCTTTGGCCCCGACCTGATCATCTCGGCCAAATCCTGACGCGCCCATCTTGCAAGGGCTGACGAAGCCGCATACATCACGGCGTCATGGCCAAGCAGAAGCAGAAGACAGACCCCAACTACAAGGTGATCGCCGAAAACCGGCGGGCCCGCTTCGATTACGCGATCGAAGAGGATCTCGAGTGCGGCATCGTGCTGGAAGGGTCCGAGGTCAAGTCTCTGCGCGCGGGCGGGGCGAACATCGCCGAAAGCTATGCCGCGGTCGAGGATGGCGAACTGTGGCTGATCAACAGCTACATCGCGCCATACGAGCAGGCCAAGGCGTTCAAGCATGACGAGCGCCGCCGGCGCAAGCTGCTGGTGTCCCGCAAAGAGCTGTCGAACCTGTGGGCCGCCACGCAGCGCAAGGGCATGACCTTGGTGCCGCTGGTGCTGTATTTCAACCACAAGGGCCGGGCCAAGCTGAAGATCGGCATCGCCAAGGGCAAGAAGATCCACGACAAGCGCGAAACCCAGGCCAAGCGCGACTGGTCGCGCCAGAAACAGCGCCTGTTGAAGGATCACAGCTGACCCGGGCTGCGCCGTGGGTCAGGATGGATCAGAACGCCATGGTGGCCTGCACCGCCCGTTTCCAGCGCGCATAGGCCGCCTCGCGTTCAGCCTCGGGCAGGATCGGTTCGAACCGTTGGTCCAGCGCCCAGGTGTCGGCAAATCCGGCCTGATCGGGATAGACCCCGGCCTTCATCCCCGCCAGCCAGGCAGCGCCCAGCGCCGTGGTTTCCTGCATCACCGGCCGGTCGACCGGCGCGCCCAGAATGTCCGACAGACCCTGCATCGCCCAGTCGGACGCGCTCATCCCGCCATCGACCCGCAGGATCACGTCGGCCTCGGCGCCCCAGTCGCCCTGCATCGCGTGCCACAGGTCGCGGGTCTGGAAGGCGATGCTTTCCAACGTGGCCCGCGCGATCTCGGCCCGGCCCGAGTTGCGGGTCAGACCGAACATGGCGCCGCGGCAGTCGGGCTTCCAATAGGGCGCGCCCAGCCCGGTGAAGGCGGGCACCAGCACCACATGCTGGTTGGGGTCCGCCTGCGCCGCCAGCTCGCCGCTTTGAGGGGCCGAGTCGATGATCTTGAGCGCGTCGCGCAGCCACTGCACCGCCGCGCCCGCGATGAAGATCGAGCCTTCCAGCGCATAGGTCCGCTGACCGTCCAGCTGATAGGCGATGGTGGTCAGCAGGCGGTTTTTCGACTCCACCGGCTGCGTGCCGGTGTTCAGCAGCGCGAAACAGCCCGTGCCATAGGTGGATTTCATCATCCCAGGCTGGAAACAGGCCTGCCCGATCGTGGCGGCCTGCTGGTCGCCGGCCACGCCCAGAATCGGGATCGTCCCGCCGAACAGGCCGGTCTGGCCGAAATCGGCCGCGCAGTCGCGCACCTCGGGCAGCATCGACAGCGGCACGTCCAGAAGATCGCAGATCTCGGCGCTCCAGTTGCCCTTGTGGATGTCGAACAGCAGGGTGCGCGCGGCGTTGGTGGCGTCGGTGGCGTGGACCTGGCCCTCGGTCAGGCGCCAGATCAGGAAGCTGTCGATGGTGCCGAACAGCAGCTCGCCCGCCTCGGCCCGGTGGCGCGCGCCGGGTACGGTGTCGAGTATCCACTTGACCTTGGTGCCCGAGAAATACGGGTCGAGCAGCAGGCCGGTCTGGGCGGTCACGTCATCCTCGCAGCCCGCGTCGCGGAACCGCTGGCAGATCTCGGCGGTGCGGCGGTCCTGCCAGACGATGGCATTGTGGATGGCCTTGCCGGTCGTCTTGTCCCAGACCACGGTGGTTTCGCGCTGGTTGGTGATGCCGATCCCGGCGATCTGGTCGGCCGAGGCGCCGACCTCGTTCATCACCTGCCGGCAGACGTTCAGGACACTGTCCCAGATTTCCTCGGGGTCGTGCTCGACCCAGCCTTCCTGCGGGAAATACTGGGTGAATTCCTGCTGTGCAGTGCCCACGCGCTGCATCTGCGCGTCGAACAGGATCGCGCGCGAGGACGTGGTGCCCTGATCGATTGCCAGAATATAGGTCATGCCCGTGCTCCCCCCGGTTTTCATTTTCAGGGGACATTAGGCGATTGGTCGGGGCCGTTCCAGACCCCAGTTTCAGGCCACCGGCACGTCGATATTGTCGATCAGGCGCACGCCCTCCAGCCAAGCGGTGGCGAACAGGCGCGCGGGGCGGGTGGCGGCGGTCAGCGGCGCAAGCGTTTCGGCGCACCGCAGGTCGATATATTCCACCTCGGAAAAGCCCGCCGCCACCAGCGTGTCGCGAGCCGGCCCCATCAGATCCGCGAATGCGGCCCCCTGCGCCAGTTGCCCGGCCATGTCCTGCATCACCGCATGCATCCGCGCCCCGGTCACCAGCCCCTGGTCCGACAGGCGCTGATTGCGCGAGGACATCGCCAGCCCCGAGGGCTCGCGCACGGTGGGGCAGCCGATCACCTCGATCGGGATGTCCAGATCGCGGGCCATGCGGCGCACGACCATCAACTGCTGATAGTCCTTTTCGCCGAAATAGGCTCGGTCCGCCTGCGTCTGCAGGAACAGTTTTGCCACGACGGTTGCCACGCCGTCGAAATGTCCGGGGCGGAATTCGCCCTCCATCACGTCGGTCAGCCCGGCGACGGAAACGGTGGTGGCGAACCCGTCTGGATAGATCTGGTCCGAGTCGGGAACATAGATCGCATCGACCCCCATCGGCGCCAGCTTGGCCGCGTCGTCCTGCTCGGTGCGGGGGTACTTGGCCAGATCCTCGGGATTGTTGAACTGTTTGGGGTTGACGAAGATCGTCACGATAACCCGGTCGCAATCGGCCCGCGCCGCCTGTGCCAGCGACAGGTGACCCTGATGCAGCGCGCCCATGGTGGGCACCACGCCGATGGTCTCGCCCGCCCGGCGCCAGGCCTGGGTCTTGGCGCGCAGCTCCGAAAGGGTGCGCAGGATGGGCGCGGTCATGCCTTGCCCCCCTTGGCAGGGGCCTGATCGGCAAACACATGCTCGGCCGTGGGGAAGGTGCGGGCGCGCACCTCGGCGGCGTATTCGGCCATGGCGGCCTCGGCCAGCGGGCCCAGATCGGCATAGCGTTTGACGAATTTCGGTTTGAAGGCCGTGAAAAAGCCCAGCATGTCGTCGACCACCAGGATCTGCCCGTCACAGCCCGCCGAGGCCCCGATGCCGATGGTGGGGATGGGCACCTCGGCGGTGATCCGGTCGGCCAGACCCTGCGGAACCTTCTCGAGCACGACGGAAAACGCCCCGGCCTCGGCCACGGCGCGGGCGTCGGCCAGCACCGCATCGGCCTGTTCGTCGCGGCCCTGCACCTTATAGCCGCCCAGCGTGTTGATCGATTGCGGCGTCAGACCCACATGCGCCATCACCGGGATGCCGCGCTTGACCAGAAAGCGGATCGTCTCGGCCATCTCGACCCCGCCCTCCAGCTTGACCGCGCCGGCGCCGGTCTCGGCCATCAGCCGGGCCGCGTTGCGGAAGGCCTGCGCAGGGCTTTCTTCATAGCTGGCAAAGGGCATGTCGATGACCATCATCGCCGTCTCCAGCCCGCGCGCCACGGCCTGCCCGTGCAAGATCATCATCTCCATCGTCACGCCCAGGGTCGAGCTCAGCCCATGCAGCACCATGCCGACACTGTCGCCCACCAGGACGAAGTCGCAATGGGGGTCCATCAGCCGGGCCATCGGCGTGGTATAGGCGGTCAGGCTGACCAGCGGATCGTCCCCTTTGCGGGCGCGGATATCCTCGGCATTCGGGGCTGTCTTGCGGGCGGTGGCGCTCATGCTCGCTCCTCGCGGGGTTCATGTTGCAGCGCGGCATAGCAGATCGGCAGGGGCCAGAGAAACCCCGGTTGCGCGAACATTTCCTTGAATGACCCAAGGTTTGCAGGGACATTGATTCCGTCTGGGCCGCGTCATCCGCCGCCCATCCGCACATTCTGGGAGGGAATTTACATGACCAAGCCGTTCTTTCGCACCTTTGCCGGCGCCATGGCGCTGGGCGTGGGGCTTCTCGCCTCGCAGGCCATGGCCCGGTCGGACATCACAATCGCCATGCAGCTGGAGCCGCCGCATCTGGACCCGACCAGCGCCGCCGCACAAGCCATCGATTCGGTCGTCTACACCAACGTGTTCGAAGGGCTGACCCGGTTCATGGGCGATGGCTCGGTCGTGCCGGGGCTGGCCGAAAGCTGGGAGATTTCCGAGGACGGAAAGGTCTATACCTTCACGCTGCACGATGGCGTCACCTTTCACGATGGCACCACGATGGATGCCGAGGACGTGAAGTTCAGCCTCGACCGCGCCACCGCCGAGGACAGCGCCAATGCGCAGAAGGCCCTGTTCGCCGGGATCGAAAGCGTTGAGGTCGTGGACCCGCTGACCGTCAGAATCACTCTGGCGGAACCCAACGGCAATTTTCTGTTCAACCTGGCCTGGGGCGACGCGGTGATCGTGGCGCCCGAAAGCATCGAGGGCATCAAGACCAACCCGGTGGGCACCGGTGCCTACAAGTTCGCCGAATGGGTCCAGGGCGACCGCATCACCTTGGAGCGCAACCCGGACTACTGGGGCGATCAACCCGCGCTGGAGAAAGCCACGTTCAAGTTCATCTCGGACCCCACCGCCGCCTTCGCCGCGATGATGGCCGGGGACGTGGACGTGTTCGACAATTTCCCCGCCCCCGAGAACCTGCCGCAGTTCGAGGCCGACCCGCGATTCCAGGTGCTCGTCGGTTCGACCGAGGGCGAGACCATTCTGGCGACCAACAACAAGAAGCCGCCCTTTGACGACGTGCAGGTGCGGCAGGCGCTGGCCCATGCGATCGACCGTCAAGCGATTATCGACGGCGCGATGTTCGGCTATGGCACGCCGATCGGCACGCATTTCGCACCGCACAACCCGGCCTATGTCGATCTGACCGGCAATTCGGCGCATGACCCGGACAAGGCCCGCGCCCTGCTGGCCGAGGCCGGGTTCGCAGACGGGTTCGAAACTACGCTGCACCTGCCGCCGCCCTCCTACGCCCGCCGCGGGGGCGAGATCGTGGCCGCGCAGCTGGCCGAGGTCGGGATCAAGGCCGAGATCATCAACGTGGAATGGGCGCAGTGGCTGGAAACCGTGTTCAAGGGCAAGGATTTCGCCCTGACCATCGTCAGCCATACCGAGCCGATGGACATCGGCATCTATGCCCGGCCGGATTACTACTTCCAATATGACAACCCGGACTTCCAGGCCCTGATGGCGACGCTGAACGCCACCACCGACCCCGATGAACGCACCCGCCTTATGGGTGAGGCGCAGCGCATGATCGCCGAGGATTACGTCAACGCCTATCTGTTCCAACTTGCCAAACTGGGCGTGGCCAAGGCCGGGGTTAAGGGCCTGTGGGAAAACGCGCCCACGGCGGCCATCGACCTGACCGCGATCAGCTGGGCGGAATGAGCCTTGCGGGTCCGCACTGCGGACCTGTTTCCCCAGATTAGGGTCTGTTTCAGATGACACGTTGCCTTGTTTCGGTGTTTTTCTTCATGGTCGCCCTGGCCCTGTCGGGGCCCTCGGGCGCGCAGGGGTTGTTTCAGGATGGCCACAGCGCGCTGTTGGGCACCCCGGAAAACCCGGTCGAGGTCGGCGTCGGCATCAAGATCGACCAGATCACCTCGGTCGATCAGAAGGCCGAGAATTATGGCGCCGTGGTCGTGCTGCGCTTTGAATGGAGCGATCCGGCCCTGGCATTCGATCCGGATGAGCTGGGCCGCGATTTCCGCGTATTCGATCCGCCGGCCTTCGTACGCCATGCGGCCGCACGGGATGCGGTGGTTCCCGCCTTTGTCATCCACAACCAGCAGTCCAACCGCTGGGTGCACGAATCCGCGGCCGCCCTGCGCTATGATGGGCATGTGACGTTTGTCGAGAAATCCTCGCTGACGCTGCAGGCGCCGCATTTCAACTTCCTCAGGTTCCCCTTCGACACGCAGGAGTTCCATTTCGAGGTCGTCTCGGTCTTTCCGTCCGACTTCGTGCATTACTACGCGCTGGACCAGTTTTCGGGGCTGGGCGACACGCTGGGCGAAGAGGAGTGGATTCTGGGCAATGCCCGTATGCTGGCCTCGACCACGACCGGCCTGTCGGGCAATGAAAGCGATCAGGTGTCGCTGGTCTTTCAGGGCAAGCGCCACCTGACCTATTATGTCATTCGGGTGTTCCTGCCGATGCTGGTGCTGGTTTTGGTCGGCTGGGCGCTGTTCTTTCTGGACGAATACCGCAAGCGGATCGACATCGCCGGGGCCAACCTGCTGGTCTTTGTCGCCTTCAACTGGGCGATCTCGGCCGATCTGCCCAAGCTGGGCTATCTGACCTTTCTGGATTTCATCCTGCAATGCATGTTCCTGATGACCGGGGCGCTGGTGGTGTTCAACGTGATGCTGCGGCGGCTCAAGGTCTCGGGGCGCGAGGACACGGCGCGCAAGCTGGACAACTATGCGATCAAGTGGATCTATCCGCTGGGCTATGCCGCGATCGTGGGCTACGCGGTCTGGGCGTTTCTGATGCAGTCCTGACGCGCTGTGCCGCTGGACCGGCGGCCAATCCCGGCCTAACGTGGCGGCAATGCTCCGATATGCGCTCAAACGTCTGATTTCGCTGGCACTCAGCCTGGCCGTCGCTTCGGTGGTCATCTTCACGGTGATCGAGGTGGCGCCGGGGGATCCGGCCTCGTTCATGCTGGGGGTGAACGCCCAGCCCGAAACGCTGGCCGCCCTGCGCGCCGAACTGGGCTTGGACGTGTCACGGCCGCAGCGCTACCTGAACTGGGTCAGCGGTATGCTGGCCGGAGATTTCGGCACGTCGTACACCTATCGCACGCCGGTGGCGCAGATGGTGGCCGACCGGCTGTGGGTGTCGCTGCCGCTGGCGCTCTATGCGCTGACACTGTCGACGCTGATCGCCTTTCCGGTCGGTATCTACGCCGCCGCGCGTCGGGGGAAACCGGGCGATCTGGCGGTAATGGGGGCCACGCAGCTGGGCATCGCGGTGCCGAATTTCTGGTTTGCGATGATGCTGGTGCTGATCTTCGCCATCAACCTGCGCTGGTTCAACGCGGGCGGGTTCGCGGGGTGGGACAACGGCCTGTGGGCCGGGCTGCACTCGCTGACCTTGCCGGCGATTGCGCTGGCTCTGCCACAGGCGGCGATTCTGTCGCGGGTCATGCGCTCGGCACTGCTGGACATTCTGGGTGAGGATTTTATGCGCACCGCCCGCGCCAAGGGCCTGTCGCGCCGTCAAGCGCTGTGGCGGCACGGGGTGCGCAACGCGCTGATCCCGGTGTTGACCATCATCGGGCTGCAGTTTTCCTTCCTGCTGGCCGGATCGATCATCATAGAGCAGGTCTTCTATCTGCCCGGGTTGGGGCGGCTGGTGTTCCAGGCGATCTCGGCGCGGGACCTGATCGTGGTGGAGTCGGTGGTGATGCTGCTGGTCTTTGCGGTCATCACGGTGAATTTCCTGGTCGATCTGGCCTATGCCGCGGTCGACCCCCGGTTGCGGAGCCGCACATGAGCCGGTCTCTGATTCTGGGGGCGGGGCTGTCCTCGGTGGTGGTGCTGATGGCGCTGCTGTCCTTCGTCTGGACACCCTATGACCACGCCGCGCTGAACATCCCCGACAAATTGCAGCCGCCCAATGCGCAGCACTGGTTCGGTACCGATCATTTCGGGCGCGACATGTTCTCGATGATCATGGTGGGTGCGCGCACCTCGATCGCCGTTGCGTTGGTGGCTGTGGGCATCGGCATGGGGTTCGGCGTGCCGCTGGGGCTGACGGCCGCGGCGCGCAAGGGGTCGTGGCTGGACGAGCTGATCATGCGCGGCAACGATCTGGTCTTTGCCTTCCCCTCGCTGGTGATTGCCATCCTGATCACCGCCGTCTTCGGCCCCGGTGCGGTGAACGCGATCATCGCCATCGGCATCTTCAACATCCCCGTCTTCGCCCGTATCACCCGCGGCGCGGCCCTGTCCCTGTGGGAGCGCGAGTTCATCCTGGCCGCCCGTGTGGCGGGCAAGGGCGCGGCGCGGATTTCGGCCGAGCACATCCTGCCCAACGTCGCCAATTTGCTGATCGTGCAGGGCACCATCCAGTTCAGCCTTGGTATTCTGGCCGAAGCGGGGCTGTCCTATGTCGGCCTCGGTGCGCAGCCACCCACGCCCAGCTGGGGCCGGATGCTGGCGGATGCGCAGACGATGGTCAGTTTTGCCCCGCATTTGGCTCTGATTCCGGGGCTGGCGATCATCGTGACGGTGCTGGGGCTGAACCTGCTGGGCGACGGGCTGCGCGATTGGCTTGACCCTCGCATCCGGGTGGCCCGCGCATGAGCCTGCTGGAAATCCATAACCTGTCGCTGTCGATCCACGGGGTCCCTGTTCTGGACCAGGTCAGCCTGTCCATCGACCCCGGGCAGATCGTGGCCGTCACCGGTGAGAGCGGCTCGGGCAAGTCGATGTCGGCACTGGCGGTGATGCAGTTGCTGCCCGCAGGGGCCGTGGCCAGCGGCTCGGTCCGCCTTGACGGGCACGAGGTTCTGAATAGCCCCGAGGACGAGATGTGCCGCCTGCGCGGCGCGGCCGTCGGGATGGTGTTCCAGGAGCCGATGACGGCGCTCAACCCTGTGAAGACCATCGGTGATCAGGTGATGGAGACCATCCTGATCCACAAGGCCATGCCCCCCGACGCCGCCCGCGCGCGCGCCCAAGAGGTTCTGACCCGCGTCGGCCTGCCGCCCGACCGCTTTCCCCTGTCGCGCTATCCGCACGAACTGTCGGGCGGGCAGCGACAGCGGGTGGTGATCGCCATGGCCATCGCCCTGCGCCCTCGGCTGCTGATCGCGGACGAGCCGACGACGGCGCTGGACGTGACCACGCAGGCGCAGATCCTCGATCTGCTGCAGGGGCTGGTTACCGAATACGGCATGGGCCTGCTGATGATCACCCACGATCTGGCGGTGGTGACCGACATGGCCGACCGGATCGTGGTGATGCAGAAGGGGCGCGTGGTCGAAACCGGGCCGACAAACCACCTGCTGCGCCACATGCAGCATCCCTATACGCGGATGCTGTTTCAGGCCTCGGGCCACCGGGTCGCATTGCCTGCGCCGCCCGCGCCCGCGCCGCTGCTCGAGGTTCGCAACGTGGTGCGCGACTATCGCCTGCCGCGCACGCGGTTGTTTGAAAAGCCGGGTCATCACCGGGCCGTGGACCACGTCAGTTTCACGCTGAACCGGGGCGAACGCCTTGGACTTGTGGGCGAGTCCGGCTGCGGAAAATCGACCCTAACACGGGCGATTTTGGGGCTTGAGAAGGTTCAGGGCGGGCAGATCCTGCTGGGCGGCCTGCCAGTGTTCACCGGTCGCAAACCCAATCTGGCCGTGCGCCGCAAGATGCAGGTGGTGTTCCAGGACCCGTTCGGCAGCTTCAACCCCCGCCACCGTGTCGCCCGCCTGATCACCGAGCCTTTTCACCTGCTGGGAACGCCGCCCACCGGGTCCGAACGGCAGCATCGGATCGCCGAGATGCTGACCGCCGTAGGCCTCTCGCCGGACGATGCGGGGAAATACATCCACGAATTCTCGGGCGGGCAGCGCCAGCGCATCGCCATCGCCCGCGCCCTGATCATCCGGCCCGAGCTGATCCTGTTCGACGAAGCCGTCTCGGCACTCGACGTGTCCGTGCGGGCGCAGATCCTCGACCTGCTGGCCGAGCTGTGTGCGGCCTATGACCTGACCTACCTGTTCATCAGCCATGACCTGAGCGTGGTGCGCACCATCACCGACCGGGTGATGGTGATGCAAGCAGGCCGGATCGTCGAGCAGGGCGAGACCGAGCGCGTGTTCGCGGACCCGCAGCACCCCTATACGCAATCCCTGATCCAAGCCGTGCCGAAATTGCCCGAGATCGGGCAGGGCGCAGCATGAAATCCCATTGTTAGAGCCTATTTTGGAGGCAGATATGCTAAATCCCATCTGGTTTGACCCCACCCTGTGCCTGATCGGCGGCGATTGGGTCGCAACCGACGACACGCTTGATCTGACCAACCCGTCCGACGGCACGCCGCTGTGCCGGATTGCGCGCGGTGGGGCGCCGCAGATCGATGCCGCCGTGCAGGCCGCGCAGGCGGCGCTGGACGGTGACTGGGGCAGGACGACCGCGCTGGAGCGGGGCCGCATCCTGACCCGGCTGGGGCAGTTGGTGCGGGACAGGACCGAAGAGCTTGCGCTGCTCGAAGCGTTGGACGTTGGCAAACCGCTGACCCAGGCGCGCGCCGACGCACTGGCGTTGGCGCGGTATTGCGAATTCTACGGCGGTGCGGCGGACAAGGTGATGGGTCAGACCATCCCCTATCTGGACGGCTACACCGTCTATACCCTGCGCGAGCCGCATGGCGTGACCGGCCATATCGTGCCGTGGAACTACCCGATGCAGATCATCGGCCGCTCGGTCGGGGCGGCGCTGGCCATGGGCAATGCCTGCGTTCTGAAACCGGCCGAAGAGGCCTGTCTGACAGCACTGGCCTTTGCCCATCTGGCCACCGAGGCCGGCCTGCCGCCGGGGGCGCTGAACGTGGTGTCCGGCATCGGGTCCGAGGCGGGCGCGGCCCTGTCGGCGCATCCGGGTGTGCATCATATCTCGTTCACCGGGTCCGTGGCGACGGGCGCGCTGGTGCAGCAGGCGGCCGGGGCCAACGTGGTGCCGGTGACGCTGGAACTGGGCGGAAAATCTCCGCAACTGGTGTTCGATGATGCCGATCTGGAGGCCGCGTTGCCGTTTCTGGTGAATGCGGGCATCCAGAACGCGGGTCAGACCTGCTCGGCCGGGTCGCGCGTTCTGGTGCAGCGCGGGGTCTATGCCGAGGTCAAGGCGCGCATGGCCGCCGCCTATGCCGACCTGACCGTCGGACCTGCGACCGAGGATCTGCGCGTCGGGCCGCTGATCTCGGACCGGCAGAAGCGGATCGTAACCGGCTTTCTGGCGCAGGGGGCTGATCTTGAGATCGCAGCACAGGGCCGGATCGTGGATCACGCGCCGACGGGCGGGGCCTATGTGCGCCCGACGGTGTTTGGGGACGTGCCGCCCGATCATCCGCTGGCGCAGAAGGAAATCTTTGGCCCCGTCCAGGTTTTGATCCCCTTCGACACCGAGGAACAGGCCATTCAAATCGCCAACGGCACCGACTATGGGCTGGTGGCCGGGGTCTGGACGTGGGACGGCGCGCGGCAGATGCGGCTGGCCAAACGGTTGCGCGCGGGGCAGGTGT
The DNA here is from genome assembly GCF_056537385.1 of Ruegeria sp. CF2. Classification (NCBI taxonomy): domain Bacteria; kingdom Pseudomonadati; phylum Pseudomonadota; class Alphaproteobacteria; order Rhodobacterales; family Roseobacteraceae; genus Ruegeria; species Ruegeria sp. CF2. The sequence continues at coordinate 222,796 of NZ_JBQFRL010000002.1, forward strand.
TCATCAACAACTACGGCGCGGGCGGCGGGGTCGAGCTGCCGTTCGGCGGGGTCGGAAAATCGGGCCATGGCCGCGAAAAGGGGTTCGAGGCGCTGTACGGTTTTTCCCAGTTGAAAACCGTGGCCGCCCATCACGGCTGAGCCGGGCTAGACGATCACTTCGATCGCTTCTTGTTCCCCTACGCCAAAGACGCGCTTGTAGCGCTCGATCTCGTCTTTCGGCCCCATCGCCTTTTCGGGGTTGTCCGAAAGTTTCACCGTCGGACGCCCATTGGCCGAGACCGCCTTGCACACTAGCGAGAACGGCGCCAGCGCATCCCCCGGCACCAGCCCGCGGAAATCGTTGGTCAGCAATGTGCCCCACCCGAACGAGACCTTCACCCGGCCCGCGAATTGGCCATGCAATTCGCGGATCTTGTCCACATCGAGCCCGTCCGAGAATATGATCCGCTTCTGGCTGGGATCCTCGCCGCGCGATTTCCACCAGTCGATGGCGATCTCGGCGCCCTTGGCCGGATCGCCGCTGTCGATGCGGATGCCGGTCCATCCGGCCAGCCAGTCGGGCGCGCGGTCCAGAAACCCCTTGGTGCCATAGGTGTCGGGCAGGATGATCCGCAGGTTGCCGTCATGTTCGTCATGCCAGTCGCTCAGCACGTCATAGGGCGCGCGGGCCAGTTCTTCGTCGGTTTCGGCCAGCGCCGAATAGACCATCGGCAGTTCATGTGCATTGGTGCCGATCGCCTCGACCTCGCGCCGCATGGCGATCAGGCAGTTCGACGTGCCGGTAAACGCTGGGCCCAGCCCTTCGATCATCGCCTGCACGCACCAGTCCTGCCACAGGAAGGAATGCCGCCGCCGGGTTCCGAAATCTGCGATGCCCAAACCGGGAATGCCGCGCAGCGTTTCGATCTTTTCCCAGACACGGGTCATGGCGCGGGCATAGAGAACCTGAAGTTCGAACCGGCGCATGTCGTTCAAAACCGCGCGCGAGCGCAGCTCCATCAGCACCGCCAGCGCCGGGATTTCCCACAGCATGACCTCGTGCCATTTGCCTTCGAATGTCAGCTCGTACTGATCGCCGCGGCGTTCGAGGTGATAGGGCGGCAGGCGCAGATTCTCGAACCATTCCATGAAATCGGGGCGGAACATCTGGCGTTTGCCGTAGAATGTATTGCCTCGCAGCCAGGTGCTTTCACCCCGGCTGAGGCTGAGCGAGCGGATGTGATCCAGCTGTTCGCGCAGTTCGCCCTCGTCGATCAGCTTGGCCAGCGGGACGTGATTCGAGCGGTTGATCAAGGAAAACTCGACCGTTGTTTGAGGTCGGTTTCGAAACACTGACTGGCACATCAGCAGTTTGTAGAAGTCTGTGTCGATCAAAGATCGGACAATCGGGTCGATCTTCCATTTGTGATTGTAGACACGGGTCGCGATGTCGACCATGGGGAACTCCTGCCATTTCCGTTGTTAGATCAATCAGGGCGGTGAATGGCAAGAGGCGCGGATTTGGTAACAATGCCAAGGACAGGCCATAATGCGGGCATAATGTCTGTTCTTTTCGCGGTCTAGTTAGATGGTGGGATGGTACGAGAAGGTAGTAGTTGGCTGAATGGTTCTGGCTTACGACTTTGATATTGTAACGATTGCGAAAGATGGGGGTGATTGCGGTTCGGCGACTGCGGCAGACTCGAAAACCGCAACCGTCTACGCGCGGTTTCGCGACGTAAAGACGGCCGATGCACTTAGGGGAGCGTCACCGCAGCTGCGCCAGATGTTCGTGGATGCCGGGTTCATTCTGGACAGCCACGGCAATAGTGATCCACGTGGCTTCTATCCGGCCGAAGACGCCGAGGCCCGCGAAAAAGTCTTGCGTCGGCTGTTTGCAAATATTCGGGCAACGGGATTGCGCGGCCAGTATTGCGGTGAATTCTATCTGCACGGCTTTCTGCGCCATGTCCGCAGCGCGCAACCCAGTGTCGATATCAAACGCCGCGATCCGGTGCGCCGCCCGCAACCGGCCACACCCGCGCCCGCAAAACCTGACCGAAGAACCGTGCCGGGGCGCATTGGCTTCGCCCTTGGCCTTGCGGTTATCGTGTTCGTCCTGCTGAAATACCTGGCTGCGGCCGGAGCGACGCCCTGAACCGCTAGGCCAGCGTAACACCCGCGTCGCGCATGGCCTGCTCCGCCGCTGCGAGCGATCCATCCAGATCGATTGCGCGGCAAACGTCGGTTCTGACGGTCACGTCAAAGCCCAGCCGGGCCGCATCCACTGCCGAATAATGCACGCAGAAATCGGTCGCCAGGCCCACCAGCGTCAACCGGTCGATCCCGCGCGTGCGCAGATAGCCTTCCAGCCCGGTGGGCGTGGTGTGGTCGTTTTCGAAGAAGGCCGAATAGCTGTCGATCGCGCTGCGGAAGCCCTTGCGCAGGATCAGGTCGGCATCGGTGCGCAGGTCGGGGCGGAATTCGGCGCCGGGCGCGCCCTGAACGCAATGGTCGGGCCACAGGACCTGCGGGCCATAGGGCATCTCGACCAGATCATAAGGTGCCTTGCCCGGATGGGAGGACGCGAACGAGGAATGACCCGCCGGGTGCCAGTCCTGCGTCAGGATCACCGCATCGAAATCGGGCATCATGGCATTGATCGGGGCGATGATTTCATCCCCGTTGGGAACTGCCAGCGCGCCGCCAGGGCAGAAGTCGTTCTGGACATCAATCACAATCAGGGCATGGGTCATGGCGGCCTCCTTTGCGTGCCCTATCGGTAGGCGGGCGGGCGGGGGTCGTCAATGCGGTGTCTTGCGTTGCGGGGGGCCGCGCATTAGATCGCGGCCATGTACACGATCGCCGCACTGTATCACTTCACCCATTTTGCCGACCCGGACGCCCTGCGCGCGCCGCTGCTGGAGCTGTGCCGCGCGGAGTCGGTCAAGGGCACGCTGCTGCTGGCGCATGAGGGCATCAACGGCACCATCGCCGGCCCACGCGCCGGGATCGACGCGGTGCTGGCGCATATCCGGGCGCTGCCGGGTTGTGCCGATCTGGAATGGAAAGAAGCCACCGCCAGCCAGCCGCCTTTTGGCAAGATGAAGGTGCGCCTGAAGAAAGAGATCGTGACCATGGGCCAGCCGGATGTCGATCCGCGCGCCCGCACCGGCCATTATGTCGAGCCGCAGGACTGGAACGACTTGATCCGCTCGGACGATGTGGTGGTGATCGACACGCGCAACGACTATGAGGTATCGATCGGCACATTCGACGGCGCAATCGACCCTAGAACGGCCAGTTTTCGCGATTTTCCCACCTGGTGGGAGCAGAACAAGCACCGATTCCACAACAAGCGCGTCGCCATGTTCTGCACCGGAGGCATCCGCTGCGAGAAATCCACCAACTATTTGCTTGGGCAGGGGGTCGAGGATGTGTACCACCTGAAAGGCGGCATCCTGCGCTATCTTGAGGAGGTCCCGCCTGAGGACAGCACCTGGAAGGGCGAATGCTTCGTGTTCGACAATCGCGTCTCGGTCGGGCACGGGCTGGTCGAGGGGCCGCACCAGCTGTGTCATGGCTGCCGCCGCCCGATCCTGCCTCAGGACAGGGACCGCCCCGAATACGAGCATGGCGTGTCCTGCCACCAGTGCATCCACGAGACGTCCGAGGCCGACAAGGCGCGGTTCCGCGAACGGCAGAAACAGATCACGCTGGCACGGGCGCGGGGCGAAGAGCATATCGGCGGCCAATAGCTTCGAATCCCGCAAAAAAGCTTGCGATGATGCGCCCGGCGTTAAAATATGGCCGGTACCCGTGCTTGGGGAGGGGGGACGATGGCGCATGATCCAACCACATTGCAGGATTGGAAGCCCACGCTGATCGCAGCGATGGGCCTTGTCATGCTCAGTGCTCTGGCTTGGTACATTCTTTCACACCTGACCGAATCCGCCGCCGGCGACACAATCGGAGCCGCGGCCACCATCGGGTTGGCGATTTGGCTTTTCTCGCAGACCTGGTACTACATGGCGCTTGTGCGCTCGCCCAAGCGGCAGTTGCTGCTGATGGGAATTTCCTTCATCCAGGTCGTGCCGTTTCTGTTCGCTGCAGTCTACGGGTCATACGGGTACTACGATCTGTGCGTTGAAGGCGCCCGCGGTCCGGCGGATGTCCTGTATTTCTCGTATGTTACCTTCACGACGGTTGGTTTTGGTGACTTGCGGCCAGTTGGTGTGTGCCGCGCCCTTGCCGTGGCTGAGGCGATTACCGGCTATATTCTACTGGGCCTGTTCGTGGCAGCGGCCGTGGGGCTGTATGGTCGGTCGCATCGTCATCGCCATGACAAAGACGCCTGAGCCCGCCGGCCACATTTCTTCACTTGTTCCGATCAATCCATTGCGACATCGCACGTTTGTCGCGGAAGCACTCGCTGGGGATCGGGCGGCGTTTTGTGCGCGAGATCCACTCGGCAAAGGCCACCTGTTTACCCGTCGGGTAGTCGGCAAAGGGGGAGGGATCGTGCGGCTTGTGCGCCGAAATCCAATCGGACATGGATCGCCGGTCGCGCTGCGCCTCGACCGGGATCTCCAGAGCGGACTGCTGGGCGATCGCGCGCGCATAGCGCATCTGACGGTCCGTGACGGGCAGAATGTGGTAGTCGTTGGTCGGCCCCATCGGGGCGGTTTTGCGCAAAGACTGTTCCATCTGGTGATCCTCCGATCATGTAGAACAGAAATGGAACATTAACCATTTTTTTCAAGAGGGCCCCTTTTTTTGTTGGCAAGAATTCGCCCAAAGCAGTGCTTTATTGACTGATCAATCAATAATCATTACCTGCGGATGAAACCGACCGGCACCGGTTCCCCGGGGCCAGAGTAAAAAAGGATCCGCGATGAAAGTTCAGCCCAAGGCCAGCCACTTTATTGATGGCGAATATGTCGAAGACACCGCAGGCAACCCGATCGACGTGATCTATCCAGCTACGGGCGAGGTCATCGCCCGCTTGCATTCGGCGACGCCGCAGATCATCGAACAGGCTCTAACAAGCGCAAAGCGCGCGCAAAAGGCCTGGGCGGCGATGACCGGGACCGAGCGCGGCCGCGTCCTGCGCCGCGCCGCCGACATCATGCGCGAGCGCAACCGCGAGCTGTCGATCCTGGAAACCCATGACACCGGCAAGCCGTTGCAGGAAACGCTGGTGGCCGATGCGACCTCGGGCGCGGATGCGTTGGAATATTTCGGCGGGCTGGCCGGGTCCCTGACCGGTGAGCACATCCCGCTGGGTGGCGGCGATTTCGTCTATACCATCCGCGAGGCGCTGGGCGTCTGCGTCGGCATCGGCGCGTGGAACTACCCCACCCAGATCGCCTGCTGGAAGGGCGCCCCGGCGTTGGCCTGCGGCAATGCGATGGTGTTCAAACCCTCGGAAACCACGCCCCTGTCGGCGCTGAAAGTGGCCGAGATCCTGATCGAGGCTGGCGCTCCCAAGGGTATCTACAACGTGGTTCAGGGCTATGGCGATGTGGGCGCCGCGCTGGTCACCGACCCGCGCGTGGCCAAGGTGTCGCTGACAGGTTCTGTGCCCACGGGCCGCAAGGTCTATGCCGCCGCGGCCGAAGGCATGAAACACGTCACGATGGAACTGGGCGGCAAGTCGCCCCTGATCGTGTTCGACGGTGCCGATATCGAAAACGCCGTCTCGGGCGCGATCCTGGGCAATTTCTATTCCTCGGGCCAGGTCTGTTCCAACGGCACGCGGGTCTTTGTGCAGAAGGGCATCAAAGAGGCCTTCCTGGCCCGTCTGACCGCACGCCTTGCCAAGGTGAAGATCGGCGACCCGATGGATGAGGCCGTGAACTTCGGCCCGATGGTCAGCGAAAACCAGATGAACATCGTTCTGGGCTATATCGAAAATGGCAAGACCGAAGGCGCGCGGCTGGTCCATGGCGGCACGCGGCTGGATCGCCCGGGCTTCTACCTTGAACCCACGGTCTTTGCCGACGTGACCGACGACATGACCATCGCCCGCGAGGAGATCTTTGGCCCCGTCATGTCGGTGCTGGATTTCGAAACCGAGGGCGAGGTGATGGCCCGCGCCAACGCCACCGAATTCGGCCTGGCCGCCGGCGTCTTCACCAACGACCTGACCCGCGCCCATCGCGTGGTGGCCGGGTTCGAGGCGGGCACCTGCTACATCAACACCTACAACCTGGCCCCGGTCGAGGCGCCGTTCGGCGGGTCGAAAATGTCAGGTGTCGGACGCGAGAACTCGAAGCTGGCGATCAACCACTATTCGGAAATGAAAACCGTCTATGTTTCGATGAACGACGTCGAGGCACCCTACTAGACGATCCCGAACCGGGATTCCGGCCCAACTTGCCCTGTTCCCGACATTTGGGGTCGGGAACAGAGCATACGGTGTCCGCACGCTGTGGCTGACTTCTGAGGCAGAGGGGTGACGCGCCCCCGCCATTCAGGAGAAAAGCCCAATGAGAACCCATGCGCAGGCCGTCGTGATCGGAGGGGGCCTTGTCGGTTGTTCGATCCTCTACCATCTTGCCAAGCTGGGCTGGACCGACGTGATCCTGCTGGAGCGGGACGAGCTGACCAGCGGTTCAACGTGGCACGCGGCGGCCAACATCCACGGGCTGCACGACAACAACAACGTCACGCGCATCCAGCACTACACGATGAACCTGTACAAGCAGCTGGAGCAGGAAACCGGGCAGGGCTGCGGGGTGTTCCAGCCGGGATCGCTGTATCTCGCCCAGACCGAAGCGCGCGAGCACCAGCTGCGCCTGCAGGAGGCCAAGGCGCGGTTCTATGGCCTGAATTTCCATGAGGTCAGCCGCGAACAGGCGATGGAGCTGCACCCGCTGGCGCAGTTCGATGACATTCGCTGCATCATGTATGAACCCGACGGCGGCAACGTGGACCCCTCGGGCGTGACCCATGCCTATGCCGCCGGAGCGCGCGCGCTGGGGGCCGAGATTCAACGGTTTTGCCCCGTAATAGGGACTGAACAGCAGCTCGACGGCTCGTGGATCGTGCGCACGGAAAAGGGCGACATCCACACGCAATGGGTGGTCAACGCCGCCGGGTTGTGGGGGCGTGAGGTGGCCGCACTGGCGGGACTGGAACTGCCGCTGCAACCGACCGAGCATCAGTATTTCGTAACCGAGGCGATTGACGAGGTCGCCGCCCTTGGCCGCCGTCTGCCGTCGATCGCCGACCGCGACGGCGAGTATTACTTCCGGCAGGAAGGCAACGGGTTGCTGATCGGCGCCTACGAGAAAGACATGCGTTTCTGGGCCGAAGACGGCACGCCGCTGGATTTCGCCCATGACCTGTTTCCCGACGATCTGGACCGGATCATGGAGAACGTGATCCGCGCGACCGAACGTGTGCCGGTGGCCGCGACCGCAGGTGTGAAACGGGTGATCAACGGCCCGATGATCTGGTCTCCGGATTCCAACGCCATCTGGGGTCCAGTGCCCGAACTGCGCAACTATTTCTGCTGCACCGGCATCATCCCCGGATTCTCGCAATCGGGCGGGCTGGGGCTGTTGGCCGCGCAATGGATGATCGAGGGCGAGCCGCAATACGACATGTTCGCCTGGGATCTGGCGCGGTTCGGCGACTGGGCCGACAAGAACTTCACCAAGGCGCGGGTCGCCGACCAGTATTCCCACCGCTTCGCCATCCATTTCCCGAACGAGGAACGCAGCGCCGGCCGCCCCGCCCGCGTGCGCCCCGCCTATGAGATGCAGAAACAGTTGGGCGCGGTCTTCGGCCTCAACTGCGGCTGGGAACACCCGCTGTGGTTCGCCGACCGGCCCGGAATGGTCGAAACCAACGGCTTCACCCGCCAGAACTGGTTCGAACCGGTGGGGCAAGAGGCCCGGATGCTGCGTGAAAGTGTGGGCGTGATCGACATTTCGAACTTTGCCAATTACGTCGTCAAGGGGCCGGGCGCGCATGACTGGCTCGACCGGCTGGTGGCCAACCGCGTGCCGACCGAGGTGGGGCGGTCTTGCCTGACCCCGCTGATTTCCGTGCGTGGCGGCGTGGCCGGCGATTTCACCATCACCAAGACGGCCCAAGACGAATACATGATGATTGGTTCGGGTATGGCCGAACGCTATCACCAACGGTTCTTCAACATGGTGGACCTGCCCGAGGGCACCACCTTCGAAGTTGCCACCAACCGCATCGCGGGCTTCAACATCGCTGGCCCGAAATCGCGCGAGGCCTTGCAACGGCTGACCAACGCCGACCTGTCGAATGAGGCGTTCCGCTTCATGCGCTCGGCCACGATCGAGGTTGCCGGGGTCACCTGCCTTGCCATCCGCGTCAGCTTCACCGGCGATCTGGGGTGGGAGCTGCACTGCGCCGAAAGTGATCAGATCAGACTCTATACAGCGCTTCTGGACGCGGCCCGCGCCTGCGGTGGCGGGCCGGTCGGCAGCCGGGCTCTGGGCGCGTTGCGGATCGAAAAAGGCTATGGCTCATGGGGGCGCGAGTATTCTCAGGAGTACTGGCCGCACGAGGTCGGTCTGGATGGGTTGATCAAGCCAGACAAGGATTTCCTGCACAAGGAGGCTTGGCTGGCGATCAAGGACAATCCCGCGCGCGAGGTGCTGTCGATCTTCGAGGTTGATGTCACCCACGATGCCGATGCCAGCGGAGGCGAGCCGATCTTCACCCCCGATGGGACGCCCGTAGGGCGCGTCACTTCGGGCGCCTATGGCTATACGGTCGGCAAGTCGCTGGCCATTGGTTATGCCAACCCAGCCGTGGCTCAGCCGGGTGACGAGGTGCATGTCTTCATCCTGGGCAAGCCGCACAGGGCGCGGATCCTGCATGCGCCTCCGTTCGACCCCAAGGGCCTGCGCCTGCGTGACCAAAAACCGGCGATGGAGGGTGCCAAGTGACCGAAACCTTCGCCCGCGTTGCCGAGTTTGTTCTGAACCGCCCGGCGGACCAGATGCCCGACAGCGCGCGCGAAGCGGCGGCCCTCATGCTGCTGGATACTTTGGGCATCGTGATCGCCTCGACCCCGATGGAGGCCGGCGTGATCGCCCGCGATACTGCCGCATTGCTGTACGGATCGACCGATCCTGCGTTCTCGGCGCGGATGCTGTGCGATGGGCGCCGGGTCAGTCTGGCAGGCGCGGCCTACGCGGCGGCGACTCAGACCGATAATCTCGACGGTCACGACGGCTACAACCCGACCAAGGGGCATATCGGCGTGGTGGTCGTGCCCGCGCTGTGCGCATTGGCCGAACACTGCCCTGACCTGTCCGGACCCGATGCGCTGGCTGCCGTTATCACCGGGTACGAAATTGCGGGCCGCGCCGGGATCGCGCTGCACGCCACCGTCACCGACTATCACACCTCGGGGGCGTGGAACGCACTGGGCGTGGTTGCCATGGCGGCCCGCTTGCGGGGCCATTCACCGGACCAGTTGCGCCAAGGCCTTGGCATTGCCGAATATCACGGCCCCCGCAGCCAGATGATGCGCGAAATTGCCAACCCGACCATGCTGCATGACGGTTCGGGCTGGGGCGCGCTGGTGGGCATGTCGGCGGCAATTCTGGCCGAGCGCGGCTTTACCGACGCCCCCGCCATCACCATCGAGGAGGACCGCGCCGCACCCTATTGGCAGGACCTCGGCACGTTTTGGCAGATGGAACATCAATATGTGAAACCCTATCCGATCTGCCGCTGGGCCCATGCCGCCATCGACGGGCTGCGCACGGTGATGAACTCGCACGGTCTGACCCATCACCAGATCGCCCGTGTCGAGATCCACAGTTTTCACGAAGCGGTTCAACTGTATTCGGGGATGCCCGAGACGACGTCGCAGGCGCAATACTCGCTGCCATTTGCTGTCTCGACTTTTGCGGTACACGGGCGGATCGGGGTCGAGCACATCGGCGGCGATGGATTGTCCGATCCGATGGTCGCCGATTTCCTGAGCCGCATCACCGTATCCGAGTCGGACCGCCATAATTCCCGCTTTCCCGCCGGGCGCTGGGCCGACGTTCAGGTAACGACGCAAGACGGTCGCGTTTTCCGCTCGGGCGACATCCATGCCGGGGGCGGGCCTGAGTCTCCGATGTCGCGACAGGACGTCATCGACAAGTTTGTCGAGTTTTCTTCTCCGGAAATCGGAGAGTCTGCTGCCAAGAATCTGAGCAGGGCGGTTTTGAACCTTACCGATCCCGGCACCCGGTTTAGTGACATGGTGCAGCCTCTCTACCGGTCGGCGAAGTCGTCAGCCTGACCGGACCAACCTTGCAGCTGCAGAGGATAGGTCGACAGCGTTTCATATCGTGCCCCGTCCGGCCGAAGTGTCGAAGAGTTGAGGTTGAACTGGGTCACCACCATGGTGTCTTGGGGAACTGGGATATGCAAAAAGGCCTTGTTTAGAGACGATTCAATACCCCGAACTATGGTGATATGCGGTCGAAAGCGGCGGCGTTGCAGCTTCAGCCCGGCCCGCCTAATGCACTGCAGGACGCTTTCATGCAGGTGCAGGAGTTCAGGATCGGGCTCTACCACCATGTGCAGCGAGTTTCCGAAACTGCCCAGCCCGGACAGTCTGATGGAAAAGGCCGGGCGCTTCAGCGCTTCGAGGTGATCATTTAATTCGATCAAGGCGTTTCGGGTCTGGTCGCCCAGGAAAGCCAGCGTCAGATGAAGGTTTTCAGCAGGCAAACTTCGACCGCAATGTGCTGCGCGCGCGACGTCGGCGCATATCTGGGCGATTTCGGAAGATACGGGAATGGCGACAAAACACCGAATGAGCGCTTCGGACATCCGTTGCCCCTGACCTGGATAAGGTTGAATTTGCGGGGCAGTCTGGCGGTGCTTGCTCTTTCAGACAAGCGCATGCTCTCAATGCGAGGCGCACAAGTCGGCTGTTCGTCGCGCGGATCCTGACTATTCCAATTCAGTTGTCACGTTCAGCAATTCGACTATCTTCTGCCGCGTGTCGGCGCTGGCCTCAAGCAGCTGTTCAGCGTCAGAAATCGGCTTGTCCGGTTCTCGCTGTACTGGCGCACGCAGGGCCGAGCTCAGATCTATGACCTGCCCCAGCGTGGTGTCCTTCGCCCCAACTTCTTCCAAGTTGAACCCCGCCCACCATGACAGGCGCGCCGCGGAATCCTCATCCCCTATGTCCCGCCAAGCCTCAACGGCGGCCGTGTAATTGCCCATATCGGTCAGGGCTTGTGCCCGCAGCCTTTCAGCGACATCGGAGGGATCCTCGGCCAATTCGCGCAGGGCCAGATCCGGTCGGTTTTCCAGCAGCGCGGCCCGGGCCCGAAGGATGGCGCGGTCGCGCCTGCGTGTCCCATCCGAACCTGCATCAGTCAAGTCTCGGGCTTGCTTGGCAAAGCCGAGGTCCGCAAAACGCTTGGCAAGCAACAGCGAAGTCTCGGTCGAATTAAACTCTAGTTCATATGGTTTCAGAGTACTTGAATACAGCAGAAAGGTCAGATCATCGGCGCGCGCTGCTGCCAGCTGCAAGATACGATTGCGCGTGCCGGTCCAGGTCTCGTCTCCGCGATGGGCATCAAGGATATTGAAGGCCGCAGAAAACTCGCTGCCAAGGGCAAGCGCCAGGGCGTGACCGCGGGCCATGACCGGGCCCAATTCAGAATTGCGCAGTTCGATCGCGTAGCCCGAGATCAGATCGATTTGCCGTCGCGAAACGGCCCCACCCTCTGCCCACTTCTTTTCAACGAGCCGGGCCAGGGCAAGCGGGGCTTCCAAATCCGAGCTTGGGTTGTCGATGACGTCGTTCAACAAAACGTCGCTGGTGTCCGCATCTCCCTCAGCGGCAGCAACAGTTGCCTGCGCGAGTGTCGCCTCGGGGTGTTGCAGAGTTTGGACGCGATCCACCGAACGCAGTACCCGCCGGGCGGCCTCAAGCTGGCCGGAGTTGACGAATATCTCGGCCAGCCGGGGGCCAAGGATCCGGCGTAGATGCTCAGGAAGCCTCAGGTACGCCTGTTCCATCCGTTCCTGCTGCGCATCATCCTGCAACTGGCCATCCGCCATCGCGGCCCACATGGCAACCGCGCCGTCGCAGCGTTGCAACCCCCGCAGTTTGTTAGGCTCTGATACGGGCTGATCATCAATTATTTGCGCGACCGCTCGAACCCATTCCTGTTCCGGCGATGCATCTTCCATCAACTGCAGAACCTGAATGGCCTCTGAACCGAAACCCCAGTGTGCCAACAGCTTTGCGAGCTTGAGCGCGATGGATCTGTCGACCCTGTCGAACTCCAGGAACAGCCCTGCACGCAGCTCAGCCACCTGATGCGCAAAGGGTCGACCGTCAGACCAGGTGTCGAACCCCAATTCGGCATCCGAAATACAGGCTGGCAGCGACTCCAGAGGTTGCAGAGGTGGCTCTCCCAGTTTGCCCAACTCGTCAAGGATCGAGCTTACCTGGATATGGGCAGGCAGATCCCGCGCGATGTCTGGAAGCGCTTCCGGCACCGAAGCACGCGGACCCGGAGGTGTGACGTTCAGGTCGACAAGCTCGCGATCCGCGCCTTGCAACAGACGGGTCGAAAGGCGCTGCTGCAGGCCATCGCGATCCAGTTGCAGAAGGGGGGCAACCAATTCAATTGATGGGGCTTCGGCCTGTGGACGACGTTTGGAAGTCTGCTCTGGGATCATGATCGATGGAATGTCCAGACTTGGCGGAGGCAAGGCTTTTTGCGCCGCTATGTCCACAACGATCATCGTATCCTTGTACAAAAAAGCGGTCGCGGCGCAGTCACAGCCGAAGTCCAGCTCAAGCGGTGCGCCGGGATCGGCCTGCGATATCGCCTCAAGCCGGCCTGCGGACAATCGTGCAAAGACCGATCCGGTCTTGAATTCCACGTCGTCCAATTCGACCGCCAGGCGCGCACCGTTTTTCCGGTGGGCGAGGCTCCAGTTGGTGCCCGCAGGAACGCTGAGAACAAGCCGCGTGAAGCCGTCATGTTCGCCGGACCGCACCGGAACATCCTTTGCCAGCACTCCAGTTGCCGATGCGCTCAGGCCAAGGGTCAGGAGCAAAACCCGGATCATGCTGCTGCCTGCTTGATCTCTTTCAAGGCTTCTTCCAATTCGGTGAAGCCGGGGCGATTGTGGGTCGGCGTGTTCTGGCGACCAACCTCGATACACATTGCGGGGTTGTGATTGTGCAAGTTGGCAACCAGAACTTCCCGGATCAGTTGATAGAAGTGATTGTCTTCCTCCACGACCGCTTTCAGCTTTCCGGCGAAGGGGCCGACCAGCCCGTAGGCCAGAAAGACGCCCAGGAAAGTCCCGACAAGGGCACCACCGATCAACTTGCCCAAGACCTCGGGCGGTTGGTCGATCGAGCCCATGGTCTTGATCACGCCCAGAACGGCCGCGACGATCCCCAGTGCCGGCAACCCGTCCGCCACGGTTTGCAGGGCGTGGCTGGAATGCATGGCATGGTGGAAATTGGCATCCATCCGCTTTTCCAGAACCTCTTCAACCTGATGTGGATCGTCATAGTTCATCGCCGCCGACCGCATGGTGTCGCAAATCAGGTCGACCGCCTCTTTGTCCGCCTGTATCTTGGGGAAGGCCGCAAAAATGGCCGAGTTTTCATGGTCTTCGATATGCTGCTCGAGCTCGACCGGATTTGAACGGGCAAGCCGGATCAGCGAGAACAGAAGGCACAGCAGATCGCGGTAGTCTTCGGGCTTCCATTTCGGGCCTTTGAAAACCTTGCCCAGATCCTTGATCGTGTGTTTGACCGCCGACAGGTCATTGCTGATCAGAAAAGCGCCGATGGCGGCCCCGCCGATCATCATCATCTCGAACGGCAGAGATTTGAGGATGATCGCCATCTTGCCGCCGGCGGCGAGGTAGCCGCCGAACACCATTACGAAAATAAAGACGATTCCAAGAATTCCGATCATGTGGACTCTCCGGCAGAGCGGTCTTTGAGGGTGGGGCTCATGGCGGCTACTCAGTGGGGGCGTTGGCGTTGCGTCCGGCCATTACGACACTGATGGTATAGGCGGCCTCGGGGCTGAGACCTGCCATCACACCCGCAGCAGCCTCAGGCGGCATACGCGACAGGAAACCGGCCGCAAAAACCGGATCCATCGTTTCGAAAAGCGCCGCGGCGTCCTTGGGCTTCATGTTCTGATAGACATCGGTCAGACGGGTGAGGTCGGATTCAGCCGCCTTGTCCGCCACGGCCAATGTCTCGCGCAGCGAAGCCTCGGCCTCTTGCAAATCAGAGAGGCGCGTCGCAATGGCCTCGTTTGCAATCTCCAGGGCACGCTCCCTGTCGCGCAGCGCGCTCTCACGCTGTTTGACGGCTGCTTCCCGACGCAGCAATTCGGTCAGCAAGGCTTGCATGTCCGGTTTTTCGTCCGATCCGGCGCTGTGTGCCGAGACTTCCGAGGGGTCAGACCCCCTTGCCAAAGCCGGCCCAGCCTCCAGCCCCAGCCGTATGATGGCGGAACTGATCATCAAGGCTGAAATGAGGGTCAGAACGCCACCACGTGGTCGATGCTGTGCAGGTTGCAGGCTACGCATCAGGATCGGGCCTCGCTACCTTGCGCCTTGTGCCTGAAGAACATTACGCCTTTGGGAATCGGGCCCGGATCCTCTGCGGAGTCGTTGGTGGATTTGACCTCGGCTTCCAGCTTGGATGGCTTTGGTTCCACAGCCGCAGGCTCGGCGGGTTGCTCGGGTGCTTGAGACCGGGATTCCTCTTTCAGCGAGACCGGTTCCGCCTCGAGAGGTGACGGCTTTTTGGTTTCGGCCGAGGAATTTGCAGGCTCTTCAGCCGCGGGTTTGTCCTCAGGGATCACGTCGTGCATCGACGCCATGATCAACTCAAGCCGCTGTGCGACTGACTCGGCGCGCTCGGTCAGATCCTGCAGTTTGTGTCCGGACTGGTCAGATGCAGCACGCGCGGAATCCAGGGATTTTTTCAGTTCTTCCGCCTGTGCGGACAGCACGGAAACCGCGCCACCGACACCCCGCTCCAGGTCCGTGAACCGCCTGAGGCGTCGGGCCAGAACAAAACAGTACAACCCGGCCCCCAAGGCGCCGGCGACCAGCAAAATGTCCGAGATCAGTTCCAATTTCGCCTCCTAGTTCAATACGAATTCCGTGACCAGAACGTCACGTACCCGACCTTCGCCAACGACGATGCCGATGCGTCGCAGCAGGTGCCCGCGGATGCGAACCAGAGCCAGCGAGTCTTCGAGGTCGGACAGGTTGATGGCCCGGAGATAGCCGTTCATCACGTCCATGATGCGGGGAATCATCTTTTCCACCTCGGCCTCGTGACCGGCGACCACCTCAAGTTGCGCGTGGAATTTCAGATGGCGCGAATCGCCGGAATTCACGGACACGATCACGGGCGGCAGGTCGACGAACCCGACATCCGGCAACGCATCGATTGCATCTCCGGCGTCCGCGTTTTCCGCTGTTTTCCCCTCGGCCTCTGGGGCTTTGCCCAAAAGCCCGGACGCGGTCACATAGTACCCGCCCGCAGCACCCAGCAGCGCCAGAACCGCGCCAATCATCAGTCCCTTTTTGCCCGACTTCTTCGGGCCTTCTGCCTCATCCACGGTCGCGTCTGTCATGGCGTCCTCATTCTTGCGTTCGGCACCCGTCATAACCCCGCAGGGACTAACCGATTGTTAAGGGCAATCGTTCAAACAGGGCACGAGCCGCACAGAATGTCGGCGAGTCGGAGGTGAGCGTGCAGCAGATCGGAACTGTCTGGGCAAGTTTGGGCAGGCGCAAACAAATCATCGTGGCGGGGGCGGCTGTCGTCGTGTTCCTGAGTGTCCTGGCGATGTCGCGGTTGGTGACATCTCCGTCCATGACACTCCTCTATGCGGGGCTGGAAAGCGGGGCAGCGGGGGATATCGTCCGGGCCCTGGATCAACGCGGGGTCACCTACGAGATTCGTGGCGGCTCAATCTATGTTCCGGGCTCGCAACGCGACGAGTTGCGCATGACCCTGGCAAGCGAGGGTCTGCCTGCAAATGGCAACCGGGGTTATGAACTGCTGGATACGCTGAGTGGATTCGGTACGACCTCGCAGATGTTCGACGCTGCCTATTGGCGCGCGAAGGAGGGTGAACTGGCGCGAACCATCGTCAGCAGCCCTCATGTAGGGCAGGCGCGGGTTCACATTGCCAGCGGGTCCACAAGCCCGTTCCAGCCAAGCGTTTCGCCAACCGCTTCGGTCTATCTGGTGCCATCCGGGGCCAAGATCACGGTTGAGCAGGCCAAGGCGATCCGTTTTCTGGTGGCCTCCGCCGTGACCGGCCTCGCGCCCGAGGATGTTGCGGTGATCGATTCCAACGGTGCGGTGATCGGCCCGCAAGAGACGGCGGTTGCCGCCGACACTGCCGATGACAAGGCCAAGGTCCTGCGCGACCGCGTCCTGCGGCTGGTCGAGGCACGCGTCGGACCCGGCAATGCGGTGGTCGAAGTCAGCGTCGACACGGTCACCGAGACCGAATCCATAAGAGAGCGGCGGTTCGACCCCAAGGGCCGCGTCGCAATCAGCACCGATGTCGAGGAACGGTCGGATACCTCCCGCAATCAGTCGTCTGATGTGACGGTCGCGTCCAATCTGCCGGACGGGGATGGCAATGGCGGCGATGAATCGAATTCTTCAGCCACGCAAACCCGGGAGCGGATCAACTATGAGGTTTCAGAGACCGAGCTTGAAGTTCTGCGGGTGCCGGGGGCCATCAAACGCCTGACGGTTGCCGTGCTGGTCAACGGAATCCGCACAACGGACGCCACCGGTGCCGAGGTTTTTGAACCGATGGCACAGCCGGAACTGGACGCTCTGGAAGGGCTTGTCGCCTCGGCCGTGGGCTTCGATGCGGATCGCGGGGATGTCATCACGCTGAAATCCCTGGAACTGCCCAATGTCGAACCGCAGGGAACACTGGCGACCGCTTCGGTCTGGCAAAGCATCCATCTGGATACGATGTCGCTGATACAGATGGCAGTGTTGGCCATCGTATCGCTGGTCATGGGGCTGTTCGTGATCCGGCCGATCCTGACCGGTTCGGCCGCAGTGCCAGCCTTGCCGCCTGCCGCAGCCTCCGCCGAGGGCGGCGCGCCATATCTTGTCGGTGAAATCTCAGATGCTGATGGACAGGAATTCAGCGCTCTCACTGGCCAGGGTGAAAACGGAGGCTCTGTGCCTGCGATTGGGTCCACGGCAAGCGAAGATGCAGTCGGCCGTCTGCGCGCCATGATCGGGGACAAACAGGAAGAGACGGTCGAAATTCTGCGGAGCTGGCTGGAAGAAAACGAGGATAAGGTGTGATGTCGATCGCCCACCTGCTCGAGGATTTCACGGCTCAGGCTGACGGCGCGAATCTGCGGTTGCTGGACGAAGAAGCTTTGGAGGAAGAGCGGCTCGCCGCTTTCGAACGCGGATATGGTGCCGGGTGGGAGGATGCGTTGCAGGCCCAAGCCCAAGATCGCGCTGCGCTGACCGAGGATATGCGGGCAGCCTTCTCCGACATGTCCTTCACCTACCAGGAAGCTCTGACCCGGATGACCCTGTCGCTTGAACCGATGTTCAGCGCTCTGGTTCAGACCGTACTTCCCCAGGCGTTGGATCGGGGGCTTGCCGCCCGCGTGATCGAGCAGTTGAGCGAAATGGCCAATGCGCAGGTTGCACAACCGATCCTTCTGTTGGTTCCACCCGGTGTTGAAGGGGATGTCGAGGCGTTGTTGCCCGTCGACATCACGCCCCTCCCCAAGGTCGTCGCGGACCCCGAGTTGCTGCCGGGTCAGGCGCGGTTGCAGGTCGGAACCGCCCGGTCCGAGGTTGATTGCACCGCGCTGCTGGACGCGATCGCCGCCGCTTTCGACGCATATGTTTTTGAGGCAAAAGAGGCTTTGTCAAATGAGTGACGCACCTGCATCCAAACCTGAAAGACCCAATCCGTTCGAAGCCGTTCCCATCGAGGTGACGGTTTCCGTCGGTCGGGCGCGCCCCCTGATACGCGACCTGTTGAGCATGGGTGAGAACGCCGTTCTGACCTTGGACAAACGGGTCGAAGATCCGGTGGATCTGTATGTCGGCGACCAATTGGTCGCCCGTGGTCTGCTCGAGGAAATGGAGGGGGACAATGCCGGTCAATTGGCGGTGCGTCTGACCGAGATTTCGGATTTCCAGAACGGACTTGGATGATGCGCCGGGCGGTCTGGTGTGCATTGGCGATCCTTGTGCTGACACCAGCACTGGCATCGGCACAGGAGTTGTCGCTGTCGTTGGGCGACGGCGGATCCATATCGGCGCGAACCATTCAGTTGATCCTGCTGATCACGGTGCTCAGCCTGGCACCAGGCCTTGCGATCATGGTGACCTGTTTTCCATTTCTGGTCACGGTACTGGCCATTCTGCGGCAGGGAATTGGGTTGCAACAGTCCCCGCCCAACATGCTGATCGTCAGCCTGGCGCTGTTTCTGACCTACTTCATCATGGAGCCGGTCTTTACCCAGGCTTGGGACACCGGGATCCGACCGATGGTCGAAGAAACACTTGCGGTAGAGCCTGCATTGGAACGTGCCATGGTGCCGTTCCGCGAGTTCATGGTGGCGCGGCTGGATGGTGACACGTTTCGGGCCATGGCGGCCTTGCGCCCCGACACCGCGTCGATGCAGCTGTCGCCGGAGGCGCCACTGTCGGTTCTCATGCCGTCGTTCATGCTGTCCGAGGTTGCCCGCGCGTTCCAGATCGGATTCCTGATATTTCTACCGTTTCTGATCATCGATCTTGTAGTGGCCGCGGTACTCATGTCGATGGGGATGATGATGGTGCCGCCCGCCACGGTTTCGCTGCCGTTCAAACTGGCGTTTTTCGTGATTGCAGATGGGTGGTCCCTGATCGCCAGTGCCTTGGTGCGAAGCTATTCCTAGCCTGCGTGTGGACGGTCTCAGCGCCGGATTTGCAGCCGTGCCCGCAGACCCTGATCACCCGCTTCAAAGCGCAGCGAGCCGCCATGCTGCTCTGCCACGGTTGCAACGATTGTCAGGCCCAGCCCGAACCCGTCGGACGACCCGATGTTCGAACCGCGCCGGAACGGGGCCATCAGCGCTTCGATGTCCGAGACGGACAAGTTGGTTCCCTTGTCTTCGACGACAATCGTGGCGGTTTCCGCGTCGGTTTCCAGTTCAACCGTTGCGTGGCGCCCGTATTTCAGCGCGTTGTCGATCAGGTTCGTCAACGCCCGTTTCAATGAGATCGGTCGCGCCATGACAAGGATGCGGCGGGTTTCCGGAAGCGAGCCATGCCCGCGCCGCGACATGAAGAGCGACGCCGCGCCCTCCACCTCGACCGGGGCGACCTGTTTCAGGGTCACAGGCAGATCCATGTCCTGATAGTCGGCAACCAGCGACTCGACCAGTGAGGTGAGGGAGATTTGGCGCGGGTCCTCGATGCTCAGTTCCGAGCGGGTGTAGGTCAACACGCTTTCGATCATGCCCGTCATCTGGTCGACATCGGACTCCAGCTTCTCTCGCAATTCGGCGTCCGGAATCAGCGCCGCGCGCAGACGCACGCGGGCCGCTGGCGTCCCAAGGTCGTGGCTGACGCCGGACAGGACCGTGGCACGCTTTTCCAGCTGTGCGCGTTCGTCCTCCAGGTGCGTATTGACCGCCGATACGATGTCGCGCAGTTCGGCCGGCCCGGACATGTCGTAGCTGTCCGGACCCCCGCTGCGCCGGCGGTCACGCAGCGACTGGGAGAACCGCGAAAAGCTGTCTGTCACATTGCCGACCGATGTCAGAATGATCGCAAGTGCCAAGACGGCCAGAAAGATCGCGGGCAGGCGCAGGTCGGTCGGGGCCGCATCGCACCCCCAGACCTGCGTACCGTCGATCTTCTGCCAGGCGCCCTGACCGAACCGGGCCACCAGAATGGGTTCGCTGCAATAGGTAGCCAGCAGGCGTGTCAGGTTGCCCATCTTCTGCGGCTCGGTCTGGTCGCTGCCTGACACGATGTCGGATACCGGATAGACCAGCCGGTCGGACAAGACCGCAAGCGTCAGGTTCCGCCCGCTGAGCGGCGCGGAGCTGTCGGTCAGAATGGACAGGTTGGTCAGAAACCGGCGTCCTGCAAGGTCGGGCAACTGCTCGAATTCACCCGCATCGGCCAGACTTGCGGCCTCGGGCGGCAGTGGCGTGATCAACACGTCGGGATGCGAGGCGCGACCTGTGCGCAGATCTTCGTAGACCGAGAACCCGGCAACATAGGCCCGGGTCAGATAGGCGTCCCAGTTGCGAACGGATGAAAACCACAGTCCTGCCGCCAGCAGCCCGGCAGCAAACGCACCCAGGCTCCAGGCCCAACCCAGATCCCGCAGGCGCAGGGTCATGCCTCCTGTTCCACGGTGACCTCGCAGGCGAAGACATAGCCGACACCGCGGGCCGTGCGCAGCATCTGCGGATCTTTGGGGTTGGCCTCGATTTTGGAGCGCAGCCGCCCCACCAGAACGTCGATGGCCCGACCCTGCGCTTCGGGCTTGTCACCGGTGCCGGTCACGTCCAGCGCGGCGGCGATCTCGTCGCGGGTCAGCGGAATGTGCGGGTTGGCCAGCAGCACCTTGAGCAACGCGGTTTCGCGCTGCGACAGCGACACCTGGTACCCGTCCGGGGCATGCACCTCGTCGCGTTTGCCGTCATAGACCCATCCGCCAAAGCGGAACGTGCGGATCCGCCGGCGATAGGCCAGCGATGGCGTGCGCCGCGCGCGCTGCATCACCGCGCGCACACGCGCCAGCAGCAGTTGCGGGTTGAACGGCTTGGCGATGTAGTCGTCGGCGCCCACCTCGTACCCGGCCATGCGCTGATGATCGGCAGAAAGGGCCGACACGAAGATGATCGGCACGTCCTGCTCGCGGCGCAGCCGGGCGCAGATCTCGACCCCGTTCTCGTCACCCAGCATCACGTCCAGAAGGATCAGGTCGATGCGGCCTGACTTCAGGTGTGCCTGCACCTCGCGCTCGGTGGCCGCTGGCAGGGCAATGAACCCGTTCTGGTGAAAGAACTGGGTCAACATCGACCGGATTTCCGGATCGTCATCCACAACCAGCAGACGTGGAATGCTCACGCTGTTCCTCCCCGATTTCCCCCTCGACGCTGCCCTCAATTGTAACGGACTGCAACAGATTCAAGGTCAACGTAACACGCTGTAACAAAAGGCGGGAAAATTTGCAGCCCGCGCCGGATACATGGGAAATTTGTCATTGCCAGACGGCAAGCGGCTGCCGGTAATGTCCCGCATCGCTGCCCCGCGGCAGCAAACAAGGATCTGGGAGGATACCAAACATGAAACGTTTCGCACTCGCCACGGCGTCGTCGCTGGCCGTTCTGGCTGGCACGTCGGTGATGGCCGAACCGCAGGCCGAAGTTCTTCACTGGTGGACGTCGGGCGGCGAGGCCAAGTCGGTCGCCGTTCTGCAGGAAGAGTTCGCGGCCAATGGCGGCACCTGGACGGATATGCCCGTTGCAGGCGGCGGCGGAGACGCGGCGATGACCGCGCTGCGCGCCCGCGTTCTGGCCGGCAACGCGCCGACCGCCGTTCAGCTGAAAGGCCCGGCGATCCAGGAATGGTACGAAGAGGGTGTTCTGGCGGACATTTCGAACGTTGCCGAGGCCGAGGGCTGGGCCGAAGTCCTGCCCGCCTCGATCGCGGCGCACATGCAGTGCGAAGGCACCTGGTGTGCCGCACCGGTCAACGTGCACCGTATCGACTGGATCTGGGCAAATGCCGACATCCTGGCCGCCAATGACATCGAGATGCCGACCACCTGGGAAGAGTTCAACGCCGCTGCCGAGAAGCTGCAGGCCGCAGGTATCATCCCGCTGGCCCACGGTGGTCAGGCCTGGCAAGACGCAACCGTCTTCGAAGCAGTTGCGCTGGGCATCGGTGGACCCGAGTTCTTCAAGAAGGCCTTTGTCGATCTGGACCCCGAGACTCTGACCTCGGACACGATGGTTCAGATTTTTGACCAGATGCGCACCCTGCGCGGGTTCGTTGATGAGAACTTCTCGGGCCGCGACTGGAACCTGGCCACCGCCATGGTCATGAACGGTGAGGCCGCCTTCCAGATCATGGGTGACTGGGCGAAGGGCGAATTCCTGGCCGCCGGCAAAGTCCCCGGCGAAGACTTCCTGTGTGCCTCGACCCCCGGTGACGGCTATCTGTACAACGTCGACAGCTTTGCCATGTTCGACGTGGACGGCGACGACAAGCGCGCCGGTCAGGAGCTGCTCGCCAAGCTGATCGTGGCCCCCAAGTTCCAGGAAGTGTTCAACCTGAACAAGGGTTCGATTCCGGCGCGGACCGACGTCGCACTGGACAAGTTCGACATCTGCGCCAAGATCTCGGCCGAAGACATGGGCGCTTCGTCCGCCAATGGCTCGCTGCTGCCGTCCTACGCGCATGGCATGGCGCTGCGCGGTGCGCAGGCTGGTGCGATCACCGACGTCGTGACCGCGCATTTCAACTCGGATATGTCCTCGGCTGACGCAGTTCAGCAACTGGCGGACGCGGTGGCAAACAGCTACTGATCCAACACGCTCTGCCCCCTATACTGCGGGGCAGAGCATCTTTCCCCGGAGGAAAAAATGTCCGAATGGCTGGAAAACCACCTTCCAAAGGTGGTGCTGGCACCGTCGTTCATCGCCGTATTGATCTTTGTCTACGGATTTATCGGATGGACCGCCTGGGTGTCGCTGACCCGATCGAAACTGCTGCCGAAATACGAGATCAAGGGCTTCATCCAATATGACCGCCTGTTTGACTCGCCCCGCTGGGACACGGCGATCAACAACCTTTACGTCTTTGGCGCGCTGTTCATCGTGATCGCGATGGTGCTGGGCCTGCTGCTGGCGATCCTGCTGGATCAGAAGATCCGCGTCGAAGGCGCGATCCGTACGATCTATCTCTACCCGATGGCGCTGTCGATGATCGTGACCGGCACCGCGTGGAAGTGGATCCTGAACCCGGGTCTGGGTATCGAGGCCATGGTCCAGGGCTGGGGCTTTCCGAATTTCAAGTTCGACTGGCTGGTGAACCCGGACTACGCGATCTACACGATCGTCATCGCCGCGATATGGCAGAGCTCGGGTTTTGTCATGGCGCTGTTCCTGGCCGGACTGCGCTCGGTGGATGGTGAGATCATCAAGGCCGCGCAGGTCGATGGCATCCCCATTTGGCGGATCTATACGGCAATCATCATTCCGTCGATGGCTCCGATCTTCCTGTCGGCCTTCATCGTGTTGGCGCACCTTGCGATTAAGAGCTTTGACCTTGTCATTGCCCTGACAGGCGGTGGTCCGGGTTACGCAACCGATTTGCCCGCAACATACATGTACGCGATGGCGTTTTCGCGCGGCGATATCGGCCAGGCGGCGGCGTCCGCGATGATCATGATGCTGGTCGTCTTTGCCATCGTGGTTCCTTACCTCTACTCAGAACTGAGGGCGAAAAATGACTGATCTGTCGATGCCCCAAACCCGAACCCGCAGCCAGAGCGCCACGGGCAAGATTGCCCTGCGTTGGTTGCTGTATGTCCTGCTTGGTCTTTTTGCGCTCTACTACCTGATGCCGCTTTTCGTGATGTTGACCACATCGCTCAAAAGCCTCGAGGAGATTCGTACGGGATCGCTGATCTCGCTGCCGCGCGAGGTGAGTCTGGATGCCTGGAAAACCGCCTGGTCAGGCGCCTGCACCGGTATCCAGTGCGAAGGCCTGCGGCCCTATTTCTGGAACTCGGTCCTGATTGCGGTCCCTGCCGTGGCAATCTCAACCCTTCTGGGGGCGTTGAACGGATTTGTCGTCGCACAGTGGCGTTTCAAAGGGGCCAACATCATCTTTTCCCTGATGCTGTTCGGTTGCTTCATCCCATTCCAGGTGGTCCTGCTGCCGATGGCGCGTCTGTTGGGCCTGATGGGGATTGCCGGAACCATTCCGGGCCTGATCTTCGTCCACGTGATCTATGGGCTGGGCTTCACCACGCTGTTCTTCCGCAACTACTACGTCACCATCCCGGCCGAGCTGACCAAAGCGGCGCGGGTGGATGGTGCCGGGTTCTTTCGGATCTTCTGGTCGATCTTCCTGCCGCTGTCGCTGCCCATCATCGTGGTGACCGTGATTTGGCAGTTCACCCAGATCTGGAATGACTTTCTGTTCGGCGTTTCGTTCAGCCAGGCGGGCACACAGCCCGTGACCGTGGCGCTCAACAACATCGTCAACTCAACCACCGGCGTCAAAGAGTACAACGTCGACATGGCCGCCGCGATCATCGCGGGGCTGCCGACGCTGCTCGTCTATGTCGTTGCCGGTAAGTATTTCATCCGCGGCCTGACCGCCGGTTCCGTGAAGGGATAACCCATGGCTCCCATCCTCGATATCAAAAACCTGTACAAGAATTACGGCGCAACCGAGATTCTGAAGGACATCAACATCTCGATCGAACCGGGCGACTTCCTGGTGCTGGTCGGCCCTTCGGGCTGTGGCAAGTCGACCCTGCTGAACTGCATCGCCGGGCTCGAGCCGATCTCGGGCGGGACGCTGTCGATCGGAGGCAAGGACATGACCCATGTCAGCCCCAAAGACCGCGACATCGCGATGGTGTTCCAGTCCTACGCCCTGTACCCGACCATGTCGGTGGCCAAGAACATCACCTTTGGCATGAAGGTGCGCGGGGTCGATCAGACGACACAGGACGCCAAGCTGAAAGAGGTCGCCGCGCTTCTGCAGATCGAGCCGTTGCTGAACCGCCGCCCCAGCCAATTGTCGGGTGGCCAGCGTCAGCGTGTGGCAATGGGCCGGGCGCTGGTGCGCGACCCCAAGCTGTTCCTGTTCGACGAGCCGCTGTCGAACCTGGATGCCAAGCTGCGGGTCGAGATGCGGACCGAGATCAAAAAGCTGCATCAGACGCTGGATGCCTCGATCGTCTATGTGACCCATGACCAGATCGAAGCGATGACCCTGGCCACCAAGATCGTGGTGCTGAAGGGCGGCGTGGTGCAGCAGATCGGCACCCCGGCCGAGATCTACAATCGCCCCGCCAACCTGTTCGTGGCCGATTTCATGGGCTCGCCGGCGATGAACCTGATCCCGGCGCGGGTCCAGCGCAACGGGACCGGCACGCAGGTTGCCATTGCGCGGGATGGGGCTGACCCGATCGTGCTGACGGATACGCGCGATCTGGACCTGCCCGAAGAGGTGATCCTGGGCCTGCGCCCCGAGGACATCGCTGAATCCGGGTTCCGCGCTGGTGCCGGTGTGCAAGAGGCCGCCTGCCTGGTCGATATGGTCGAACCGGCCGGTGCCGATACCTACGTCGTGTCGGAACTGGGCGGCAAACAGGTCACCGCGCGCCTGCATGCCGAGACCAGCGCCAGGGCCGGTCAGATGCTGAACCTGGCCTTTGATATGAGCAAAGTGTCCTATTTTGCGAAAGCGACAGGCGAACGCCTGAACTGAGCCACGAAAAACGCCGCGCAGGGATCCTGCGCGGCGTCATCACTACTCTGACCGGTTGGTTCAGCCGGTCTTTTTCAGGTCATTGATCAACTGATCCAGGTTGCCCTTGCGCGCATCCAGCATGGCGCCGATCTCGGTCCGCTCTGTCAGCAGCAGGTTCACGCCTTCGATGAACATGTTGTAGAACTTGTCGCGACCCGACTTGTCCGACACCAGGAAGGTCACCTCGAACGGCGCTTCGCCGCGCAGCTTGACGCTGCTGCGAACCTCGTAGCCGGCCTTGATCTTGCGGGCATTCTTGACGGTGACCTCACCCCCGATAAACTCGCGGAAGCGTCGACCATATTTGCGCGAGATGTACCCTTGGAAAGCCTTGGTGAATTCGCGCATCTGCGCATTGCTGGCGCTGCGGGCGTCGGCGCCCAGCGCATAGCGCGCCATGATCGGAACGTCGGCATACTGCACGAAGATCTTTTCGAAATCGCGCAGCATGGCGCTTTCGGATTTGCCCGACTCGATCACGCGCGTGATGTCGGAAACGACGCTGTTGACCAGTTGTGTCGCGCTGGCCTCGGTCAACGCCAGGGTCTGCTGCGGAAGGCCAGCCACGGCCAGCCCGGCCAGGGCGGTGGCGGCAAAGGTACGGCGGTTCATGGCGTTATTCAGCATAGGGGTCCTCATATGGGTCCTCGTAAGGGTCAAGGTATGGGTCCCTGACCGGGTCGGTGCCGGTATCGGCGTAGGGATCGGAATACAGACCCAGATAGGCATCCTCATCGTCCCTTGCCAGTTCGAACCGGCGGTTTTGCAAATAGATCAGGCGGGCCTGAGCGTAACTGTCTGCGCTTTCATAGAGAATCGAGTCGACCGTGTCCGAGAATCTGCCCCGATCGCCCATCCGCCGTACCACCTCGGCATAGACGCCCAGGTTGTCGGCCGGTCGCGTCGGCGAGAAGTTGATCGGGTTCGAGAACAGGTTGACCACAACGCCGACCGCATCCCGGGTCGTCGAGGGGCCGTAGAACGGCAGTTCGACATAAGCACCTTCGCCGAAGCCCCAGACATGAAGCGTTTCGCCGAAATCGGTATCAACCGGCGGCAGGTTCAACTCATCCGCCGGTTTGGACAGACCGAACCCGCCCACTGTTGAGTTGATCACGAACCGCAGCAGGGCGTTGCCCGATTGTTTCAGATTGCCCTGCAGCAGATAGTCGACGGCCTGTCCGGGCAACGAGATGTTTTCAGCGAAGTTATTGAAGCTGGTGACCATCGGGTCGGGTACGATTTTCACATAGC
The DNA here is from genome assembly GCF_056537385.1 of Ruegeria sp. CF2. Lineage (NCBI taxonomy): Bacteria > Pseudomonadati > Pseudomonadota > Alphaproteobacteria > Rhodobacterales > Roseobacteraceae > Ruegeria > Ruegeria sp. CF2. The sequence continues at coordinate 249,619 of NZ_JBQFRL010000002.1, forward strand.
CCTTCGAGGCCGGGCGGAACAGGAACCGGTCGACGCCCAGGTTGAACTTGTGAATGCCGCGATTTGCGTTTTCGTAGGGGTCGAAGACCTCGCCGCGGGCCGCTGCGTCCTGGGGTTGCGACGCGCAGGCCGACAGAACCGCGAACAGCGACACTGCGACGATGTGCTTGAAACGGATCCGGTTGGACACGGTCTTGGTTACTCCCGATCGTCCGGATGTAATCCAGCCGGACACTCAATCAATATGTTTTCTCGTTGGCACAACGGACCAATTCAACGGCACATAGTCGTTTCGCACCCGAAAGGAAACTCCTAGCGTTTAACCCGCGCGCCGGACCCGGGTAAAGTGGCCTGCATTCAACACATCCGCATGAGTGGAGACCTGCCCAAATCGAGGGCAAATGCGAAACTGCCGGTTTCCGGCTTTCCGTGGGCGGTGTTCCCGGTTAGCGTCCGCCCGAGTCACATGAAATTGAGGACAATCACATGAGCATCGCAGCCAAACTGGAATCCCTGGGCGTGACCTTGCCGGACGCCCCCGCACCGGCAGCCAACTACGTCCCGTTCGTGCGGGTGGGCAACATCGTCTATGTGTCGGGTCAGATCTCGAAGGACGATGCGTTGATCACCGGCAAGCTGGGCGCCGATATGGATGTCGCTGCCGGTGCGGCGGCGGCGCGGGTCTGTGCCATCAACCTGCTGGCCCAGGTCAAGGCGGCCTGTGGTGGTGACATCGACAAGCTGGTGCGGGTGATCAAGCTGACCGGATTCGTGAACTCGACCGCCGATTTCACCGACCAGCCGCAAGTGATCAACGGCGCATCGGACTTCCTGGTCGAGGCGCTGGGCGATGCGGGCCGCCATTCGCGCTCGGCCGTCAGCGCCGCGTCGCTGCCTTTGGGCGTGGCCGTCGAGATCGAAGGGATTTTCGAGATCCAATGACACCACCTCTGCCTCGTGTGTTCATGGGCGCGCCGATCGCGCATCGGGCGCTGCATGACATTCGCCAGAACCGCCCGGAAAACAGCCGGGCGGCCATCCGGGCCGCCATTGCTGCGGGCTACGGGATCGAGATTGACCTGCAGCTGACGTCGGACGGCCATGCCATGGTGTTCCACGATTATGACATGGCGCGTCTGACCGGGCGGTCCGGCGCAATCCAGCAGATCACCCGGGCCGAGGCCGCGGACCTTCCGCTGCTGCACGGGGACGAGGGTATCCCTTCGCTTGAGGAAGTACTGCAACTGGTGGCGGGCCGCGTGCCGTTGCTGATCGAGTTCAAGGATCAGCACGGTGCGATGGGGCCTGTGGACGGGCGGCTGGAGCAAGACGCGGTCGCGCTGCTCAAGTCCTATGACGGTCCGGTCGCGCTGATGTCGTTCAACCCCAACTCGGTGGCCGAGCTGGCCCGGCTTGCGCCGGAAATTCCGCGTGGATTGACGACCTGTTCCTACAAGCCCGAAGTCGAGCATCTACCGGCCGAGGTCTGCGACCACCTGCGCGACATCCCCGATTTCGATCGGGTTGGCGCTAGCTTCATCAGCCACGAGGTGCAGGACCTGTCCCGCCCTCGCGTGGCCGAGTTGAAGGCCCAAGGTGTGCCGATCCTGTGCTGGACGGTGCGCTCGGCCGAACAGGAGGCCGAGGCGCGCAAGGTGGCCGACAACGTGACCTTCGAGAACTATCTGGCCGCCATTCCGGGTTGAACCCGGCTGCCGGCGTCACAGATAGTTCAGGGGACGCAGGAGGGCACATGGACCAGTCACAGATCGAGATACGGGTTCTGTCGGCGCTGGATCAGATCCCGGCGGCCGAATGGGACAGTTGCGCCTGCCCCGAGGCCGCCGACGGCACCCGCCCGCTGGACCCGTTCACCACGCATCGGTTCCTGCGCGCGCTGGAAGACAGCGGCTCGGTCGGGCGGGGCACCGGCTGGCAGCCGCAATACCTGACCGCCTATCTGGACGGCCTGCTGATCGGGGCCGCGCCGATGTATGCCAAGTCGCACAGCCAGGGCGAGTACATCTTCGATCACAGCTGGGCCCATGCCTATGAAAACGCGGGCGGGCGGTATTACCCGAAATTGCAGATCGCGGTGCCCTTCACCCCGGCCACCGGGCGGCGGTTTCTGACACGGCCCGGCTATGACGGGATCGCCATGTCGGCGCTGGTGCAGGGGGCGGTGCAACTGGCCGCCGACAATCGCCTGTCGTCGCTGCACGTCACCTTCTGCACCCAGGACGAGGCGCTGGCCGGGCAGCAGATGGGCCTGCTGGCGCGCGACTCGCAGCAGTTTCACTGGCTGAACGACGACTATGCCGATTTTGAAGCCTTTCTGACCGCGCTGTCCTCGCGCAAGCGAAAGAACATCCGCAAGGAACGGGCGCAGGCCAATGCCTTTGACGGCGAGATCCGCACCCTGACCGGCGCCGATCTGCGGCCCGAATACTGGGACGCGTTCTGGGAGTTCTATCAGGACACCGGCGCACGCAAGTGGGGCTCGCCCTATCTGACGCGGCAATTCTTTGACATCGTTCACGAAACCATGGCCGATGACGTGGCGCTGGTGCTGGCCGAGCGGGGCGGATACCCGATCGCGGGGGCGCTGAACTTCATCGGGCGCAAGACCTTGTTCGGGCGCTATTGGGGCTGCAACGAATATCACCCCTGCCTGCATTTCGAACTGTGCTACTATAGGGCGATCGACTTTGCCATCGCGCATGGTCTTGACCGCGTCGAAGCCGGCGCGCAGGGAGAACACAAGCTGGCGCGGGGTTATCTGCCCACGCGCACGCACAGCCTGCACTGGATCGCCGATCCCGGCTTTGCGGACGCCGTCGCGCGGTATCTCGAGGCCGAGGCCCGCGCGGTGGGGGAAGAGATCGAAATTCTGACGGATTACGGCCCGTTCAGAAAAGCCAACCCGGAGGAACAGCAATGAGCGAACTTCTGTCGACCGAGACCCGTGGCCCGCTGCTGGATCCGCTGTTCAAGAACGGCTGGACCATGGTCAAGGATCGTGACGCGATCACCAAGACCTTCATCTTCGACGATTTTGTCGATGCGTTCGGCTGGATGACCAAAGTGTCGATCTTTGCGGAAAAATGGAACCACCATCCCGAATGGTCCAACGTCTACCGCACGGTCGAGGTGGTGCTGACCACTCATGACGTAGGCGGCCTGTCGTCTCAGGACGCCAAGCTTGCGCGCAAGATGGACAGCCTGCTTTAGCCGCGGTCGCCCCGCGACCCCATGCCCCCAGCCAGCATCGCTACCTCGCCCAGACGGCGGAACTCGGCCGGGGTCACGGTACCATCTCTCACGTCGATATCGCGCGGGATCCCGGCGGTGCGGTTGCCCATCATCCGTACGCTGCGCGCCGCCGGATTGATGTCCAGACAGCGCGTCTGATAGCAGGTCAGACCAGCCGTATTGATCTGAATGCGCGCTTGCCCGTCCGGCCCGGTCACGACCGGCGCCTGCGGGACGTCGCACGCTGCCAGCAGAACGACCGCGCCAAGCCAATAAAATACTCTCATGCCTGCGCTCCTGTTGGTCTCAGGGTCAGCCGTGCCGGGGCGCCGGGCCTCAATCCAACTGACCGTTCCGGTCTTTGTCCGCAGACAGGAAATCGTCATTCATCTGCGAGTCATACTCTGACCGAGAGATAGAGTTGTCGCGATTGCGGTCAATCTTCTGAAACATCTTGAGATCCATGAACGGCTTGGCCTCGTCCAGACCGAGCGTGCCGTTCTTGTCATCGTCCATTTCCTGATAGGCGTAATCCGAAAAGGCATCGAATTCGTCGCGCGACAGGAAACCGTCGTTGTTGGCGTCGATCGCGTTCAATTCGCGCTCATTCAGTTCGGCCACGCTGTCTGCGGCGGCAGGTGCCGCCATCATCAGGGCCGTCATCAGTAGAACCGAGTGTTTCATCCTGGCGCTCCTCAGCATGCGAATCTCTGGCCTTCGACCCCGCCGGCCACGGCACCGGCTGCGGTCAGAATATTTTTGCCCGACCCACCGCCGAACTGGTTGCCGATGGCGCCGCCGATCAACGCGCCGCCCAGGGTGCCGCCAAGACAGGCGATTTCGTGCTGGCGCGCAGCCTGTTGCTGCGGTGTTGGCGCAGGCCCGCACGCGGTCAACAGCCCCGCGCCGCCCAAAGTAATGACTGCTAGAAATCTTTTCATGAATGAGCTCCCGGTTCCCATGCAGGAACACTGGCACATTCAGAGGGTGCGGGCCAAGTTAATTGGCCTTCATCCAACGTGACCTGTGGCATGGCCCCGGTGCGCACCGGGGCCGTCCTGTCAGATGACTTCGAGCAAGCCTTCGCCAGCCGAAATCTCGCAGGCGCCGGGGCTTTCCTCCAGGTTCAGCGCCACGACCTTGCCGTCTTCGACCAGCATCGCATAGCGCTTGGAGCGCGCGATCAGGCCGGCTGGCGGGGCGTCGAAATCCATGCCGATCGCCTTGGTGAATTCCGAGGCCGGATCGGCCAGCATGGTCAGTCCGGCCGCAGTTGCGCCCGTGGCCTCGCCCCAGGCCTTCATCACGAAGGGGTCGTTGACCGACACGCAGATGATCTCGTCCACGCCTTTGGCCGCAAACTGGTCCTTGGTGCGCATGAAGCTGGGCACATGGGCCGAGTGGCAGGTGGGGGTGAACGCGCCGGGCACGGCAAAGATCACCACCTTGCGGCCCTTGACCTTGCTGGAGACCCGCACCTCTTCCGGTCCGTCAGCGCCCATCTGGATCAGGGTTGCTTCGGGCAGGGTGTCGCCGGTTGAAATCATCTTCATGCTCCTGTCGATTGAAATTGCAAACTCGCTCCTTGCCGCAATATAGGTGGGCGGGTGGCACAAGCCACGGGAAATTGACAGGGGGCGGACCAGATGAGCCATATCGTCGTGATCGGAGCCGGGCAGGCGGGGTCATCACTGGTGGCCGGGCTGCGCAAAGGCGGGTTTGACGGGGCGATCACCCTGATCGGGGCGGAACCCGTGCTGCCCTATCAGCGCCCGCCGCTGTCCAAGGCCTATCTGCTGGGCGAGATGGAGCTTGAACGGCTCTACCTGCGCCCCGAAAGTTTCTATGCCGAGAACGATATCACCCTGCGTCTGGGCCAGCAGGTGGGCGCGATCGACCCGGCGGCCAAGACCGTGACCATAAGCGGTGAGGTGATATCCTACGACCAGCTTGCCCTGACCACCGGCTCGCATCCGCGCCGCCTGCCTGCCGCGATCGGCGGAGACCTGGCGGCCGTGCATGTGGTGCGCACGCTGGCCGATGTGGACGCGATGGCCCCCGCCGTCACCCAAGGCGCGCGGGCGCTGATCGTGGGCGGCGGTTATATCGGGCTCGAGGCCGCGGCGGTCTGCGCCAAACGCGGCGTGCAGGTGACGCTGGTCGAGATGGCTGACCGCATCCTGCAGCGTGTCGCGGCCCCCGAGACCAGCGACTATTTCCGCGCACTGCACAGCGCGCATGGCGTGGACATCCGCGAAGGCGTAGGGCTGGACCGGATCACCGGCGAGAATGGCAAGGTCACCGGCGCGGTGCTGGGCGACGGGACCGAACTCGAGGTCGATTTCGTGGTGGTCGGCGTGGGCATCGCTCCGGCCACCGAACTGGCCGAAGCGGCCGGGCTTGCCATCGAAAACGGTATCAAAACCGATGTGCAGGGCCGCACCTCTGCCGCCGATATCTGGGCGGCGGGCGACTGCGCCTCGTTCCCCTACAAGGGCCGACGCATCCGGTTGGAAAGCGTGCCCAATGCCATCGACCAGGCCGAGGTGCTGGCGCAGAACATGCTGGGCGCGGGCAAGGATTACGTGGCCACGCCCTGGTTCTGGTCGGACCAGTACGACGTGAAGCTGCAGATCGCCGGGCTGAACACCGGCTACGACCGGGTCGTAACCCGTCCGGGCGAGGGAGCGACCACCTCGTTCTGGTATTACCAGGGCGATCAGCTGCTGGCCGTGGATGCGATGAACGACCCGCGCGCCTATATGGTCGGCAAGCGCCTGATCGACGCAGGGAAAACCGCGGATCCGGCGGTGGTGGCCGACCCCGCAGCGGATCTGAAACCGCTGCTCAAGGCGTGAGGATCATCGCCGGAGATTTCCGGGGCAGGGCGCTGGCCTCGGTCGGCAAGGGGGATGCGGGCGCGCATCTGCGCCCCACCACCGACCGGGTGCGCGAAAGCCTGTTCAACGTGCTGAACCACCTGATCGATTTCGGCGGGCTGCGGGTGCTGGACCTGTTCGCCGGCACCGGCGCGCTGGGCCTCGAGGCGCTGTCGCGTGGAGCCGGGCATGTGACCTTCGTCGATGACGGGCGCGTGGCGCAGGGTCTGATCCGCAAGAATATCGACCTGACCCGCAGCGCCGACCGCACCGCCCTGATCCGCCGCGACGCGACACGGCTAGGCGACAATCCCGGCGCGCCGTTCGACCTGATCTTCCTCGACCCGCCCTATGGCAAGGAAATGGGGCAAAAGGCGCTGGCGGCGGCGCTGAAGGGCGGCTGGCTGGCCGAGGGCGCGCTGGTGGTCTGGGAAGAGAACGCCCCGATGGCCCCGCCCGAAGGCTTCACGCTGCACGATGCGCGCAAATACGGCGACACCCATATCTCGCTGATGTGGCGGGACGTAACGCATGCATGATCTGGTAATCTTTGATTGCGACGGTGTGCTGGTCGACAGTGAAACGATCTCCAATCAAGTGATGGTCGACAACCTGGCCGGGTATGGGCTGAACCTGTCGCTGCAAGACTGCATGTCCATGTTCGTGGGCGGCACCATGTCGGGCGTCCGGGACACGGCGCGCAAGATGGGCGCTGACCTGCCCGATGACTGGACCGAGCAGATCTATGCGCAGATCTATGATGTGCTGCGCGCGGGTGTTCCCGTGATTCCGGGAATCCCCGAGTTGCTGCGCCATCTGGACGAACAGCGCACTCCATTCTGTGTGGCCTCGAACGGGCGTCGCGAGAAGATGCAGATCACCCTGGGCCAGAACGGGCTGTGGGACAGGTTCCAGGGTGCGATCTTCTCGGCCCATGAGGTCGGCAGCGCCAAGCCCGAGCCGGGGTTGTTCCAGACCGCGGCCCGACATTTCGGTGCGAAGTCGCCCGTCGTCATCGAGGACAGTGCGAACGGTGTGACCGCCGCGATCCGGGCCCGGATGAGGTGCCTTGCCTATGCGCCGCACGATGACGGCGCGCGCCTGGCCGGGCTCGGGGCTGAAGTCATCCGTGACATGAAGGACGCGCCGCGGCTTTTGGGTCATTGACCGGCCTGTGCTAGACTGCGGTTATGGACCGCGCACTTTCACGCCCACTCTGGCCCGCCCGGTTCGAGGCGCAGGCCACCTCAGGACCCGAGCCACGGCCTCGGCCCGCACCCGTCTTCATTCAGGACGCGGTGACGTCATGGGGCCCGGACACCCTGCTGCTGAAGCTTCTGCGCGATCAGGCCGCCGATCAGGAGGAATAGGTCGGGTGGAACTTGCCGCCCGGTGACAGGGTAAAGATCTCGACCCCGTCCGCTGTCACACCCACCGAATGCTCGAACTGCGCCGACAGCGACTTGTCGCGGGTCACGGCGGTCCAGTCATCGGCCAGCGTCTTGGTCTCGGGGCGGCCCAAATTCACCATCGGCTCGATGGTGAAGAACATGCCTTCTTCCAGAACCGCGCCGGTGCCCGGGCGGCCATAGTGCAGCACGTTGGGCGGCGCGTGGAACACGCGGCCAAGCCCGTGCCCGCAGAAATCGCGCACCACGCTCATGCGGTGGGCTTCGACATAAGACTGGATCGCGTGGCCAATGTCACCGAAGGTGTTGCCCGGCTTGACCATCTCAATGCCTTTGAACAGGGCGTCGTGGGTCACCTGGATCAGCCGCTCGGCCTTGCGCGGCAGCTTTCCGGCCACGTACATGCGCGACGTGTCGCCGAACCAGCCGTCGACGATCACGGTCACGTCGATATTCAGGATGTCGCCATCCTTGAGCTTCTTGTCCCCGGGAATCCCGTGGCAGACCACGTGGTTCACGCTGATGCAGCTGGCGTGCTGATAGCCTTTGTAACCGATGGTGGCCGATTTCGCGCCGGCGTCCTCGACCATCTGGGTGATGATCCGGTCGATCTCGCCCGTGGTCTGGCCGGGAAAGACATGCTCGGCAATGTCATCGAGGATGCGCGCCGCCAGAGCCCCTGCCGCGTGCATGCCGGCAAAGTCAGCCTGTTCGTAGATGCGGATACCGTCCTTCGTCAGACGGCCACGATGCTCTTTCATTCGTGCGGGGCTCCAAAAAATTCTGCGCAGCATCCCTTCTAAGCTGCTTGTGCAGAAAGTACCAGAGGGCGCAGGGTCGCGGGTGCCCGCCCTGATCTGAATTTGGATGCGGGGGGCGAAACGTCAAGGGACGTTGCCGCGTTTTGCGCGGGTGGTCCGGCCTGGCGTCAAAAGGCCTCGACCGATGCCCGGATTTGAGGCCAAATGAATGTACAGAGACTCATTTGGTCGGGAAGAGAGGAGCCGGATGAATGTCGCAGAAACGGGAACTGATATCGAATGGAAACCCCATGGAGGCGGTCGTCGGCTTCAGCCGCGCCGTTCGCGTAGGGAATTTCATCGCGGTCGGGGGGACCGCCCCGGTCGATGCGCAAGGTAAGACAGTCGGGATCGGGGACGTCTATTTGCAGACCAAGCAGTGCTTTGAGATCATCAAGGATGCGCTGGAGCGTGCCGGATCGGGTTTGCAGGACATCGTTCGAACCCGCGTGATCTTGACCGATATCGACAATTGGAAGCAGGCGATCGAGGCCCGCAAGCTGTACTGTCTGGACGCTCGACCCGTGGACACGATCATGGCGATCAACCGGTTCGTAAATCCCGAATGGCTGGTTGAAATCGAGGTCGACGCCGTCGTCCCCGATTGAATCGCCATCCGGCGGAAATCGACCGGCGTTCAGTCGCTGGAGATCGTCGCCTGCGGCTGAACCCAGACGCCATCCGGTGAAATGCGCGTACCACAGACCACGTGTTCAACCCCATTGGCCCGGGCAGTCGCAAACGCTGCCGCATAGGCCGGGTCGATATCGGCGGCCAACGCAAATTTGCGGCAATCCGTGCGCTGAACAAGGTAGAGCATGATGGCCCGGTGTCCTTGCGCCGCCATTTCGGCCAGTTCCCCCAGATGCTTGGTGCCCCGTGCGGTGACGCTGTCGGGAAACTCGGCCAGCCCCGGTTCGCGCGACAGGGTCACGCTTTTGACCTCGACATAGGCGTCGGGCAGCCCGGGTTGCGAAAGCAAAAAGTCGATGCGGCTGTTCTGGCCGTATCTGACCTCGGGCCGCACGGTTTCATAGGCGGCAAATGCGGGGATCTCCCGGGCTTGGAGCGCAGCGCGCAAGGCCCGGTTGGGCACCGAAGTATCGACCCCGGTGAAATGGCCGTTTTCATGATCGACCAGCCGCCAGCCGTATTTGAGCTTTTTCTTCGGGTCTTCATTAGGCTCAAGCCAGATCTTTTCGCCCGGTTCGGCCAGACCCATCATCGAACCCGGATTGGCGCAATGGGCCGTCACCTCGCGCCCGTCCTCAAGCCTGCAGTCGGCCAGAAAGCGTTTATAGCGGCGGATCAGGCGGGCGGGCACAAGAGGGGTTTGAAAGCGCATGGTTCCGGGCCTATACCTGCCGCAAAGGTCGATCAAGAGGAGAGCGTGCCATGCCCAACCCAACCGCTGCAATGCAGGTGATCGGGGATGAAATCCTGTCCGGCCGAACCCGCGACGCCAACATGCATTATCTGGCGCAGGAGCTGACCAAACACGGCATCGATCTGAAAGAGGTCCGCATCGTCAGCGACGAGGCACCGGCGATCGAGGCCGCCGTCACGGCGCTGTCGCAGGGCTATGACCATGTGTTCACCAGCGGGGGCATCGGCCCGACCCATGACGACATCACCGCCGATTGCATCGCCCGCGCGTTCGGGGCGCATATCGATGTGCGCGACGATGCCCGCGCCCTGCTGCAGGCGCATTACGACCAATCGGGGCTGGAGCTGAACGAAGCGCGCCTGCGCATGGCGCGCATCCCTGACGGGGCAACGCTGATCGACAACCCGGTTTCCACCGCGCCAGGGTTCACGCTGGGTAATGTCCATGTGATGGCCGGCGTCCCATTGGTGTTCCAGGCGATGGTGGCCAGTGTGCTGCCCACCCTGACCGGAGGAAAACCGCTGTTGTCGCAGACCTTGCGGGTCAACCGGGGAGAAGGCGACATCGCGGCGACCCTGGCCGCCGTGGCCGAGGAATTCAGCGACGTTTCGATCGGCTGTTACCCGTTCCAGATCAACGGCGTCTTCGGGGCCAACGTGGTTGTTCGGGGCACTGACGGGTCGCGTATCGATGCGGTCACGACGCGACTGGCCAAGGAGCTTGGCCTGTGACGGTAGACTGGGCGGCAGTGGTCGACGGCACCTGGCCCGCCGCACGGTATGAGCAATTGGGTCCGTTTCTGCTGCGCGAAGGGCAGGGCGGTGGATCACGCGTATCGGCGGCCAGCCGTACCGGCCCGGTCACAGCGACCGACATCGAGGCGGCCGAGGCGGTCCTGCTTGCGATGGGCCAAAAGCGCATCTTCTGCCTGCGCCGCCACGACGCGGACCTGGACGAAATACTGGCGCAACGCGGATACGAGGTCCTGGACCCGGTCAACATCTATGCCTGCCCGGTCTCACAGCTGACGGACCAGCCGGTCCCACCGGTCACGGTGTTCTGCCTGTGGGAGCCGTTGGCAATCATGCGCGAAATCTGGGCCCAAGGTGGCATCGGGCCTGCCCGGCTGGCCGTGATGGAACGGGCAACAGGTCCGAAAACCGGACTGTTGCTGCGTCACCGCGATCAACCGGCCGGCACCGCTTATGTCGCCATACATGATGGTATCGCCATGCTGCACGCGCTTGAGATCGTACCCGCCCACCGACGGCAGGGGCTGGGCCAATGGGCAATGCGCGCCGCGGCCTTTTGGGCGCTGGACAATGGCGCGCATACCCTTAGCGTGATCTGCACCAAGGCCAATACCGGCGCCAACGCGCTCTACCACTCTCTGGGGATGGAGCGCGTCGGAGAGTATCACTATCGCCAGCTGGTCTGAGAGGAGACAGACGTGACCGATCGAGACATGCCCACCGCGCTTGACCTGCCAATGGTGGATCCGCTGCCGCCCGAGACGCAGAAATACTTCGATATCTGCGTCGAGAAGCTGGGCATGGTCCCGAACGTACTGAAGGCAAACGCCTTTGACATCGACAAGCTGAACGCGTTCACGGGCATGTACAATGACTTGATGCTGGCGGACAGCGGGCTCAGCAAGCTGGAACGTGAGATGATCGCGGTCGTGGTTTCGTCGATCAATCGGTGCTTCTATTGCCTGGTGGCCCATGGTGCCGCCGTGCGGCAGCTGTCAGGTGATCCCAAGCTGGGTGAAATGCTGGTGATGAACTACCGTGTGGCGCCGCTGGATGCCCGCCAGCGCGCAATGTTGGACTTCGCCGCAAAGATGACCACCGCCAGCGCCGAGATCGAGGAACCGGACCGCCAGCGCCTGCGCGATGCGGGGTTCACCGACCGCGACATCTGGGACATCGCAAATGTTGCGGGCTTCTTCAACATGTCCAACCGGGTCGCCAGTGCCACGGCGATGGTGCCCAATGACGAGTATCACGCGCAGTTTCGATGACCCGATTTGCTGTCCTTCTTTTCTGTCTGATCGCGGGTCCAGTGGCGGCGCAGGACCTGTCGCTGCCTGCGAGCGCGCGACAAATCAGCCAGCGCGTCAGCCCGCTGGACAGCTACCAATTGCCGACCGGCCCGTTTGCAGACAACGCCGTTCCCGCGCGCACGGTCGAAGGCCGGATCGAGCGCACCACATGGCGGTTGCAGGCCGGTTCCAGCACGACGCTGCAGATCCTCGACCCGCTGCGGGATCAGCTCAGGGCGCAGGGTTTCGAGATCACTTTTGAATGTGAGGCCCGCACTTGCGGTGGGTTCGACTTCCGCTTTGGAACCGAGGTGGTGCCGACGCCCGACATGTATGTCGCAATCAATGACTATCGATTTCTGTCAGCCACTCGTGGAGCCGAAGCCCTGACCTTGCTGATCAGCCGAAACCCGCCCGACGGGTATGTGCAGATGATCCGCGTCACTCCGAAGGGTCAGACCCCACCGCCGCTGGTGGTCGAGGAAACGGTGATTGGCGGCGACGGGCTGGTTGCCAGCCTGGTACGGGATGGACACGTGATACTCGGCGATCTCAGCTTTGAGACGGGTGAGGTCGCCTTGGGGGCCGGGCCGTTCGAGTCGCTGGGCCTGCTGGCTGGCTACCTGGCCGAGACCCCCGGCGCGCGGCTGGCGCTGGTTGGGCACACCGACGACACCGGCGACCTGCAGGCCAATATCGAGGTCAGCACACGCCGCGCTCAGGCTGTCCGTGCGCGATTGATCGAGGCACATGGAGTGGCCGAAGACCGCGTGCAGGCGCAGGGCGTCGGCTACCTCGCCCCGATCGTTTCGAACGCAACCCCGGATGGGCGCGAACAGAACCGCCGGGTCGAGGCTGTTCTGCTGTTGAACTGACCATAAAAAAGCCCGCGCAAACTGCGCGGGCCGGTCAGTCTTCACTGGGAGGTCTTACCAATCCATCGGACCTTTTTCGGCAAAGGACTCGACAAGGAAATCAATGAACGCCCGCACCTTGGGCTGGGTGAACCGGCCCGGCGGGTACACCGCATAGACGCCCTGAACCTCGTCCGGCAACGATGGCATCGCGTCGACCACCTGGCCGGATTTCAGCGCGTCCGCGTAAAGATAGCTGGGCAGATAAGCGATTCCGAGGCCCGAGATCGCCGCATTCAACAGGGATTGTCCGTCGTTCACGCTCAGCCAACCGGCCGTGCGCACCTGCCTCTTTTCGCCCGAGGGCGCAGTCAACTTCCAGACGTTGCCCGAGGACTGGCTGGAGTAATGCAGCAGCTTGTGTTCGTTGAGGTCATCGATCTTTGCCGGGCGCCCGAACTTCTCGATATAGCTGGGGGCCGCAACCATGCGTTTGACCGTTTCGGTCAGCTTGCGCGCGCGCAGGGTGCTGTCTTCCAGTTCGCCGATACGCACGGCCACGTCGAACCCTTCGGAAATCAGTTCGACATAGCGATTGTTCAAGACCATGTTCACGGTGATGTCGGGATAGGCCGCCAGGAAACCCGAAAGAACGGGTGACAGGTGGTTCACCCCGAAATCAGTGGCCACACTGATGCGCAGCAGACCCGAAGGCGCCGATTGCATCGACGTCACCAGCGCGTCGGCTTCGCCTGCATCATTCAGCACGCGGCGTGCGCGGTCGTAATAGGCCAGCCCGATCTCGGTCGGCGACACGCGGCGCGTCGTGCGGTTCAGCAAACGCGCGCCCAAGCGGGCCTCCAAGCTCGACACGTGCTTTGACACGGCTGATTTGGAAATGCCCATCTTTTTGGCCGCGTCGGTGAAACCACCTTGGTCCACCACGTTGGCGAAGGCCTCCATTTCTGTCAGTCGGTCCATTCTCGTTCCCCAGGTCGTCTGTTCGTTGACCGACCATCGCCTCCAATCTGGGCGGAAACTAGGCAGACATGGGATAATATCAGGGTTTTGAATCGGATCGTTTGCGCTTCGGAAACGCGGAAACAGTGGTTTCCCTCCTGCATCCGCCCCCTGTTTGCGTGTTCTTTTCTGGTAATTTCTCGCAACGTGCTAAAGTCAGAATGGCATTTTTGTGACCAGGGAGGAGATCATGAAAGCCATTCTAGCAACTATTTTTTGCCTGTTTGCCCCCTTGGCCTGGGCCGGAGGGGAGACGCCATCGAACCCGGACGCCGAGGTCTATTTCGTCAACCTGTCGGACGGCGACACGGTAACGTCGCCGGTGACGGTGGTCTTTGGCCTCCGCGGTATGGGCGTTGCGCCAGCCGGGACCGAAAAGGAAAACACCGGCCATCACCATTTGCTGATCGATCGCCCCCCATTGGGTCAGGGTGAGGACGGGGCCGACGAATTGGCCTATGGACTGCCGGCTGATGACAACCACCTGCACTTTGGCGGTGGTCAGACCGAAGTCACGTTGGAGCTTGCCCCCGGGACGCACACGTTGCAACTGGTCCTGGGCGATGCGGGTCATGTGCCTCACGCGACGCCGATCGTTTCCGAGGTGATAACGATCACCGTGGAGTAACCCGTACCGACCAACCGCAGCGCCGGGACCAACCCGCCGACAGCGGCGGGACGGTTTCGGTTTGATTGCATGTGCTTGCCTAGCCTATACACGATCCCGATCAGGGGCGGAGCCATGGTATTTGAATGAACGTTGTTTTTGGGGTCGACCGGAACTTTCTGTATCCCGCATTGCTGTCGGCCTATTCCGTGGTCAAGAACGCCAGCCGGCCTGTTGACGTTACCATTTTCGGTCAGGATTTCACCGCACAGGACATCGCAGCCGTCGAACAGCTGGACCGCGCCGTCGATAACGGCACGGTCCGCTACCGGGAGTTCCAGTCCGAGTCGCTCGGCCGATTTTCAGAGTTCAAGACGAAATACCCGAAAATCACGCTGCTGCCGTTGTTTCTGCCAGACTTCTTTTCGGGCCGGTGTCTGTTCATTGACGCCGACACTCTTGTGCTGGGCGATGTCTGCGAGTTGCAGGATCTCGACATGAATGGCCACGGGATCGGGGCCTGTGTCGACATGGGATTGGTCACCTTGGGCGAAGGCCACTTTCTGCGCCCATCCCTTCAGAGTGTTCTGAGGCCGGGGCACGAACACCAAAAGTCGGTGACGCGCGTTTTGCGCAGCATCCGGTTGGGCTTTCTGCCCGGCGAGAACTACTTCAACGCGGGCATCCTTCTGATGGATTGCGAAGCGATCCGGAATTCACCCGCGGGCAAGGAGCTGGGCGATTTCGACAAGCTGATCCCGCATATCCACGACCTGCCCGAGCAGGATCGGATGAACCAGATTTTTGCGGGTCAGTGGCTCAGACTCCATCAGCAATGGAACACGCGGCCGCAGATTTGGTACGACGCGCACAGTCCGAAATTCCGGCATACCTCTGCCGAATTTCGAGACCAACTGAAACAGGCAAGCCGAAACCCGAAGATGTGGCACTATATCGGGGGCAAGAAGCCCTGGCGCGCGAAGCCAGCGTCACAAATTCTTCTGCGCCGCGCCTTTCGGGACTACCAGGAATACCTGGCACTGTTCGAGGACGAGACAGGTCTGACTTTTTCCGTTTAAGGCGGGGAATTGGCTCAACTCTCAAAAAAGCCACCCGGGCATCGTTCGGGTGGCTTTCTTTTGTCTGGGTGTTCTCGCCTTGGGGCAGTGGACGGAACGGGTCTTCCCTAAAGTGCAGCGGCCAGCCGCGTGCCCTGGTTGATCGCCCGCTTGGCATCCAGTTCCGCGGCCACATCCGCGCCGCCGATCACATGCGGGGTGATCCCGCGTTCGATCAGTGCATCGGCCAACGACCGCTCGGGCACCTGTCCGGCACAAAGGACAATCGTTTCGGCTTTGATAACCGTCGGGTCCGCGCGCTCTTCTCCGAATGAGACATGCAGCCCCTCGTCGTCGATGCGCTCGTAGTTCACGCCGCCCACGAAGTTCACGTCCTTCATCTTCAGCGTCGCGCGGTGGATCCAGCCGGTGGTCTTGCCCAGCCCCTTGCCATGCGACTGCTTCTTGCGTTGAAGCAGCGTGACCTGCCGCTTGGGCGCCTCGGGCTGCGGGCCTTCGGGCGCCAGGCCCGAGCGGTGTTGTTCAGGGTCGGCGACGCCCCATTCCTTCATCCACAAGGGCAGGTCGGTGGTGGGCGAGTGGCCTTCCTCGAGCAGGTATTCCGACACGTCGAAGCCGATGCCGCCGGCGCCGATCACGGCCACCGATTTGCCCACCGGGGCCTTGTCGCGCAGCACGTCGATATAGTTCACGACATTGTCGCGGTCCTTGCCGGGGATCTGCGGGTCGCGCGGGTTGACGCCGGTGGCGATCACCACCTCGTCGAAACCGGTCAGATCGTCGGCGCCAACCGCGCGGCCCAGTTCCACAGTGACGCCCAGCGTGTCCAGCATGGTGCGATACCAGTCCACCAAGCCCCAGAACTCTTCCTTGCCCGGCACCTGCTTGGCCATGTTCAGCTGGCCGCCGATCTCGTCGGCCTTGTCGAACACGGTCACGTCATGGCCGCGTTCAGCCGCCGTCATCGCGGTGGACAGGCCCGCCGGACCCGCGCCCACGATGGCCACGCGCTTGGGCGCGGCGGCCTTTTCGATCACCAGCTCGGTCTCGTGGCAGGCGCGCGGGTTTACCAGGCAGGAGGTCAACTTGCCGCTGAAGGTGTGATCCAGGCAGGCCTGGTTGCAGGCGATGCAGGGCGCGATCTTGGCCGATTCACCAGCCATCGCCTTGGCCACGAAATCCGCATCCGCCAGCATCGGCCGCGCCAGCGAGACCATGTCGGCACAGCCGGTCGACAGCACTTCTTCGGCCACTTCGGGCGTGTTGATCCGGTTCGAGGTGATGACCGGAATCCCCACCTTGCCCATCAGCTTCTTCGTCACCCAGGCAAAGGCCGCGCGCGGGACGCTGGTGGCGATTGTGGGAATCCGCGCCTCGTGCCAGCCGATGCCAGTGTTGATGATCGTCGCCCCGGCCTTCTCGACCGCTTGCGCCAGTTGCACCACCTCTTCATGGGTCGAGCCATTGGGCACAAGGTCGATCATCGACAGGCGGTAGATGATGATGAAATCGGTGCCCACCGCCTCGCGGGTGCGGCGCACGATTTCCAGCGGCAGGCGCATCCGGTTCTCATAGGACCCGCCCCAGCGGTCGGTGCGCTTGTTGGTATGGGTCACCAGGAACTGGTTGATGAAATACCCCTCGGACCCCATGATCTCGACCCCGTCATAGCCCGCCTTCTGGGCCAGCACGGCGGCGTTAACGATGTCACTGATCTGCTTCTCGATGCCCTCTTCGTCCAACTCGTTGGGGGGGAAGGGCGAGATCGGCGATTTCACTGGGCTGGGGGCCACGCATTTCGGCCCATAGGCATAGCGGCCCGCATGCAGGATCTGCATGGCGATCTTGCCGCCCGCCTGATGCACCCGGTCGGTGACGACGGAATGATTGGCCACATCCTTGTCGCTGGCCATCATCGCAGCGCCGGGCAGGACCGAGCCTTCGAGGTTCGGCCCGATGCCGCCCGTCACCATCAGCGCCACGCCACCGCGTGCGCGCGAGGCATAGAATTCGGCCACCCGGTTCCAGTCGCCGGTTTCCTCCAGCCCGGTATGCATCGAGCCCATCAGGACCCGGTTCTTCAACGTGGTAAAGCCCAGATCCAGCGGGGCCAGCAGGTTCGGGTACGCAGTCATCTTGAAACTCTCCCTCAATTCGGGGCCGACAATCGCGCCGCACCGCGCCGGTGTCACGCGAAACCTGACGTCACCCCCTTTGCCGCCGCTTTGCCAGTTGCTACAGCTTGGCCAACCACATCACGAGGCCCGCCCATGACCCCAGAACAGATCGCCAAACTGCCCTACCGCCCCTGCGTGGGCCTGATGCTGATGAACGATCAGGGCCAGATCTTCGTCGGCCAGCGCAACGACCGGTTCGAGGACGCCTGGCAGATGCCCCAGGGCGGCGTGGACGAGGGTGAATCTCCGCGCGCGGCGGCCCTGCGCGAATTGCAGGAGGAAATCGGCGTCACCCCCGACCTCGTGGAAATCGTGGCCGAGACCGACGGCTGGCTGCCCTATGACCTGCCGCACGACATCGTGCCCCACATCTGGAAGGGCCGTTATCGTGGGCAGGAGCAGAAATGGTTCCTGCTGCGGTTCCTGGGGACCGACGACCAGATCGACATTCAGACCGACCACCCCGAGTTCACCCGCTGGAAATGGCAGGACCCGGAACGGTTGATCGCCGAGATCGTGCCCTTCAAGCGCGAGGTCTACGAGCGCGTCATGGAGGCTTTTCGTGGGTATCTGCGCTAAATCGGGCCGCCGCAACTCCGCTCCGGCGTCCCGGCTCAGGCATTCTGTTTTGCGTAGACAGGCGTGCCGTCGGGCTCATAGCCTATGACGCCCGGCTCCCACCACCAGATCGGGTTTGCCTTGAAACTGTCGCGCGCATCCAGCCGGTCGAGCAGAGCCGAAACCTTGCCGTACCTGTCCAGCTCCAGATCCAACCCAAGCGGCCGGGCCTGCACGAAACGCACATGGGCGGCCAGAAAGATGTCCTGCATCGACAGGTAGCCCGGCACGAATCCGTCCTCGCCGGTCAGCCGGTCCTCCAGCCATCCCAGGATGTGGCTCAGCTTCTCGGCCGACCGCTGCAGATGCGCGTTCCGGTCCACGCTGACGCCGGACCATTTCATTTGCGAGATGGTCGTGGCCGCGTTTCCGAAGGTCTGGATGGTCGAGAACACCAGCTTGTCCTGCCACTGCGCGTCCCCGGGCCGATAGGCAAAGGGCGCCAGCTTGGGCGCAGCCTCCGGCCTGTCCGGATAGGTCGCCAGCAGGTATTCGACGATGGTGCCGCTTTCCCACAGCACAAGATCGCCATCCCAGAATGTCGGCACCTGCAATGTCGGAGTTGCCTGCGCGCGTTGCTCGGCGCTGGGCGTGGTGATCTCCTCTCGCCTTTCGAAATCCAGCGAAAGCTCGTCCAGAACGATCCTGACCGCCCGTGCAAATGGCGATCCCGTCGTGAACAGCATTGCTCTCATGACAGCCTCCCATTTTTTGATGCCGAGAGCATAGCGACGTTCGGGCCAAGCCCGCCAGAAAAATCGGCGGGTCGCCTGCCTGAAAGCCAGTGTCAAGACACACTGTTTCGTCGGTGGTTCCCGGGTGGACCGCGCGCATCGACTGCGCACACCTGCCGCACTTGACCCGGTGCATAAATCGGCGCAAATCTGGCGCGTTTCCCGGGCCGCGCAGCAGTAGCGGCCTTTTGCGGATGGTGGATTTCATGCGCCAGCCAAAGATTCTGACGACGCTCAAAACCTATGACATGGCTCAGTTTACGGCGGATCTGATCGCCGGGATTTCGGTTGCCATGGTGGCCCTGCCGCTGAGCCTGGCGATCGCCATCGCCTCGGGCGCGGACCCGGCGCAGGGGTTGGTCACGGCCATCGTCGCGGGGTTCGTCATTTCGGCGCTGGGGGGCAGCCGGGTCCAGATCGGAGGCCCGACCGGCGCCTTCATCGTGGTGGTGTTCGGCGTGATTGCCGAACACGGATATGACGGGTTGGTCATGGCCACCTTCATGGCGGGGTTCATCCTGCTGATCGCGGGTTATTTCCGGGCCGGGCGATTGATCTCATTCGTGCCCGAGGCCGTTGTCAACGGCTTTACCATCGGCATCGCCGTCATCATCGCCACCAGCCAGATCAAGGATTTCTTCGGCCTGTCGATTCAAAATCTGCCCGCCGAATTTCTTGAGAAAGTACCCGCGCTATGGGACGCGCGCGACACGCTGAACCTGCCGGCCACGGGAATCGCCCTGCTGGCGGCCGTTCTGATCGTGGCCTTTCGCCGGATCGCGCCACGATTTCCGGGGCTGATCATTGCGGTGGGCGTTGCTTCGGCGCTGGTCGCGTTGATGGGGCTGGGGGTCGACACGATTCATTCGCGGTTCGGTGATCTGCCCTCGACCCTGCCTGTGCCCCAGCTGCCCGACCTCTCGCTGTCGCGCTTTGTCGAGCTGTTCCCCTCGGCGGTCGTGATCGCCTTTCTGGCGGGGGTGGAATCGCTGCTTTCGGCCATGGTCGCCGACCGGATGATCGGTGGGCAGCACAGTCCCAACGCCGAGTTGACGGCGCAGGGTGCGGCCAACATCGCCTCGGCCCTGTTCGGAGGGTTGCCGGCCACCGGGGCCATCGCGCGCACGGCGACGAACGTCAAGGCGGGCGGCAAGACGCCGGTTGCGGGCATCATCCACGCGCTGACGATCCTGCTGATCATGCTGGTTGCGGCCCCGGCGGCGGGCTATCTGGCCATGCCGGCATTGGCCGCGCTGCTGATGATCACGGCCTGGAACATGAGCGAGCCGCACAAATGGGGCGAATACGCCCGCGCCCGACCCAGCGACCGGGCGCTGCTGGTTCTGACCATGGTGCTGACCGTCTTCATCGACCTGACGGTGGCCATCGGCGTCGGCGTGGCCATCGGCCTTGCCCTGCGGCTCAGCCGGCGCGAGTCGGTCCAGACGGACTGGACGACGCCCGACCGGTGACCAGCAAGCCGGGTATTATACCGGCCAGATCAGGTTGAACAGAAAGACGACCACTGCCACGGTGACGACCATACGCCAGTCAAACCGTTTGCCGTCGTTCCAGCCCGCCTTGCGGAAGACCCACATGACCACAAACACGATCAGGCCGGTCACCACGGCGTGCATCAGATCATAGTGCATTGCTGGCTCCCGTCTTGCCCGTCAGTCCGATCCTGAAATGCGGCGTCACAAGGTGCCTTCGTTGGTCAGCGATTCGATCCCGGCGGTTGATCCATCGGTGTACGCGATGCATTGCCAGGGTGCGCGATCCGGTCCGACGCCGACGCGAACCAGAGTTCCGGCCTCTGAGAACTCGGACCCAAGGAGTACAACGTCGGGGTTGTTGGTGGTCGCGGTCACATCACGCAAACAGGCTTGCTCGGCCGCGGTCGGGGCCGCGGACGTGGCCGCACCGCCGTTGTCATCCATGCAGGCACTCAAGGCTGTTGCGGCGCCAATCGCCACGATCGCTGACAGGTGTTTCATTTTGTCCTCCCGTTTTGGTCGCAATTTCATTCGACGCCGATGATCAAGTAGTAAGTTAAATTTGCATCTGTGCGGTTGATCACCTCGATCACGTGATCTCCGGATTGCCAAAGCTGCCCACGGTATTCCTTGTCGCTGGAAATCTGGTCCAGCAGGAACGAACCGTCAGGATTGAATATCTGGTAAGAGATCGGCTGGCCCTGTGGCGCCACACGCACATACAGAAACTGATCCGCGCTGGCGCCCACCAGGTAGCGGCGCGATTCGCCGGGGGCCAGGGCCGCGGTCAATTCGGAGCCGGTGGAACCGGGGGCAAATTGCACCCGCTCAGAGCCATTTTCTGAGGATTGTCCGACGGTTGCCCCACCGGACCCCTCGATCAGGTAATCGCCGGCCGCCCAACCTTCGATGCCGGGATCGGCCAAGGTTGCGACGCGGCACCAGCGGAGGCCCTCTGCCATGCGGCAACCCAGATTGCGCAGGTTCTGCCCGTTCGTCAGGCGTGTTACCACCGCAGCACCCGCCGATGAGCTCGCGCGCAGGTTCAGCGAACCGCCGCCTGCCACGTTGACCTGGTAGAAATCAGGTCCGCCTGCCAACCCGTCAGCAAAGTCTGATTGGATCACGTCACCGGTTTCCCCGGTGACCGAAATATCCAGGGTGAAGTCCGAACTTTCACCTCGTCGTGCTGCCGCGCGATACTGGAACACGACGACAGTGTATTCGCCGGATACCGGCAAGGCGCCGGACCAGGTGTTCAACGGATCGGTGAATTCGCCGATGACCATGGCCTCGTCCCCCGGACCGTTGCCGGGCGCGTAGATATTGAAATAGGTCGCAGGATTCGAAGCGCTGAGCGCGACGCGCATGGTCTGCCCAGCCTCCGCGCCGACGCGATACGACACCGCATCCCGGCCCGCGACGGCGTCGCGAATCGAAGTACCGGTGGTTCCAGCAGGAAACTGGACATTGACCGTGCGATCGGCCGCCATGGCCGGACCGGTCAACCCAAGGATCAATGCGAACGTCGCCAGCAACCGTTGGGTGACCATGTGTTCCCCGCCCCAGCTTCCAAACCCTTCGGCGGAAGGCTAACCCATTGCCCGCTTATTTTCCATTTTTATCGTGGAAGGGTCTCGGTTGCGTTCATGCGCGCGGGTGGGCCGTGTCAAATCAACCCTTCGCCCCGCAGCAGTTCCAGCATGTTCGCCTCGGGGCGCGGGCCGATATGGCTGATTACTTCTCGGGCGCAGACGTTGCCTATTCTGGCGCAGGTCTCCATGTCGCGGCCCGTCGCCATGCCGAAGAGGAAGCCGGCAGCGAACTGGTCGCCCGCGCCGGTGGCGTCCACCGGCACCACTTTCTCGACCGGTACATCGATGCGCGCGCCGTCGTGCAGAACCGTCACCCCGTCGCCCGAGCGGGTGCAGACCACCAGCGGGCAGATCGCGGCGGTCTTGGCCAGCGCCTCTTCCAGGTCGTCGGTCTCGAACAGGGATTTGATCTCGGCCTCGTTGCCGATCACGAAATCCAGCTCGTGTTCGATCAGCAGCAGGAAATCGGTGCGGTGACGCTCGACGCAGAATGGGTCGGAGATGGCGATGCCGGTCTTGCCGCCGCCGTTGCGGCAGTCGCGCGCGGCCTCGAGGAAGGCGGTCTTGCCCTTTTCCTTGTCGAACAGATACCCCTCGAGGAACATGATCTGGCTGTTGCCCGCCACCTCGGCCGGTACGTCCGTCGAGGACAGTTCCGAGGAAATCCCCAGATAGGTGTTCATCGACCGTTCGCCATCGGGCGAGACGAAGATCATCGAGCGCGAGGTCGGCAGCTCGCCCCCCGGCACCGGCGGGTTCACGAAATCCACGCCGTCTTCGTTCATCGCATCGGCATAGAACCGGCCCAGCGCATCATCATGCACCCGCCCGATAAAGGCCGCATCCAGACCCAGCGCACCCGCGCCCGCGATGGTGTTGGCCACCGACCCGCCCGGCGTCTGCACCCGGTTTTCCATGGCCGCATACAGCACCTCGCCGCGTTCCCGCTCGATCAGCTGCATGATGCCCTTCTCGATCCCCATCATCTCGAGAAAGCTGTCGTCGGCCTGGGAGATGACGTCCACAACGGCGTTGCCGATGCCGGTCAGGTGATAGGTTTTCATAGGGTCTTGTCCTCGAATTGGCACAGGTCGCGGATCAGGCAGGTGCCGCATTGCGGCTTGCGCGCCTTGCAGTGGTACCGGCCGTGCAAGATCAGCCAGTGATGGGCGTGAAGCTGAAAGTCCACGGGGATATTGTCTTCGATGGCGCGTTCCACGGCATCCACATCCTTGCCAGGGCAGATACCCGTGCGGTTGCCGACGCGAAAGATATGGGTGTCGACCGCCTGCGCCGGGTATCGCCACCACATGTTCAGAACGACGTTTGCGGTCTTGCGCCCCACGCCCGGCAGCGACTGCAGCGCCGCGCGCGAGTTGGGCACCTCGCCGCCGTAGTCCTCGACCAGGATGCGCGACATCTTGATGACGTTCTTGGCCTTCTGGCGGAACAGGCCGATGGTCTTGATGTGCTCGATCAGCCCCTCTTCGCCTAGGTCGAGCATCTTCTGCGGTGTGTCCGCGATCTTGAACAGCGCGCGGGTGGCCTTGTTGACGCCCGCATCGGTCGCCTGCGCCGACAGCGCCACGGCGACGACCAGCGTGTACACGTTCACATGCTCAAGCTCGCCCTTGGGTTCGGGGTCGGCTTGCTGGAACCGGGTAAAGATCTCGCGGATCGTGTGATAATCAAGCTGCTTTGCCATCCGGGCCTTAATGCCGCCCGCGGTGCCGGGTGACAAGCCCAAAGCCCGCTGCACCGGCAATGCGCAAGTTTCGGGTCGCACGGTCGGGCCCAGCGCGGCTAGGATGGGACAAGCCACAGCAAGGTGAATGCCATGAACGTCCAGACATCCGAATCCGGTTACCACTACAACGTGATGCGGCGCGCGATCGATCTGATCGACCAGGGCGGTGAGTCGCTGTCGCTGGAAGAGCTGGCCCGCCAGATGGACATGAGCCCCGCCCATTTCCAGCGCCTGTTCTCGCGCTGGACGGGCGTGTCGCCGAAACGCTACCAGCAGTACCTGACGCTGGGCCATGCCAAGGCGCTGCTGCGCGAGCGGTTCACCACGCTGGAGACCGCGCACAGCGTCGGTCTGTCCGGCAGCGGCCGCCTGCACGACCTGTTCCTGAAATGGGAGGCGATGAGCCCCGGCGAATATGCCCGCAAGGGGGCCGGGCTGACCATCTATTGGGGCTGGTTCGAAAGCCCCTTTGGCCCGGCGTTGGTGATGGGCACGGCCAAGGGCATCTGCGGCATGGCCTTTGCCGCCGAGACCGGCGAAGAGGCCGCGATGCAGGACATGCTGTCGCGCTGGCCCCTGGCGGAATACGTCGAGGATCCGATGCGCCTGCGCCCGTGGGTCCTGTCGGCATTTGGCGCGGCCAGCGACCGGCTGGAGCCGACGCCGCTGTACCTGATCGGCTCACCCTTGCAGATCAAGGTGTGGGAGGCGCTGATGCAGATCCCCTCGGGCCAGGTGACGACCTATTCCCAGATCGCGCAGGCCGTGGGCACGCCGCAGGCGGTGCGGGCAGTGGGCACGGCGGTGGGCCGCAACCCGGTCAGTTGGCTGATCCCGTGCCACCGCGCGCTGCGCAAATCGGGGGGCCTGGGCGGCTATCACTGGGGGTTGCCCGTCAAACGCGCCATGCTGGCCTACGAGGCGGCGCAGGCCGATGCCTGATTGACTTGGGGTCTCGCGCCTGCCAAAAGGCGCGCAGGTTCGGGTCTCCTGCCGCTCGCGGCCCTTTGGCTTTGGTGAAACCCGGTTCAAACCACATCTGTTGCCCTTTCCCGGCGCGCGGATGGCAAGGCGAGCCCCGTCCAATACTCGCGCCCGTTTCTGGAAACGAGGCAAGACATGACACAGATCCGAACCATCGCCCCCGTGGGCGAGCTGAAAGTGCAGGCCAAACGCCTGCGCGAGAAACTGCGTGGTGCCGGCGTGGCCCTGAGCCATGCGCAATCGCTTGAGATGATCGCCCATCAGCATGGCGCACGCGACTGGAATACGATGCACGCGATGGCCGGAAACCGGCTGCACCTGAAGGTCGGAGACCGCGTGCAGGGCACCTATCTGGGCCAGCCCTTCACAGGGGAAATCCGCGGCCTGACGATGCTGGGCGACGGCGCGCAGCGGCGGATCACCCTGCAGTTCGACACCCCGGTCGACGTGGTGACCTTTGACAGCTTTTCGGCCTTTCGCCAGCGCGTCAGCGGTCAGATAGGCTGGGACGGTCGGTCAGCCCGCCATACGTCGAACGGCGAACCGCAGCTGGTGGTACGCCCGGCCTGACGAAAACGGGGCAAGGTGCCTGCCCGCGCCTTGCCCCGCATTTTGAACGTTCCTGTGCCGGGGTTATTCCGGGGTCCAGCCGCTGACGGCCTTGACCTCCAAAAAGTCCTCCAGCCCCCAGACACCGCCTTCGCGCCCGTTGCCGGACTGTTTCATGCCGCCAAAGGGCGACCCGGCGGCGCGCGACTGGCCGTTCATCTCGACCATGCCCGAGCGCAGTTTGCGCGCCATGCGGTTGGCGCGGGCGCCGTCCTGCGTCTGGACATAGTTGGTCAGGCCATAGGGCGTGTCATTGGCGATCTCGATGGCCTCTTCCTCGGTATCGAAGGGGATCATGGTCAGGACCGGGCCAAAGATCTCCTCGCGCGCGATGGTCATCTGGTTGTTGGCGTCGGCAAACACGGTGGGGCGCACGAAATAGCCTTTGTTGAACCCTTCAGGGCGACCGGGACCGCCGGCGACCAGGCGCGCACCCTCGTCGATGCCTTTCGTGATCAGGGCCTGGATCTTGGTCCATTGCAGCTCGTTCACGACGGGGCCGATATGGCGGCCTTCCTGCATCGCCGGGCCCACGGTGACCTTATTGGCGACCTCGGCCGCGGTTTCCACGGCTTGATCATAGATCGGGCGCTGCACCAGCATCCGGCTGGGCGCGTTGCAGCTCTGGCCGGTGTTGTTCATCATGTGCAGCACGCCGCGCTTGACCGCCTTGTCATCGGCATCGGCAAAGATCACGTTGGCGCCCTTGCCGCCCAGTTCCAGATGCACCTTCTTGAGCGTGTCGGCGGCGTTCTTGGAAATCGCCGTGCCCGCACGGGTCGAGCCGGTGAAGCTGACCATGTCGACGTCCGGATGCCCCGACAGTTGCGAACCCACGCCCACGCCGTCGCCGTTCACCAGGTTGAAGACACCCGGCGGGAAGCCCGCCTCGTGCATCATCTCGGCAAAGATCATCGCGTTCAGCGGGCTTTGCTCGGACGGTTTCAGAACCATGGTGCAGCCCGCGATCGCCGCCGCGCCCACCTTGAGCGTGATCTGGTTCATCGGCCAGTTCCACGGGGTGATCAGCGCGGCAACGCCGACCGCCTCGTAGATGATCCGATCATTGGGGGCGTGGTCGCCCAGGGGGCGCTCGAACTGGAAATTCTTGGCTGCTCGAATGAAATTCTTCAGGTGCCATATCCCGGCGCCCACCTGCTGGGTGCGCGACATGTCGATCGGTGCGCCCATCTCCATCGACATCGCCTGCGCGAGGTCTTCGGCACGGGTGGGGTAGATCTCGATCAGCTTTTCCACCAGCGCGATGCGCTCTTCGACCGGCGTGGCCATCCAGCCCGGCAGCGCCGCCTTGGCCGCCGCCACGGCCGCGTCGGTATCGGCCTGACCGCCCAAAGAAATCACCGTGCAGGGCTCCTCGGTCGAGGGGTCGATCACATGGAAATCACTGGCTTGGCTGGGGGCGACCCACTGGCCGTTGATGTAAAAGTCGCGTTTCTCGATCATGGCGTGTCCTCTTGATCCGCATTCATTCGACCGCGCGGTCGGTTTTCCCGGGCACTCTGTCACTGCGGCCCCCTTGGGGCAAGGCAATTCTGGAAATTTGATCAAATTATTGATCGCACGTTTTTTGCCGCTGTACCACATCAATGGTTTAACCTGAGGGCAAAGTGATTAGGTTTGCACCAACCGACTCGGTTTTCACAGGAAAGGAGATGCATCATGGGTTTGCGCATCAACGATACCGTCCCCAATTTCACCGCTGAAACGGACCAGGGCACCATCCAGTTCCACGACTGGATCGGCGACAGCTGGGCGATCCTGTTCTCGCACCCCAAGGATTTCACTCCGGTCTGCACCACCGAGTTCTCGGCCGTGGCGCAGTTGAACGACGAATGGGCCAAGCGCAACACCAAGGTGATCGGTGTTTCGGTCGATGGGGTCGAGGACCACAAGAAGTGGAAGAAAGACATCGAGGCCTATGGCAAGGCCAACCCTGGCTTTCCGATCATCGCCGATGACGGACTGGCAGTGTCCAAGGCCTTCGACATGCTGCCGGCCGAGGCGTATCTGCCCGACGGCCGCACCCCGGCAGACAGCGCCACGGTGCGCTCGGTCTTCATCATCGGGCCGGACAAGCAGCTGAAACTGTCGATGACCTATCCGATGACCGTGGGCCGAAACTTTGCCGAGATCCTGCGCGCGCTGGACGGCCTGCAAATGAGCGCCAAGGGCGTGGCTACCCCGGCCAACTGGGTGCCGGGCGAAGACGTAATCATCCCGCCGTCGGTTTCGAATGACGAAGCCAAGGAGAAGTTCGGCGAGTTCGAGACGATCTTCCCCTATCTGCGCAAGACCAAAGCGCCGAGCTGACGCAAAGAAGGGGCGGGGCGCATCACGCCCCGCCCTGTTCCGCATTGAACGTCCTCAGGCCTCAAACGCCTCAAGCACTTTCCTCGCAACCGCAGCGGACGAAGCCGGGTTCTGCCCGGTGATCAGTTTGCCGTCCTGCACCGCGTGAGGTTGGAACGGCTCCACCTTGCTGAACTGCGCACCCCGGTCCTTCATCGTATCCTCGACCAGCAAAGGCACGATATCCGTCAGGCCGACGGCGTCTTCTTCTTCATTCGTGAAGCCGGTGACGGTACGACCCTTGACCAGCGGCGACCCGTCCGCGGCCTTGGTGTGCGCCAGAACGATCGGGGCGTGACACACGGCGCTGACCGGTTTCCCGGCCGACCAGAACGCCTCGATCAGATCAATCGATTTCTCATCCGACACCAGGTCCCACAGCGGCCCATGCCCACCGGGATAGAAAATCGCGTCATAGTCCTGGGCGTTCACTTCGGACAGTTTGACCGTGTTGGCCAATGCTGCCGTCGCTTCGGGGTCGGCCTCGAACCGGCGGGTTTCGTCGGTCTGGCTGTCGGGTGCGCTGCTTTTGGGGTCCAGCGGCGGCTGCCCGCCTTTGGGCGAGGCCAGCGTCAGTTCGGCCCTGGCATCCTTGAACACGTAATACGGAGCGGCCAACTCCTCGAGCCAGAACCCGGTCTTTTCTCCGGTGTCGCCCAGCTGGTCATGCGATGTCAGGACGATCAGAATTTTCTTTGCAGTCGAAGCCATGTGTTTTCTCCTAGTTCGGCCGGTTCGCCCGGCCCGTGTCTTGTGTGATCGGGATATATGTCTGTTGCCGCTTGTTGATTAGTGCCGGGTTTGGCAAAGCATTATTGCTGACATGTAACAATGAGGCTGCGAGATGGCGCTGTGGGATGGGTTGGAAGAATTCCTGATGGTGGTCGAGACGGGGGGCTTCACTGCTGCGGCCCGGCGGCTTGGGGTTTCGGCCAGCCATGTCTCGCGTCAGGTCGCCCGGCTTGAGGATCGTTTGGGCGTCAAGCTTTTGGCGCGTTCGACCCGCGTGGTGCGCCTGACCGACGCCGGACGCGACTATCACGCGCGGGTGGCCGGGCTTGTGGCGGGTCTGGAAGAGGCGAACCAGTCAGCGGCAGGGGATCGGGCCCAGATCGCGGGGCGCATTCGCGTGTCGGCCGCCGGTCCGTTTGCGGAACAGTTCGTGGCACCGGCATTGGCCCGGTTTGCAAGCCTGCACCCCAAGCTCTCGGTTACGATCGACTTCAATTCGCGCCTTCTGAACCTGACCGAAGAAGGCTTCGACTTTGCCATCCGCTATGGCCAGTTGACGGAGAGCGGGCTGATCGCGCGGCGGCTGGCGACCCGACGGATGGTCTGCGTTGCCGCGCGCGGCTATCTCGACCGGCACGGAAGGCCAACCCATCCGGCCGACCTGCGGCATCATCAGTGCCTGATCACCAACAATGACCGGTGGGTATTCCGCGACCCCGGCTCGGGCGACCCGATCGAGGTTCGGGTGCATGGCCGGTGGCAGGTCAACAACCCGCACGCCGTTCTTTCTGCCGCGCGGCAAGGTCTGGGGGTCATGTACGCGCCCGAGATTTTTTTGGGCGCGAAACGCCCCCCTGAGCTAGAGCCGATACTGCAGGGGTACGAAGACCCAAGCCGTGCGAGTTGGATCGTCTATCCTGAGCGTCGTCATCTGCCGCTGCGGGTGCGCCGAGCGATGGATTTCCTGGTCGAGGAACTGGGCGACGCGGTGCCCGACTAGCCAGGGCGCTGCGGATGCAGGCGCAGTTGCGCGCGATAGGCGGCGCGCTTGAATTCGCGGGTCAGCTTGTCGGTCAAAGGCGGTTTCGTCTGGATCGTCGAGCCGCCGATTTCACGGGCCACTTCCTGGTTGCCGCTGCCCAACAGCGCGTGGACGGGCTGGCCCGTGATCCAGTGCATCTGCAGGAACGTGTCCACCGGGCGGTCAATGTGGTCGGTGGCCGCCAGCAGTCGTTCCGCCGCCTTCCGGCCCACCACCTGACAGACACATTGCAACCCTATGACCTTGGGCAGGATCAGACGAAGGCCGTCGCGCTCAGCTAGGGTCTGGGCTGCGGTTTCGCGCTGCTTGACCGGGATGCGGATATAGTGGTCAAGGGTCGCGATCGGTCGCAACAGATCCAGTGCAGCGTTCATCCGGTCGGGATCGATGCGCAGATCATCCTCGGCGGTGATAGCCAGGTCGATCCCCTCGTCGACCATCTTGCGCCAGATCCGACGGTGGCTTTCGAAGACGCCGATCTCGGCCGGGCGCAGCGCGAAGGGGTAGTGCGGGCGGTGCAGGTTGCCCGGATGCAGCGTGACCCCGGCAATCTGCGCCGGATCGCGCCCATTGACCGCTTCGATCAGCTCGGCACTGGGCAGGTCGGCGCAGAGCTGCTCGGCATTGGGGCGGCGCGCGGTGCTGGAGGACATATGGATGATGAAGGATCGCATGGTGTCGTGCATAGAACAGGGCTGCGGCCCGGGAAAGGCCCCGGGAAAACAAAAAGACCCCGGCCGGAACCGGGGTCTTGGATTTCGCAAAGGGTAGGGCGGGTTATTCCGCGCCTTCCTCCTTCTTTTCTTTCTTCTCGGGCACGATCTCTTCGCCGGTTTCCTGATCGACGCATTTCATCGACAGGCGGACCTTGCCGCGATCGTCGAAGCCCAAGAGCTTGACCTTCACTTCCTGGCCTTCCTTCAGAACGTCCGAAGGGTGGTTCAGGCGACGGTTTTCGATCTGGGACACGTGGACCAGACCGTCACGTTTGCCGAAGAAGTTCACGAAGGCGCCGAAATCCACGATCTTCACGACTTTACCGGTGTAGACCTGACCTTCTTCCGGCTCGGCCACGATCGAGTGGATCATCTCGTAGGCTTTCTTGATCGACTCACCATCGGGCGATGCGATCTTGATGATGCCGTCATCGTTGATGTCGACCTTGGCGCCGCTGGTTTCCACGATCTCGCGGATCACCTTGCCGCCCGAGCCGATCACTTCGCGGATCTTGTCGGTTGGGATCTGCATGGTCTCGATGCGCGGTGCGTGGATCGAGAACTCGGCAGTCTCGCTCAGCGCCTTGCTCATCTCGTTCAGGATGTGCAGGCGGCCGTCCTTGGCCTGAGCCAGGGCTTTCTCCATGATCTCGGGCGTGATGCCGGCGACCTTGATGTCCATTTGCAGCGAGGTGATGCCGTTTTCGGTACCCGCTACCTTGAAGTCCATGTCGCCCAGGTGGTCTTCGTCACCCAGGATGTCGGTCAGAACGGCATAGTCGCCGTCGTCTTCCAGGATCAGACCCATGGCCACACCGGCCACCGGAGCTTTGAGCGGAACACCCGCATCCATCATCGACAGCGAACCGCCGCAGACCGATGCCATCGAGGACGAGCCGTTCGACTCGGTGATCTCGGACACCACGCGGATGGTGTAGGGGAAATCAGTCGGAGCCGGCAGAACCGCCTGCAGGGCGCGCCATGCCAGTTTGCCGTGGCCGATTTCGCGGCGACCGGGCGAACCGACGCGGCCCACTTCGCCGACCGAGTAGGGCGGGAAGTTGTAGTGCAGCAGGAAGTTCGATTTGAAGTTGCCGTGCAGCGCGTCGATGAACTGCTCGTCGTCGCCGGTGCCCAGCGTGGTCACGGCCAGCGCCTGGGTTTCACCACGGGTGAACAGGGCCGAACCATGGGTCCGCGGCAGCAGGCCGGTTTCGGCCACGATCGGGCGCACGTCGGTGGTCGAACGACCGTCGATCCGCTTGCCGCCCTTCACCACGTCGCCGCGCAGGATGCTGGCTTCGAGCTTTTTCATCGCCGAACCCAGGTTCGAGTCCTCAAGCTGCTCTTCGGTCAGAGCGGCCTTGATGGCCTCGCGCGCGGCGGCGACAGCTGCGGTGCGCTCTTGCTTGTCGGTGATTGCGAATGCGGCACGCATCTGCTCTTCACCGGCAGCTTTCACGGCAGCGTACAGCTCCGAGTAGTCGGGGGCCTCGAAGGCAAAGGGCTCTTTCGCGGCGTCTTCGGCCAGCGAGATGATCAGGTCGATCACCGGCTGGATCTGTTCGTGCGCGAAGGTCACGGCACCCAGCATCTCGGCTTCGGTCAGCTCGTAGGCTTCCGACTCCACCATCATCACGGCGTCTTTGGTGCCGGCAACAACCAGATCCAGACGCTGTTCAGGGTTCAGGCGCAGGTCCTGCATGTCGTCGACGGTCGGGTTCAGGACGTACTCGCCATCCACGAAACCAACGCGGGCACCGGCGATCGGTCCGCGGAAGGGCGCGCCAGAGATGGTCAGGGCCGCCGATGCGGCGATCATCGCCACGATGTCGGGGTCGTTGACCAGATCGTGGCTCAGCACGGTGCACATCACCAGAACTTCGTTCTTGAACCCGTCAACGAACAGCGGGCGGATCGGACGGTCGATCAGGCGCGCGGTCAGCGTCTCTTTCTCGGTCGGACGGGCCTCGCGCTTGAAGAAGCCACCCGGCACCTTGCCGGCGGCATAGTATTTTTCCTGATAGTGCACGGTCAGCGGGAAAAAGTCCTGACCGGGCTTCTGTTCCCGGGCAAAGGTCACGTTGGCCATGACGCTGGTCTCGCCCAGCGTGGCAATCACGCTGCCGTCAGCCTGACGGGCAACCTTGCCGGTTTCCAGTGTGAGCGTTTCCTCGCCCCACTGCATCGATTTCTTCGTTACATCAAACATATGCGTATCCTAGATGGGAGCACTCCCGCCCCTGCGGGTCTCCCGTTTTGCGTGGCGGCCCCATTGCCGCCGACCCCAATTTATCTTCCATTCGAGTGCCGGGGTCAGGGCACAACGTCTCAGATACCGCGCGCATACATGAGATTGCGTCGGATTGAAAGGGATAAGGCCGCAGAAGGCACACGGTCCTGCATCCGTCGTGGTTCGCCTTTGCGTCAGCCGACACCGCGAACGTTCCGATGCGTCAGCCCGCATAGCATCTGGCGTGCGCCCGCTCGCAAACAGGACCATCGCTCGTCATCGAGGATATCCAGATCGGAAATCGGTGCGGCCGAGGCTGGAGAGAAACTCCGGGCTGCGACGGTGGTAGGAAAGCCGCGAAACTAATGCGACCCCGTCCTCTCGACCTCGGTCAGGTTATCGCCGGCCATGCGCAGACATATTCCCGTAGGCGAATGCATTTTGTGAAAAAGTGATTGCAGTGTAGCCTCTTACCACGGAACCCGCGGTCCAGACGACGAAAAGGCGCCAAGGGGGTAAGACTACTCACTGTCGTCCGAAGGCCGAATACCTTGGCGTTTGCATTTCGCGCGAACGAAAGGGACGGCCACATGTCTCAGACCAAGAAAATGCTGGATCCGGATCCGCGGATCTATGATTTCGAAACGGAATACGAGCTGGGGCAGGACAATGTTCGCCCATTCGGGCTGGATATTCACAACCCGGTTTTTCTCATCTCAAGCATCCTGATCTTTGCCTTCGTGCTGATCGCTCTGGCCAATCAAGAGGCCGCAGCGACGTTCTTCGGTTGGCTGCGGCCGTGGCTGACCAGCACCTTCGACTGGTTTCTCGTCTTGTCCGTGGATGCAATCACGCTGTTCTGCCTGGCCCTGATCGTTCTGCCGGTGGGCAAAGTGCGCATCGGCGGCAAAGACGCCAAGCCCGATTACTCCTACGCGGGCTGGATTGCGATGATGTTCGCGGCCGGGATCGGCATCGGATTGCTGTTTTTTGGCGTGTTAGAGCCGGTCTACTACAATTTCGCCGAGGATGGCGGCGCCCGTCCTTTGGGCATCGACATCGCGGTGCCGGGCAATGAATACATTGGTGTAGTCGGTACCATCCACCACTGGGGGCTGGAGGGCTGGGCGGTCTACGCCGCCGTGGGCCTGAGCCTTGCGATCTTCAGCTACAATCTCGGCCTGCCATTGACCCTGCGCTCGGCCTTCTATCCGTTGCTGGGCGAGCGTGTCTGGGGTTGGTGGGGCCATGCGATCGACACGCTGGCGGTGTTTGCCACCCTGTTCGGCCTGACCACATCGCTGGGGCTGGGCGCGCAACAGGTTGCCGCCGGTCTCTACGAGGTGTTCGGCATAGAACCCAGTCCAACCGTCGTCGTCCTGCTGATCATCGGTATCACAATGATCGCGCTGGGCTCGGTGCTGATGGGCATGGACGCGGGTGTGAAGCGGCTCAGCGAGATCAACATGATCATGGCCGTGGGCCTGTTCCTGTTCGTGATCGCAGTGACCGGGATCGGCACGGCGATCTCGCGCTATTTCAGCGTGATGACCGATTACGTCAGGCTGCTGCCGGCTTTGTCGAACCCGTTCGGGCGCGAAGACACCAGCTTCTTCCACGGATGGACAACCTTCTACTGGGCCTGGTGGATCGCGTGGTCGCCTTTCGTGGGCATGTTCATCGCCCGCATCTCCAAGGGGCGCACGGTGCGTGAATTCGTGATCTGCGCGCTGCTGGCGCCGACGGCGGTCTGTGCGCTGTGGATGTCCACCTTCGGTGGCGCGGCCATCGACATGCTGAACGCAGGCGGCGCCGAGGGCGTCAAGGCCACGGTGATCGACAGCTATGCCCCCGAGGGCGCGCTGTTCGGCTTCCTGAAAGAGCTTCCGCTCTACGGCATCGTGGCTCCGATCGCGCTGATTTTGATCGTGGTCTTCTTTGTCACCTCGTCCGACTCGGGGTCTCTGGTGATCGATACGATCACCGCAGGCGGCAAGATGGACGCCCCGGTGGTGCAGCGTGTGTTCTGGTGCACGCTGGAAGGCTTGGTCGCGATCGCGCTGCTGCTGGGTGGCGGGCTTGCCGCACTGCAAGGGGCGGCGGTGTCAACCGGCATCCCGTTCACGCTGGTGGTGCTGATCATGTGCTACTGCCTGTGGCTGGCGCTGAAGTCTGAGCGCGCCAAGATCTGAGCCGCCCTCGACGGTCAATGAACGCCCGCCAACTGGCGGGCGTTCTTTCGGTTAATCCGGGCCCAGTCATAGTTCCAAAGGTTTGACCCGGGTCGGAAGTCTCTATTCAGGATCTCGCAACAAAGCCTTCGCAAATTGAATGAACATTGCGATGAACACGCCGACCCCAACGAAAATGTAGATCACGGTGAAGACCTTGCCGATCTTGGTCGCCGGGGAAAGATCGCCGAACCCGACCGTCGATAATGTGGTTGCGCTGAAATACAGCGCGTCCACCCAATGCCAGCCCTCGACGCTGCTGTAGAACAACGTGCCGGACAGAAGAATAAGCATACATAGCAGCAAACCGCCCCGAAAATGCGGATCATCCCACGATCGGACGATCGCCTTGAGCAGACGGTAGGCATTTAGGATCAGAGCTATCATTCTATACGCCTTTGGGCTGTTTCGAGGATACGTTCAGGATGCATGTTTTTGATTGAAATTCCGCATGTACAAATCGGATTATTTGCTAAGATGGCGGTGTTTGACAGGAGATACTTCATGCGTATTCATCTTTTGGTGGCGCTGCTTGCCGCCACCGCGGTTTCCGCGCAGCAAGACCCGGCTCAGACCCTGATCACCAATGTGCATGTATTTGATGGCGTCAACGACGGGCGCATCGAAAACGCGAATGTTCTGATCGAGGACAACCTGATTGCGGCTGTGTCGACAGACCCGATCTCGGCCGAAGGAGCAACGGTGATCGACGGCGGTGGACGCACCCTGATCCCGGGTCTGATCGATGTACACTGGCACACGACATATGCGTATACCCCAGCAACCGTCTTGATCTTCAATCAAGGCGATATGTCGGAAGTGGCCATTCGTTCGATGACAGGGGCAAAGGAAACCCTGATGCGCGGCTTCACAACAGTGCGCGATCCCGGCGGCAATCCATTTGCAATCAAGAGACTGATCGATTCCGGCGAATACCCCGGGCACCGCATTCTGCCTTCGGGGCCGTTCATGAGCCAAACATCGGGTCATGCCGATTTCCACAGTTTGTTGGAAAACCCAAGAAACTCGACTTCCGAGTTGAGTTATTGGGAAAAGAACATGATGGCGATGGTGGCCGATGGGGTCCCCGAGGTTCGCAAAAGGACCCGCGAGATTCTCAAGTACGGTGCCTCCCAAGTCAAAATAACCACGGGCGGTGGCGTATCCTCACAGTATGATCCGCTGGATGTGAGCGAATACTCTGTTGATGAGATCGAAGCGGTCGTCGAAGAAGCTGCGAACTTCAATACTTACGTACTGGCCCATGTAATGACGGACCGCGGGATTCGCACCTCAGTCGAAGCCGGCGTCATGAGCATCG
This sequence comes from Ruegeria sp. CF2, assembly GCF_056537385.1. NCBI lineage: Bacteria > Pseudomonadati > Pseudomonadota > Alphaproteobacteria > Rhodobacterales > Roseobacteraceae > Ruegeria > Ruegeria sp. CF2. Next base: position 285,555 of record NZ_JBQFRL010000002.1, read on the forward strand.
AGCATGGTTTCTTCGCGTCTCGTGAAACGCTCGAGCTCATGAAAGAAAAAGGGGCATGGCTAAGCCCCCAGACCATGAAAGAAGAGGACATGGTCTGGGACAGCCCGGTCAGCGCGGCAAAATACAAGCAGGTCACAGATGCCGTTGCGAACCTGTACCCGATGGCCAAAGAGGTGGGGGTGAACCTGGCCTTTGGGACCGACCAGCTTCTGGACGCCTCCAAGGCGTATCAACAAAGCCTTTATCTGGTGCGATTGGGCGAATGGTTCACCCCGTATGAAGTGTTGAAAATCGCCACTTCTGAAAACGCCCGGTTGCTGGAACTGAGCGGCCCCCGGCACCCGTATCAAGACGGCCCGCTGGGGGTCATCAAAGAGGGTGCCTATGCCGACCTGATCCTCGTCGACGGCAATCCGCTTGAAAACCTTGAGTTGGTTGGGAATCCGGGCGAGTACTTCGACCTGATCATGAAAGACGGTGTGGTCTACAAGAACACGCTGGACTGATCATCACGCTCCTCTGACAAAAAACGCCCGCCATATGGCGGGCGTCTCGAATTTGAAAGCGGTGTAGTCCGCGCTTAGCGGCGGATGCCCAGCTTTTTGATCAGGTCCTGGTAGCGCGCTTCTTCCTTGCCCTTCAGGTAGTCCAGCAGCTTGCGGCGCTGGGCGACCATCTTCAGAAGACCACGGCGGCCGTGGTTGTCTTTCTTGTGGGTCTTGAAGTGCTCGGTCAGGGTGTTGATGCGCGAGGTCAGGATAGCAACCTGGACTTCCGGCGAACCGGTGTCGCCGTCCTTGGTTGCGAATTCTTTCATTACGCGTGCTTTTTCTTCAGCAGTGATCGACATCGGGGTCTCCTTCGAAGGTTAGAGTTGATGGCGCAGGCCGGGATGTCGTCCAGCACAGGCCCATGGAGAAAACCGCACCGATTCCGATGCGGATGGGCGCGTATAGGCGCAATTGGAATAAATGGCAAAGGGATTCTGCGTATCTCAGCCCTTGGGGCTGGTCAGGGTCGGGTCCAGACCCGGAGTCAGTTGAATATCCTCGGGCCCAAGACCTTGGGCGCCGAACAGATAGACCACCTCACGCCCGTTGACCAGAACGCGCGTCAGATCGGCGTTGTCCGCGTCTTGTTCGATCCCGATTTCGGGCGCGTCAGGGCCGTTCCATTCGATCAGCAGCTTGTCTTCTCCGGGGGTGAAGTCCACGACGCTGACTTCCTTCCCGGTGCCCGTTCCATCGATGGCGATCTGGTCCGCTCCCTGACCGCCGGTGACGACATCTCCGGCACCTGTCAGGATCGTGTCGTCCCCCGCCCCGCCGTTCAGAAAATCGCTGGCGGGCGTCTCGCCATCGTCCCGGCCGGTCAGAGTGTCGTCGCCATCACCGCCGAACAGCGTGTCTGCCCCTGCGCCGCCGGCGAGCATGTCTTCGCCGTCGCCGCCTTGCAGCGCGTCTTCGCCCTCACCCCCGGCAAGGTCATCGTTGCCCTGACCGCCGTACAGATCGTCATCGCCTTCGCCACCAACCAACTGGTCGTCGCCGGCATGGCCGAACAATATGTCGTCACCGGCATCCCCCGAGAGGTCATCGTGACCGTTGCCACCGTGCAGAACATCATTGCCAGTGTTTCCGTTTAGCGTGTCATCCCCGTCAGCGCCGAACAACGTATCATTTCCGGCGCCACCATCGATAATGTCATCGCCGTCATAGCCGTTGATCTGATCGTTGCCCTCGACCCCGCTCAGATTGTCCACGCCCGATCCGCCGGCGATGACCAGGTTTCCGTCTACGTCCGAAAGTATGGTTCCGGTGGACGCATCCTCGGCCTCGGCCGGGTCTTCGAAAGAATCGTCAATCTCAAGCAAATTTCCTTCGGGAATGTCTTCGACGGCATCTTCTTCGATGACATCGTCGTTGTCCTCGTCCTCATCCCCCGAGAATACGTCGCTGATCGCGTATGCTGCGCCGCCCATTGCGGCCAGGCCGAACAATCCGAGCAGAAACATGGGAACCCTCCGAAAGCGTGCCGCCCCGAGTGTGAAATATCCCATGTCGCCAGAGGGTTGGTCAAAGCCAACCTGAGTCTGTGGTTAACCCTTTGTCACCGGTTCCACGGTTCGGGTTGCTGGGTGTACGCGATGTAGAGCGGATGCTTGGGGTGGCCTGCCTTGCTGAGCCCCAGGTGGAACAGCGGCTGGCCGGTGCCGCGCAACAGGCGCTCGACCGTCGGGCCGCGATCCAGATGCGCGCCATGGGTGCCCCAGGCGGCGATCACCTGATCGGCCCAGTCCACGCCGGCCAGGATGGCAGCGTCGTTCTCGGGCCCCACCGGATCGGCCGCGGCGCGCATCTTGCGCGGGTCGGTGTCGCGCCAGGCAAAGATGTTGGTCACCTGGAACGCCCCGAACCCCAAGGCCCGCGCGCGCCGCTCGCAACGCTCGACGGTCGGGTCATTCTGCACCTCGGTCGCGGTCGAGGGATTCAGCATCACGAACAGCGCTCGGCGCCCGGCCGGATCCCAGATGCGGGTCAGGCTGTAGCGATAGCGTTCGCAGTCGGAATAGACGGCTGTCGAGGGCGCGTCGCCCTTGGTGTGGGACCGGGTGATCATGCGCCTTCGCTTAGCACGGGACCTAACCGGCGAACACCCGGCTGGGGTGCAGTTCACCGGATTTGTAGATCCCCACCGCCACGGCCTTGCCGTCGAACGAGGCCCAAGCCTCGTCGCCGTATTCCACGTCGCCGGCCAGAACCATGCCGGGGTTGCCGTTGCGCAGGCGGGTGGCGCCTTCGGGTGTGCATTTCAACTCGGGCAGGTCGGCCAGACCTTCTTCCAGCGGGCGTAGGTAGTCATCCAGCGCCGGGGTTTTCGCCATCTCGTCGATCTGCTCGATGCTCAGCCCGTCCTCCGCCTCGAATGGGCCGGACCAGATCCGGCGCAGTTCCTTGACGTGGCCGTAACAGCCCAACGCCTCACCCAGGTCGCGTGCGATCGAGCGGACATAGCCGCCCTTGCCGCAGGTCATTTCCAGCACGACATGGTCGGGATCGGGGCGGTCGACCAGCACCAGTTCCTCGACCCACAAGGGCCGGGCGGCCAGTTCGACATCCTCGCCGTCGCGGGCCAGCGTGTAGGCGCGCTGGCCGTCGATCTTGACCGCCGAGAACTTGGGCGGCACCTGCATGATCTCGCCCACGAAGGGCAGCAGGGCCTGCTTGATCTCGTCATCGGTGGGGCGCAGGTCGCTTTCCGCGATCACTTCGCCCTCGGCATCGTCGGTATTGGTGGCCTGGCCCAGACGCACGGTAAAGGTATAGGCCTTGAGCGCATCGGTGATGTAGGGAACGGTCTTGGTGGCCTCGCCCAAAGCGACGGCCAGAACGCCGGTGGCTTCGGGGTCGAGCGTGCCGGCATGGCCCGCCTTCCTGGCATCCAGCGCCCAGCGGACCTTGTTGACCACCGCGGTCGAGGTCATGCCTGCCGGCTTGTCGACCACCAGCCAACCGGAAATGTCACGACCCTTGCGTTTGCGTCCCATGATGCACCTAGAATTCTGCTGAGGCGCGCGACCTAGCGGATCGGTCCGGCGCTGTCAATTTGCCGGGATATCCTCGACCACGCCGACGATCGGCCCCAGCGAGAATCCCACGTCCGACCGGTTCGCCGCCCGGTCATACATGCGCGAGATGTTGCCGTCGAAAAACAGCGCGTTGGGCGTGTTCAGCACGTCGCGGAACAGGCGGCCGAATTCATGGAAGGTGACGTAATCCTCGGAAATCACGAATACCGCACGGCTGCCATCGGCGCTGGTACCCACCCCGTTGCGCACATAGCGCGACGTCGAATCCTCGAGAAACCGTGGATGCAGTTCGCCGTCGATCACCAGCATCGGGCCGGATTGGGTGGCAAAGCGGCACTCGGGCTTGCGCTCAAGATAGTCCAGCGTCTCGAACACGTCGGCGCGGCCTTCGCGGATGCAGAACACCCCGTTGGGCAGCAGGCCGAAATTGCCGGGGCCGGGGTTGGGAATCACGCGCATGAGTTCCTGCCCGTCTTCGACATAGTGGCCCACGGGCGAGCGGTCCTCGTGATACATGCCGGCATTCATCGCAAAGCTCAGGCGTTGGCCCGCATCGGCCAGTTCCTCGTTCACCGACGAGAAATGGCCCAGCACTTGGCCCGCGTCGTCATACAGGAACAGGCGCAGGTCCTCGGTGGTGGCGTCGACCTCGCACACGGTATAGCGGCGGTCTTCGTGGGCCACACGCTCGCACGTCACCGCGCCGGCCTGTCCGGCCCAGAGCAATGCGATCAAAGCGGCGGTCCTGCGGATCACTCGTCCAGATCCCGGCGCACGGCGTCCTGTTCGAACATCCGGCGCGTGTCGTCCATGCGGTCGAACGTTTCGTCCAGCCGGAAGCGTAGGTCGGGGGCGAATTTCAGGCCGACCTTCTTGCCGACCATGCGGCGCAGCTCGCCTTTGTTGCGGGCCAGCAGCTCGATCACGGTGTCCTGCCCCTTGCCGCCCAACGGCAACACATAGGCGGTGGCGATCTTGAGATCGGGCGAGGTGCGCACTTCGCCCACGGTGATCGACAGGCGGTTCAGGTCGGGGTCGTGCACGTCGCCGCGCGCCAGCACCTCGGACAGGGTGCGGCGGATCAGTTCGCCGACGCGAAGCTGCCGTTGCGAGGGGCCGGGGCCGTCGTGGAATTTGTTCTTAGCCATGTCCCCGATCTAAGCGCAAAGCGGGGCTTTGCCAAGCGGCCCCGAACCGGGTAGGAGGCTTTGAGCCGAATTTCAGAAGAAGGACCAGCGCAATGACGCATATTCCGGGAATCGTCGTGACCGGGGCTTCGGGCCGGATGGGGCAGATGCTGATCAAGACCATCACCGACAGCGATCAGGCGCGGCTGGTCGGCGCGGTCGAGCGCACGGGCCATGACTGGATCGCTCAGGACGTGGGCACCGCGATGGGCGGCCAGCCGCTGGGCGTGACCGTCACCGACGATCCGCTCGAGGCCTTTGCCCAGGCCCAGGCGGTGATCGACTTCACCGCGCCCGAGGCGACGCTGGAGTTCGCCGCGCTGGCGGCGCAGGCGCGCTGTGTGCATGTGATCGGCACCACCGGCATGAGCGACGAACAGATCGCCGCGCTGGAACCTGCCGCGCGCCATGCGGTGATCGTGCGGGCGGGCAACATGAGCCTGGGCGTGAACCTGCTGGTGCAGCTGACCAAGAAGGTCGCCGCCGCGCTGGACGAGGATTTCGATATCGAGGTGATCGAGGCGCATCACCATCACAAGGTCGATGCGCCCTCGGGCACGGCGCTGATGCTGGGCGAGGCCGCGGCCGAGGGGCGGGGCGTGCAACTGGCCGATGTCGCCGACCGGGGCCGCGACGGGATCACCGGCGCCCGGCAGCGGGGCCATATCGGGTTCCACGCCATCCGCGGTGGCGACATCGTTGGCGAACACGACGTGCTGTTCGCCGCACCGGGCGAGCGGATCGTGCTGCGCCACGAGGCGACCGACCGGGCGATCTTTGCCCGAGGCGCGCTGAAGGCGGCGCTGTGGGGGCAGGGCAAGGCCCCCGGCCAATATGACATGGTGGATGTGCTGGGGCTTTAACCCTCGCCCAGATGCCGGTCGACCATGCGCTGAACCATCGGCGCGAAATGGTTGAAGCCGGGGGTGTCCATGTCGGGCCGTTTGCCTGCCTCGTCCAGATACCGGACCTGGATGATTTCCTTCAGGTTCGGGTTGGCCTCGAATGCGGTGACTTCCTCGGCACTCATCGGGCCGCCCTGCAGTTCCAGCGTATGGACCGAGGCCGCCGACAGGCGGTTGAAATACTCGGGCCTGGTTGCACACAGGTACCGCTTGGCCGCGACGTGATAGCGGCAGCAATCGGTGATGACCGACGGAAAGAACCGCTCCAGCACCTCGGCGCCGGCGTCCTCGTGGTGGCGATCCTCGGTGTCGTCGGGGTGGTAGGTGCCGAATTCCGAGGTGAAATGCCCGATATCGTGCAGCAGGGCGCCCACGATGATCTCTTCGGGCATGCCGTTCTGCTCGGCGATGGTGGCGCCCTGCAGCATGTGCTGGGCCATGGTGACCGGCTCGCCCAGGTATTCCTCGCCTCCGCGCCGGTCGAAGATATCGGCGATGAAGGCCACGATGTTGTCGCGGGTCAGGGTCTGGAAATCGGGTTTCATTCCGCCGCCTCCGGTTGCGCCATCCGCATCGCGGCTAGGGTCGACAGCAGCCCGTCCTTGTCGGCATAGCATCCCTGCAGCCAGCGCGACCCGGCACCCGAATATCCCAGACGCGCATGCAGGACGCGGGTGTTGTCGACGATGAAGCTCTCGCCCGGTTCCAGCTTGAACGCCACGCCCATGGCCGGGTCGTCGATGATCTCGCCCAAACGGCGGTAGGCGGCATAATAGGCCTCCATCCGGTCGAAGGGCACATCCACGAACGGGGCCGAGGACCGGTTATTGAAGCGGATGCCGATCAATTCGCCATCGGGCGACAGCTCGATCATCGGGCGGCGCGCGCGCAGGCATACCCCGTCCGAACCGCGGTATTCGAACCGCGCGGGATAGCCGGCCAGCAGGGCAAAGCCTTCGGGGTTTTCTTCGCGCAGGCGCTGGGCCGCGCGAAAGCCGTCGACCACGATCGACTCCCCGCCCTCGGCGCTGTTTTCCAGGCAATAGAGGATCTGCAGCGTGGGCACCGGATCGCGATAGGGGTTGTCGGTATGCGCCTGCAGGCCAAGGCCGGTATAGGCCAGGTTGGTCGGGTTCACCTCGGTCCGCACCTCGAAATAGGGGCCATAGTTGGTCTCGCGCACATAGCCGAACAGGTCGGCGACCTTCAGCAGCGAACCGGGCTCGGTCGGGCCGCCGGTCAGCTTGGCAAAGCCGTATTCGGCGACCGCCGCCAGCCAGTCGCGCTTGGCGGTGGGGTTTTCGTGCACATGCGTCCAGTTGCCGGCCGGGGCCGAGAACCCGCCGTCCCAGGTGGTGATGCCGGGCGACAGCCAGCCCATCTGGCGGGTCTGGTCCCGGTCATAGACATGCGCGGCCAACCAGTTTGCGGGAAAGGTGACGGTCTTGTCTTCGGGGGCGAAGGTCACCTGCAGGTCGCCGCCCGCCACCTCGGCCGCCTGGATCGCGATCCCCGCCGGAATGTCGCCGATCGTGATCAGACGCTGGCCGTTGCCGGGGTCGCGCGTCTGCGGGTCCAGCGCATTGTCGCGCAGCCAGATGGCGTGGAAACGGGCGCGGGTGCCGTCTTCGAACTCAACCGAAACGACCGCCGGGTCATGGGTGGCGTGGCGCAGCATGGGGCTCTCCTGTTCAGCGCGGGCTTTGATTGAGGAGATACGCGGGATATGGCATTACGACAATTAAGGCTTGTTCCATCTGAGAGTTGGAAAATCTAATGAGCAAGAAAAAGGTCGGCCTGCCCCCGCTGGACTGGCTGCGCGTGTTCGAGGCGGCCGGGCGGCTGGGCGGATTTTCGGCCGCGGCGCGCGAGTTCGGCCTGACCCAGGCGGCAGTCAGCCAGCGCATCGCCAATCTGGAATCCTGGCTGGGCCGGTCCCTGTTCGTGCGCGAAGCGCGCGGCGTGTCGCTGACGGTCGAGGGCGAAAGCTATCTGCCGCTGGTGCAGGACAGCCTGCGGGCGTTGGAACGCAACACCGAGGATCTGTTCGGCACCGCCCCGCGCGCGTTGCGGGTGGCCGGGCTGTCTTCGCATATCCAGGCACTCGTGCTGCCCAGCCTGGGGGCCTTTCGCGCCCTGCGGCCCGAGGTGCAGGTCACCACGGATTCGGTGGCGCGGCGGTCCTCGCTGGAGGACGAGCGGACCTGGCTTCAGATCCGCTATGGGCGCGGCAGCTGGCCGGGGCGCACCGCCGACCTGATCGCGCCCGAGGTTCTGACCCCGATGGCGGCGCCGGGCGTCAGCTGGCGCGCGCCGGTGATCGACCTACGCGGCGAACGGCCCGGCTGGCAGGACTGGATGCAGAAGACGGGCGACACGGATCTGCCACGCACCGGTCTGAGCTTTGATTCGATGGAACACGCCCTTGGCGCGGCGCGGCAGGGGCTGGGGGTCGCCTTGGGGTCGGTCGCTCTGGCCTCGGCAGATCTGGCCTCGGGCCGTCTGATCCGGCTGGGGCGTCCCGATTTGAAAACCCGCGACGGATACTGGCTGACCTGGCCGCGGGACCGGGCGCAGTCGAAAAAGCAGCAGGCCCTGATCAGCGATTTCCTGCAGGCCCTGCGCGCGGCGGTCTGAGCGGTCAGAAATCGATCGCGATGCCCTTCTTCTCCCAATCGCCATAGCGCGCGGGATCGAGGCCGTCGCGTCCGCCCAGCTCCTTGGGCAGGGGTTTGGCCTCGGCTTCGGCCTTGCGCCGGCGCTCTTCGGCCTCGGCCAAGGCGCGCTGGGCGGCGGGCGGCAGGTCTGTGCGGTCGTCGCTCATGACATCGGGTTCCTTTCCGTGCATGGCCTTGATATACGCCCTCGTCCGCTGATGGCAATGCGGGCGAAAACCTTGCAAAGGCGGTTTCATGACCAACACCCCGACGGCGGCGCGGCGCAGCGCCATCTATCTGCTGGATCAGATCCTAGGCGAGGGGCGCTTGCTGTCCGAATGCCTGGCGGCCGGGGCGCTGGACCGCCTGGCCCCCGAAGACCGCGCCAGGGCGCAGCGCTTGACGCTGGAGACCCTGCGCGGGCTTGAACGCGCAGACCGCCTGCTGGAGGGGCATCTGCGGCGCGCACCGGCGCTGACCGTCCAAAACGCGCTGCGTCTGGGAACGGTCGAACTGTGCCAGGGCGAGGCTGCGCATGGTGTCGTGAACGCGATGGTCGAGATCATCGGCCGCTCGCGCAAGCACGGGCGACTCAAGGGGCTGGTCAACGCGGTTCTGCGCAAGATCGCCGCCGAAGGCCCCGAGGCCTGGCCCAAGATGCGGGTGCCGCGCCTGCCGGACTGGCTGCGCGAGCCGCTGATCGCGGCTTGGGGCGCGGAGGCGGTCAAGGGCATGGAGCAGGCCCATTTCGCCGGCGCGCCGCTGGACCTGACGCCAAAACCCGGCGCAACGATCCCCATGGGCACCGAACTGCCGACCGGCTCGGTGCGGGTTGCTGACGCGGGGCAGGTCTCGGCCCTGCCGGGCTATGCGGCCGGAGACTGGTGGGTGCAGGATGCCGCCGCCGCCTTGCCAGCGCGGATTCTGACGCCCCGTCCGGGCGAGCGGGTTCTGGATATGTGCGCCGCGCCCGGCGGCAAGACGCTGCAACTGGCGGCGGCGGGGGCTGAGGTCACCGCGCTGGACATTTCCGAGGCCCGGCTGGCGCGGGTGCGGGAAAACCTCGAACGGACCGGTCTGTCGGCCCGGGTGGTCTCCGGCGACGCGCTGGACCATCAGGGCCAGTACGACGCGGTCCTGCTGGACGCGCCCTGTTCGGCGACCGGCACCATCCGGCGGCACCCGGATCTGCCCTTTGCCAAGGACGGCTCCGAATTCGGCGGCCTGATCGCGTTGCAGGCCCGGATGCTGGCCCATGCCTGGACCCTGCTGAAACCCGGCGGGCGACTGGTCTATTGCACCTGCTCGCTGCTGCCCGACGAAGGCGAAGTGCAGATCGAAGAGGCTCTGCCGCTCCATCCCGACATGCAGGTGGACCGCGCGGCGTTGCAGGTGCCCGGCGTTCAGCCCGGCTGGCTGACCGAGGAAGGCGGGCTGCGCCTGCGTCCCGATTTTTGGGCCGATCTGGGCGGAATGGACGGGTTTTATATCGCCTGCCTGAACAAATCGGCCTGACCGGTCGCTTTTCGATGACTTGACGAACCGGCCCGGCTATCGTTGGTTCAAACGCCAGCAGAGCGGCAGGGGCAGAGCAACACACGTCATGTCGAATTCGGACACCATGGCCAACCGATGGGTGCGGTTTCAGAACCGTCTCTACGCGCGCCTCAGCCAGCGCCGGAAACCCGTCAGCGGCTTTGTCGGTCAGCCCGAGCCGCGCACCGTCGGTTCATTTGCGCGCGGGCGGCAACTGGTGGCGGGAAATCTCTTGTTTGCCGGTTACCTTGTCGAAGCCCCGGACACGGGCTTGTGGGAGGTCGTGGCCCCCAACGCCGCATTCGATGCTGAACGCCACGGGTTTGCCTGGCTGGACGATCTGGCCGCGGTGGGTGATGCCGCGGCACGGGAAAAGGCGCAACGCTGGGTCTGGGGCTGGATCGAAACCCACGGCAAGGGGCAGGGTCCGGGCTGGGCTCCGGACCTGACCGGACGCCGCCTGATCCGCTGGATCAATCACGCGCTGTTCCTGCTGCGCGGTATGGACGAGGCCCATAGCCGCCTGTTTTTCCGGTCTCTGTCACAACAGACCTGGTTCCTGTCCAAACGCTGGCACGCGGCGACACCGGGGCTGCCCCGTTTCGAGGCGCTGGCCGGCCTGGTTCAGGCCGGTTTGGCGCTGGAGGGGATGGAAGACATCTCGGACCCGGCCGTTCGGGCTTTGGCGCGGGAATGCGAGGCTCAGATCGACGCCCAAGGCGGCATTCCCACGCGGAATCCGGAGGAACTGCTCGAGGTCTTTACCCTACTGGCCTGGACATCCGCCGCGCTCAGCGAAGTGGGGCGCGGCACGCCCGCCGCTCAGACGGCAGCAATCAAACGGATTGCCCCGACCCTGCGCAGCCTGCGTCATGCCGATGGCGGGCTGGCCCGGTTCCACGGCGGTGGCCGCGGCGTGGAAGGCCGGTTGGAACAGGCGCTGGCCCAAAGCGGGGTCAAGCCCAAACCCGTCAAAGGCCTGACCATGGGCTATGCCCGTCTGGCCGCCGCCCGCACCACGGTGATCATCGACGCAGCACCCCCGGCCAAAGGGGCGGCCTCATACATGGCGCACGCCTCGACGCTGGCTTTCGAGCTGACCTCGGGTCGTCGGCCATTGATCGTCAACTGCGGTTCGGGCGAAAGCTTCGGGTTGGAGTGGCGCCGGGCCGGGCGGGCCACGCCTTCGCACTCGACCCTTTGCCTGGATGGATACTCCAGCGCCCGGTTGGCTGCCCCGACCAAGGGAACCGCGAACGAAGCGCTGGTGGATGGCACGAGCGAGGTGCCGGTAGAGTTCGAGGATTCGTTCGAAGGCGCGCGCGTGATGGCGGGCCATGATGGGTACGCCAAGGTGTTCGGACTTACCCATGCCCGTACGATTGAGCTGCGCTTTGACGGGCGCGAGGTAACAGGTGAAGACATCCTTCTGACGGCCACCGACAAGGCAAAACGCCAGTTCGACCGGGCGGTTGACGCATCTAAGCTGTCAGGTATCGGTTTTGACATCCGGTTTCACCTGCATCCGGACGTGGACGCAGCGCTGGATCTGGGGGGGTCTGCGGTGTCGATGGCGCTCAAAAGCGGCGAGATCTGGGTTTTTCGCCATGACGGCGCCGGAAAATTGTCTCTTGAGCCAAGCGTTTATCTGGAAAAAGGCCGTCTGAAGCCCCGCGCGACAAAACAGATCGTTCTATCCGGCCGCGCAATCGAGTATGCGACGCGCATCCGGTGGACGCTGAGCAAGGCGCAGGATACAGCCTATGCCGTGCGCGACGTGCACCGGGACGAGCCCGATTTCGACTGAGCCAAAAGGATCTTTGGACCCATGACCGACCTTCACCCCGTGCGCCGCGCGTTGCTTTCCGTTTCCGACAAGACCGGATTGATCGATCTGGGCAAGGCCCTGGCCGACCGCGGGGTCGAGCTGCTGTCGACCGGCGGCACCGCCAAGGCGCTGCGTGATGCGGGGCTTGTGGTCAAGGATGTCAGCGAGGTCACGGGGTTCCCCGAGATGATGGATGGCCGGGTCAAGACGCTGCACCCGATGGTGCATGGCGGCCTGCTGGCGCTGCGCGACAATGACGCCCATGTGGCGGCGATGCAGGAGCATGGCATCGGCCCGATCGACCTGCTTGTGGTCAACCTCTACCCGTTCGAGGAAACGGTGGCCAAAGGCGCGGGCTATGACGAATGCATCGAAAACATCGACATCGGCGGCCCCGCGATGATCCGCGCCGCGGCCAAGAACCACACCTTCGTCAACGTGGTGGTGGATGTCGAAGACTACTCGGCCCTGCTGGATCAGCTCGAGGAAAACTACGGCAAGACGTCGCTGGGCTTCCGCCAGTGGCTGGCGCAGAAGGCCTATGCCCGCACCGGAGCCTATGACGCCGCCGTGTCCAGCTGGCTGGCAGATGCACTGCAAATCGACACCCCCAAGCGCCGCGTGTTCGCCGGCGAGCTGAAACAGCCCCTGCGCTATGGCGAGAACAGCCACCAGCAGGCGGCGTTCTATGTCGATGGCTCGGGCCGTCCCGGTGTCGCCACCGCCGTGCAGCATCAGGGCAAGGAACTGAGCTACAACAACATCAACGACACCGACGCCGCCTTTGAACTGGTAGCCGAGTTCGACCCGCGCGACAGCGCCGCCTGCGCCATCATCAAACATGCCAACCCTTGCGGCGTTGCAACGGGCGCCACGTTGCTTGAGGCATACAAAGCCGCATTCGACTGCGACCGGACCTCGGCCTTTGGCGGGATCGTGGCGCTGAACCGGCCGTTGGACGCGGAAACCGCGCGCGAAATCACCGGCATCTTCACCGAAGTGGTGATCGCCCCCGGCGCCACCGACGAGGCCAAGTCGATCTTTGCCGCCAAGAAGAACCTGCGCCTGCTGACCACCGAAGCGCTGCCCGACGTGCGCGCCGGCGGCAAGACCGTGCGCCAGGTGGCCGGCGGGCTGCTGGTGCAGGACAAGGACAACGGGCATATCGAGATGGATGACCTGAAGGTCGTGACCAAGCTGGCCCCCACGCCCGAGCAGATGCGCGATCTGCTGTTTGCCTGGAAAGTGGCCAAGCACGTCAAGTCGAACGCCATCGTCTACGTCAAGAACGAGGCCACGGTAGGCGTCGGCGCCGGCCAGATGAGCCGGGTGGATTCCGCCCTGATCGCCGCCAAGAAGGCCGAGCGCATGGCCGAAAGCCTGGGCCTGCCCGAACCGCTGACCATCGGGTCGGCCGTAGCCTCGGACGCGTTCTTTCCCTTCCCCGACGGGCTGATGGAGGCCGCCGCCGCAGGCGCGACCTGCGTGATCCAGCCGGGCGGGTCGATGCGCGATGACGAGGTGATCGCCGCCGCCGACGAAGCCGGTCTGGCCATGGTGTTCACCGGCATGCGGCATTTCCGTCACTGATGCGGGTCCGAGTTCTGCTCTGGGCCGGGCTGGCCGCATTTGTGATCGACCAGCTCAGCAAGTACCTGGTGGTCCACGTGTTGCGCGTGGCCGACCGGCCCGGCGGCATCGACGTACTGCCGCCGCTGCTGACCTTTCGCTACGGCGAGAACCGCGGCATCAATTTTGGCCTGTTCCAGGGCAATTCCGAAGCTGCGCGCTGGTTTCTCATCGCTATTTCGCTGGCCATCAGCATCGGCGTTTTCGTCTGGCTCTGGCGCACGGCCGCATCGCGGCGGATGCTGGTTTTCGGCGGATTGCTGATTGGCGGAGCGTTGGGGAACGTGGTTGACCGGGTGCTGTATGGATATGTTCTGGATTTCCTGAACATGTCCTGCTGTGGCATCAACAACCCGTTCGTCTTCAACCTCGCCGACGTGTTCATTTTCGCGGGTGCCCTCGGGTTGGTGCTGTTCGAAGGCAAAAAGCCCTCGTGACGCGCCGGATGTTATGCGATAAAAGCGCCTGAAACAGGCTGGAGACCAAGATGCGGATGCCGCGCGCCATTATTGCTCTGACACTTGCTGCTGCGGTCGCAGGATGTTCCGATATCGGCCTGCGCCATCTCGAAGCGCCAGGGCCCGGGCCTGACGAGTTTTCGGTCATGCCGGTCAAGCCACTGACCCAGCCCAAAGATTATGCGTTCCTGCCCGCGCCGACGCCGGGTGGCGCGAACCTGACCGACCCGAACCCGAATGCCGATGCCGTGGCTGCGTTGGGTGGCAATCCCGGGGCGCTGAACCCCGGCACTGGTATTCCGTCGTCGGACGGGGCGCTGGTGACGGCTTCCAGCCGCTATGGCGTTTCCCCCAACACCCGCCAGGTTCTGGCGCAGGAAGATGCGGATTTCCGCAAGCGTCAAAGCCGGTGGACGCGGTTGCGCCTGTTCAAGGTGGACCGCTATTCGCAGGTCTACAAGCGCAATTCCATCGATCCCCAGGTGCAGACCGAAGCTTTGCGCAGACAGGGCGTGGAAACACCCTCGTCGCCGCCGGATGAATAATTCTTAACTTTCCGTCATCGCTCTTGAACCCGTTCGGCGTCACCGTAGTTTGAACACCGTAACGAAACGGAGGATGCCCCATGGCTCGGGCCTTGGCGTTTTGCGCCGCTTTGATGACCGCAACCCCGGTTTTGGCCGAAACCGGGCACGAGGCCGTCACCACCTTTACTCTGGACAACGGCATGGATGTCGTCGTGGTCGAAGATCACCGCGCGCCCGTGGTTCAGCACATGGTCTGGTATCGGGCCGGATCGGCGGACGAGCCGATCGGGTCGTCAGGTGTGGCGCATTTCCTCGAGCATCTTCTGTTCAAGGCCACCGATACGATGGAGGCGGGCGAGCTTTCGGCCACCGTTGCGGCCAATGGCGGCAACGACAACGCCTTCACCTCGTATGACTACACGGCCTATTTCCAGCGTGTCGCGGCCGACCGGCTGGAGTTGATGATGAAGATGGAGGCCGACCGGATGCGCAACATCCGGCTGACCGAGAGCGACATCGCCACCGAGCGCGACGTGATCCTGGAGGAACGCAACCAGCGTACCGAGAACAACCCCCGCGCCCTGTTCGGCGAACAGATGAGCGCGGCGCAGTATCTCAACCACCGTTACGGCGTTCCGGTGATCGGCTGGAAGCACGAGATGGAGACATTGGACATGGAGGACGCGCTGTCCTTCTACCAGACCTATTACGCGCCCAACAATGCGATCCTCGTGGTGACCGGCGATGTGGACCCGGACGTGGTCAAAGCCTTGGCCGACACCTATTATGGCGTGATCCCCGCCAACCCGGACCTGCCTGAACGGGTCCGATCGCAGGAACCGCCTCAGACCGCCGAGCGGCGGCTGACCTTCAAGGATGCGCGGGTGTCGCAACCATATGTTCAGCGCAGCTACCTCGCGCCCGAGCGTGATGCCGGTGCGCAGGAAAAGGCTGCGGCGTTGTTCCTGCTGGCCGAACTGCTGGGCGGCAGCACCACGTCCTACCTGAACGAGAAACTGCAGCTTGAGCAGCAGCTGGCTGTTTATGCCGGGGCATTTTATCGTGGGGTGTCGCTGGATGACACGACCTTTGACCTGATCGTTGTTCCGGCTGAAGGCGTGTCGCTGCAAGAGGCCGAGGATGCGATGGATCAGGCGGTGGCCGATTTCATCGCCGAAGGCGTCAACCCGGAGGATCTGGACCGGATCAAGATGCAGCTGCGCGCCGCACAGGTCTATGCCCGAGACAATGTCGATGGAATCGGCAATCGCTATGGTCGGGCGCTGACCAGCGGCCTGACGGTCGAGGACGTGCAGGCCTGGCCCGACATCTTGCAGGCCGTCACCGGCGACGAAATAATCGCCGCCGCGCGCGAGGTGCTTCAGCCCGAAGCGTCGGTCACCGGCTGGCTGATGCGTGATGACGAGGTGACCCAATGATCCGTTTCCTTGCCCCCTTGATCGGCCTGCTGATCGCGCTGCCTGCCTGGGCCGAGATCAAGATTCAAGAGGTCACCTCGCCCGGCGGCATCCGGGCCTGGCTGGTCGAGGATCACTCGATCCCGTTCACTGCGCTGGAACTGCGGTTCCGCGGGGGCACGTCACTGGACGATCCCGACAAACGCGGTGCGGTCTATTTGATGAGCGGCCTCCTCGAAGAAGGCGCGGGCGACATGGATTCCCGCACCTATGCGCGGGCGCTGGAATCTCTGGCCGCGTCGATCGGATACAGGGCCACGGATGACAGTGTTGCGATCTCGGCCCAGTTCCTGACTGAAAACCGGGACGACGCCGTTGAGCTGCTGCGCACCACCATCCAGCAACCGCGCTTTGATCAGGACGCGATCGACCGGGTTCGGGCGCAGGTCCTGTCCGGGCTGCGCTCGGAACAGACCGACCCCAATGACATCGCGGGTGAGACATTCGCCAAAATGGCCTATGGCGATCATCCGTATGGATCCAACGGCAAAGGCTCGATCGACAGCGTATCGGCCCTGACCCGTGACGATATCATCGACGCATACAAAGGCGTCTTCGCCAAGGACCGTCTGTATGTGGGCGCAGTGGGCGACATCACACCCCAAGAGTTGGGTGCGTTGCTGGACAATCTGTTGTCGGACCTTCCCGAAACGGGCAAACCGATTCCCGGGAATGCCGAGGTAACGATCCCCGGTGGCGTCACGGTGGTCGAGTTCGACACGCCGCAATCAGTGGCGCTGTTCGGCCAGAAGGGCATCGACCGCGACGATCCGGATTTCTTTGCGGCCTACATCCTGAACCACATCATCGGCGGCGGCGGCTTTGAAAGCCGCCTGATGCAGGAAGTGCGCGAAAAACGCGGTCTGACCTATGGCGTCGGGACCTATCTGGTGCCCAAGGATCTGGCCTCGGTCTATCTGGGGTCGGTATCCTCGGCCAATGACCGGATCGGGCAGGCTATCGAGGTAATTCGCGACGAATGGCGGCGCGCCGCGACCGAAGGTGTAACCCAGAAAGAGCTGGACGACGCCAAGACCTATCTGACCGGCGCCTATCCGTTGCGCTTTGACGGCAATGCCCAGATCGCGGGCATCATGGTGGGCATGCAGATGGAAGATCTGCCGATCGACTACATCGCGACGCGAAACGACAAGGTGAACGCGGTGACGCTGGACGAGGTGAACCGCGTCGCGGCCGAGTTGCTGGACCCGGACGGGCTGCATTTCGTGGTTGTGGGCAAACCCGAGGGGCTTGAGACCACGAACTGACTCGAAGGGCCGGCAGTCAGCAGGCCTTTTGCCGAACTCCCGACGAGCGGTCATTCAGCGCCGCTCGCCCCGGGTCCCTTGAACCGGAAGCGTCCGCAACCTCTGGATCGTCCGCGTATCCGGCATCTGTTCCGTAAAACCGGTACGGTATTCACGGTCATGCGGGTCCGCCGTCGGGCTTGTTTCACTTGATGGACAAATGTCATCATGAAGCGGAACTATTTTCGCGGGTAAGGAAGGAGGGGTCCTTGATGCTCTATCAGTTCTGGCATTCGAAGTTGACCGACCCTCCCATCCACGTCCCGGCGATTGGACTGCAGTTGTTTGTCCGGATACCGCACGACACCACCGACGAGAATATCTCGGTCATAGAGACAATCAACGAACCGGGCTTTGGCCCGCCCCTGCACCGTCACCCGCAAACTGAGATCTTTCGCGTTTTGGACGGGCGGTATCTCTATGAGTGCGATGGAAAGCGTTTTGTTGCAGAAACAGGCGACGTCGTAACGATCCCCGGGGGCGCCGCGCATGCGTTTCGCAATCTTTCCGACGGGCCAGCGCGGCAACTGGTCATGATACTGCCATCCTTCGACACGGTCGCCTTTTTCAACGGGCTGGGAGACATCATGGCAGACGGAGTTCCCGACCGGGAGGTGCTGAACGCATTCTCCGAGAAATGGCAGATCGAGTTTCTGGGACCGCCCCTGCAGCTTTGAAGTCGGTCCAATTTGCCTCGGGCGCCAAAGTTGGCGGCTGCGTCAAGCATTCACCGGGGTCTCGCGTTTCTTTTCCGGCCAGAACTCGTCCACGACCACGTAGGCTATGATGACGAACAGGGCCGCGCTTGCGACTTGCAGAACGCGTGTGATGCTTTTGACATCGGCCTCGTCCGAAAACGGTGAAATCGACCCGCCGTAGACAATCAGGACCGTCGTCAGGGCCGATCCGGCGGCGGCGGCCAGCGGGATCTGGGACTTGCCGAGCGCGCCCAGCGTCACGCAGGCGAAAAAGCACAGCAGGATCGGTGTGAGAATGACCGGCGCGATGACGTTGACTTCGTAGCAGATGATGGACGCTGCTGCGCCGAGCAGGTTTGCCGTCAGCATCGCCTTGGCCACGGCTTTGCCGGCGGCAGGCATCGCAGCGAGCTGCTGGCTGAGAAGAGCCACAAAGAACAGAACCAGCAGGGCAGACGCCCCAGACACAAAAAATGCCAGGGCGAAAGGAACCGTGACAAGCGACATTCTGACGATGCGCCGATGCTTGTCAAAATCAGCGGCGGATGCGGCTTTGGCCTGCGTGGCGTTCTGGGGGGCGGCTGGAATCAGCGTGAACATCAGCGTCGATACGAAACCGGCAAACAACAGATTCAGCGGGATCCAGAATACAAGCACCAGCGCCAGATCCGGAGATTGCAGAACGAGGCTAGGGATCATCAGCGCCCCCATCAGGGCGATGACGCCCGGCAGGACACCGGCACCAGACACGGACCATATGAAGGACAGGATTATCCCGATCGCCACCAGTATTAGAAACACGACCGGATAGGGCGCGAAAACCGATGAAAGCAGGAAAGAAACGAACATCAACGCAATCGAGAAGATGAACAGTTTCGCAAACGCGGCCAGCGGTAATGCGGTAGGTGCCTGAAGGAAGAGCGCGGTGAACACCGCGCCAACAACCGCCAATGGCCACCCAAGGAAAAGCCCCAGGGAAAAGACGGCGGTCACACCCAGTGCAAGTCTGTAAACGGCGTTTCTGTCCTCAGTACGCATAAGAAAAGATCGAAACCAAACGAATGTATGTCCGGCCGACCGCGTTCAGTATCCCGTTGTCGCTGAGGTACATGATGACATCCGCCTGACCGTTCAACTGAAACCTGAGGTCGTCTTCCGCGCTTCCGGCCTCGTAGCCCGGCAGTATGATGCGCACGGGAAACCGTTCAGGTTCGCGCAGAAAGCCTTTGGTGCTCGGCGGGCTTGCCAATTGTCCGGGTGTGTCGCCGCCACTCAGCGAGACCGCCGCGCTGAAGCTTTCGATTTTGCCCGGTATGATCTGACCGGGGTGCATATCCAGCACGACATCCACCGGAGACCCGACGGTGGCGCGCCCCAGATTGTTCTCGGTGAAATACGCCTCGATCCACACGTCCGTCGCATCAAGAAACGTCAGCAGATCCTGGCCGGACCGGGCGTATGTGCCGGGTGCAATCAACAAGTTGGATATGACGCCCGTAGCCGGCGCGCGCAGTTCGGTCCATTCCAGATTGAGCTCGGCTTCGGCCAAAGCCGCCAAGGCACGTTGGATTTTGGGATTCTCATTCCCTTCGTCCCCAAGCCTTTGCTTGGCCTTCTCCAGATCTGCTTTGGCGTTTTCATAGTTCGCCTCGGACTCGGCCAGCTGGCCTCGGGCATCGTCAGCTTTCGAGATGGCAATCAGCCCTTTCTTCTCGAGCGCGAAGACCCGCTCCGTCTGAATGCGCATCGTATCCAGATCGCTCTGCGCGCGGGCCAACTTGGCTTGCGCCGCACTTACCTCGGCCGAGGACGCACCCACCTCCTGAGTGGCCGCCTCAAGGTCGGCCTGGGCTCTGTCGCGATCAATTTCGTAGGGTCTCGGGTCGATCCGAACCAGCAGATCGCCGGCCGAGACGACCTGCCCGTTTTCCACCAATACCTCGATCACGGTTCCCGTGACCTGCGGAACGATTTGGGTCGCCACGGCCTTTACCCGTGCGTTCCCGGTGAACGGCGTCTTGCGGTCGGCAACCAGATACCAGGTGAGGAAGATGAGAATGACGGCCAGTGTCGTCCAGATCGTCTTCCTCATTTTGCGGCTCCCTCGGCGGTGTCATCGGTCGTTGTTGAGGCGTCGATCCAGACCTTGAATAACTCGTAGAAGACGGCGAACAAGACCGGACCCATGAAGATGCCGATCAGGCCATAGGCCATCATCCCGCCCAGAACCCCGATGAGAATCACGAGCATCGGTGTCTCCAGGCCTTTTGAGATGAAAACCGGCCGCAAGAAGCTGTCCATTATGCTGACGGGAATGGCCAGAACGGTGAAGATCAGCGCCGCTCCGCCGGACATGGAACTCCATGCATAGATGACCAACGGCAGAAGAACGAGGCCGGGGCCGATCTGGATGATCGAGAGGATCAGGCAGATGAACGCCAGCGTAGCGGCCGAGGATATCCCGAACAGCGCCAACAAGACCCAGACAACAACGGCCTGAATGGCGGCAACCCCGATTACTCCCTTGGTGACGTTCCGGATCGTGGCCCCAGCCAGAGTGACGAATTCGCCGCCGCGTGGCGCAAAGACGCGGTTGGCAAAGCGCTGAAGGCCCTGCACCAGATCCGGTCCGGGGCTGAACAGGGCGCCCATGATCAACACCGACAGCGCAAGGCCGAGAAGCCCGATTCCGATCCCCAGGACTTTGCCAAAGAGCGATTTGGTGATCTCGAGGATTTGCGGGCCGTATTTTGCAAGCGCACCATCCAAGTTCCGTTCAAACATGCCCCAGGCATCGGCAAGCTTGGCACCGACCAGAGGCAGATCCTTCAGGCCTTCCGGCGCCGGAGGTATCTTCAACTCGCCCTTGTCAGCCTGCTCGGCAAACTCGGACCCCAGTTCCGCGGCCCCAGATACTGCCGTTGCAACCGGCCCCAATGTGAGAACCAGACCCAGCAAAACCAGGATCGTCGTTGCCAGCTTCTTCCGTCCCCCCAGCTTGGACTGAAGCCAATCGAAGGCCGGATAAAGCGCAACGCAAAGAATTGTGGCCCAGATGACCACGCTTGCAAGCGGGGCGACCATGACCAAGGCGCTGTAGAGAAACAGCCCGAGAAACAGCAACCTTATCGCAAGGTCGACAATCTTTGCGTCCTGAGTCTTTTCCATTCCATCCCCGTGGTATGTTTTTCCGTATGTTACACTCAAAAAAGTAAATATGTATATTTTTTGAGCTTTAAGGGGATGCCCGGCAGTGCGGTGGTTGACTCAGCCCCGAAATGCAAGCGGATCCCGGGGCGCAAAGCACGCCGTAGTTCACCTTGCCAGAGCCTATTTTTGCGGGGTCTCGTCGTCTTGGGACAGGATCGTGTCGGCCACGGTCGTGGCGGCGGTGACGAAGATACCCAGACCCACGATTATGTACGCCATCGTAAAGATCTTGCCCGCAGCGGTTTCAGGAGAAAAGTCGCCAAAACCCACTGTCGAGATCGTCACTACGGAAAAATAGACGGAGTCCAACCAGCTCCACCCCTCGACAAAATGGTAGAACACTGACGCCCAAAGGATCATTCCGACGGTGAAGGCGAGTATGCCTTTCACTCTGCCGTCCTTGAAAGCGACACCTATCCCACGCGTTATTCTGGTCAGTGAATTCATCATGCCCTCATTCGCAAAAGAATTCACGTATAGCAGTAATTGGATGATTGTGTGAATCCAAAGGGTGAGTTGGCCAGGGCAATGGCGATTTCGTGGCCAGAGAAGGCGTGCGAAACATGTATTCCATTAACATGATGGATAATTGCTCTAGGGTAATCACATGCTGAATCGGGACGCTGAGGGATAACGTGCGAATAATTGTCAAAAGTGTCTTGATCTGTTGCGTTGCCGCGCTTGTGGTTTTTGCCGCGGCTTGGCTGTTTCTGTCGTCCGCTTTGTTTTCGTCGGTGCGGACCAGTTTCGTTGAGAACCTGATCTCAAAGAAGCTGGGCCAGCAGGTCTTGATTGAGGATGAGGTGCGTTTGGGCCTTGGCCGTCAGTTGCAGGTTTCAGCAGCTGGAATGTTTCTGCCCGCTACGCCCAAAGCCGAGGCGGATCTGGCGGCGATCGATCAGATCGAGTTCGAAGTATCTGCACGGGACCTGTGGAACAGCAAGCTGTCGGTGAGCAATCTTTCAGTGTCGGGAGTTCATCTGAACCTGATCACAGACGAAGAAGGCGTGACCAACTGGCAGTCCTTTTCGCGCACCGGGGCCGAAACCGACAAGATTTCGGAGCGCCCGCCCCAGCCTTTGGCCGGAATTTTGACGGATCGCACGATCGACCTGAAGGATGTCACCGTACTCTATCAGAACGACCTGAACGGCATTGGACTGGACTTGCGGCTTCCAGAACTGGTTTTGCAGCGCGATGCCGAAACCGATGTTGCCTCGGCGGTCGGAGCGGGGTCGCTCAACGGTCAGAGTTTTGACCTGAAGGGCACGTTCCCGCCCCAGGACCCGTTCCAAGTGGCATTGAGCTTTGATCAGATTTCGGTCGAAGCCCAACAGATTCCTGTGGAGACCGGCCTTCAGGTCAAGACGACCCTCGAGGTCGATCAGTTGGGTCAACTGCTCGATGTCCTGCAACTCAACCGCGTGTTGGAGGGTTCGGGCAGTGTTGGTGCAACATTCAAGCTGGCAGATGGCGTCGCACGGATTGATGACCTGTCTGTTCTGGCCGAGCTGGATGGTGGCCAAAGCCTTTCCGTCACCGGACAAATTGGGGAATTAGGCAATCAGGAAGATGTTTCTTTGACGACCCGCATTCGCCTGTATCCAGAGGATGCCGAGCCGGCTCCGGCTGCCTCGCGGTATGACCTCAAGCTTATCGCTGTGGATATGGTCATCGACAGTGTCCCGGGACAGGTCCCGCAACGGCAGATGGTCATCAAGACGAACGGTTTCACCTTGGACACCTCTGGTGAGGGCCCGCCGCCGATCAAATTCTCCGAGCTTGCCAGAACGCCCGAAGGCGCCCTGAGCGTGGGCAACATCAATTTGAGGATCGGAAACCCCGCCGATCCGTTTATCATTCTGACCGGTTCGGTCGAGGATGCGTTGCAGTTGCAGGGCGTATCCGCCGAAGGTTTGATTGATATTCCGGCAAGCAGTCTGATCTCGCCCGAACTGTTGGGCCCCGATGACCAGCTTGGCAGGTTTTCGGGAAACTTTCATTTGGACGGAAACATCGAACAGCTTGCTTTGACCAATCTGGATGGTCAGACAAGCGAAACCGAGGTCTGGAACCTGGAGGTGCACGGGTCCGTAGAAAATGTCCTCAAGTTCGAGAATCTGGATCTGGCGATCGACGTGGATGTTCCGTCGGGCGCGGACCTTCTGAAGGCCTTGTCGCTGGAGCCGGTGGACACCGGGCGGGCCCATCTTGAAATCGACCTGGTAAGTGAAGGCACCGATTGGAATGCCAATGCCAATGTCGAGGTTTCCGAGTCGGTCTTGAAAATCGCGGCGGATCTTGATGATGCAACAAGCGATCCCGTGCTGCAGGGGTCGATCGAGAGCGATCTGATAAAAATCGATCAAATCCGGACCATCGTTCAGGCGGCCGCCCAACTGCGCAAGATAGGTGGTTCACCGCCGGAGCAGGAAGATGCCGAGAAAGGCGACGGTGACACTAGTCCGTTGAGGGATGTGACTCTCAAACCCATCGGGCGGGCCATTTTGTTGTCGGGTGTGAATGTAGATGTCGACATAGACCTGCGTCACATTGAGGGCGCCAAGGGCATCAGCAGCCTGCAGAGCGAACTGACCCTGGACGAAAACGAGCTACGGGCCGGACCTCTGAAGTTTGAATACGGAGGTGGTCATTTCGACGTCAGCGGGCAAATGGATCTTTCGAATGAGGCACATCTGCTGACCCTGACCGGAAAGGCGGGCGGATGGCAGTTGGATGACCTTCTGCAAAACCTGAACTTCAAGAAAGGCGCCAGCGGCACGGTGTACGCAGATTTCTCGGTTACGGGGGGCACGGATACCGTCAAGCAATTCGTCGGCAGCATGAGTGGCAATGCCACGGTTTCAATGCGCGACGGTTCGATCGAAACCCAGCTTCTGGATCTGGCCGGGCTGGGTATTCTTCCGTGGGTATTTACCAAGGAAAAACAGAAAGTGGCGCCAATCGTGTGCCTGCGCGCGCCGATCAGCATTTCCAACGGAAAAATCGAGACGAAACAGACGACGCTGGAAACAGATCATGTTCAGGTCGTTGTCTTTGGCGCTGTCGACCTGACGGACAAGGTGTTGGACCTTAACATCCAGCCAAGAAAGATTGGCGAGCCACTTGCGCGCAGCCCGTGGCCAGTGACACTGAGGGGAGCGCTCGCTGAGCCCAAGGTCAAAGTTAAGGATGGTCCGAAAAGGCTGAAGCGGTCGGATGGTGCAGACCAGATGCCTGCACAAAGAAAGCTCTGCATCCCGGATATCCTGCAGTTGCAGTAGGGGCGGTTTGCCAAGCGGCCACGGCCCTGCCTGTGTTCGGCAAGGCCGGCCAAGCCTGTCGGACGCGGATCACCCCTTTTTCATGCTGCGCAGCATCTGCCCCATCATCTGGCCGAACTGACCCGAGCCGCGCTGATACAGCGCCCCGTCCACGGCCAGAACCGTACCGCTGACATAGCTGGCCATGTCCGAGGCCAGGAACAGACAGGCGTTGGCCACGTCCTGAGGCGTGCCCCAGCGGCCCAGCGGCACGTCTCGGCGCAGCTGCTCGCCCGCGTCGGGGGTGGGGGCCAGACGCTTGGCGCCCTCGGTGCCCTCGATGAAACCCGGCACCACCGAGTTCACCCGGATGCCTTCCACGCCCCATTCCATCGACAGGGTGCGGGTGATCTGATCGACACCCGCCTTGGCCGCGCAGACATGGGCCTGGCCCTCGTAGGGCAGGTAAGATTGCGGGGCCGAAATGTTGATGATGTTGCCGCCGGGCCGTTTCAGATAGGGATAGGCGCCTTTCAGCACATGCACAGTACCCATCAGGTCGATCTCGACCACGGTGCGGAAAGCGTTGACCGACATCTCCGCCATCAGCGCCGGGAAGTTGCCCGCCGCCCCCGAAACCAGCACGTCGAAATCACCGAGTTTCGCGTGGAACTGTTCCAGCCCCGCCGCGACCGCTTCGGCGTCGCGCACGTCGAAGGCCGCGCCGATGGCCTCGGCCGCGCCGGCCGCCTTCAGCGCGGCGATGGTGTCGTCCACCTTCTCCTGCGAGCGGCTGGCCACGGCCAGTTTGGCGCCCGAGGCCGCGAAGGCCTCGGCGATGCCCCGATTGATACCGCTGGTCCCGCCGATGACGATGACCGTCTTTCCTGCAAAGTCCATGTAGAGCCTCCCGCTTTGGAAGGGGCCCTACTCGCCGTAGGGCACCCAGATGTTCTTGATCTCGGTCGCAGCCTGCAGGAAGCGGCGGGTGTGGTCCATGCCCCAATCGATTGCCGTCGCGTTATTGACCCAGGTCCGTTTCAGGTTCCCGGCCGAGACGACCTCGATCTGCGCTGACAGGTCCGACGACGAGAAGGACCAGACCGCATCCACGTTCAGATGCGAGGCCAGCGGTTTGGCCAGTTCCTCATGACTGCCGGTCAGGATGTTGACCACGCCTGCGGGCACGTCCGAGGTGTCCAGTACCTGATAGAAATCGGTGGCCGCCAGCGGATAGGGCTCGGACGCCACCAGAACCACCCGGTTGCCCATCGCGATCGCCGGCGCCATGGCCGAGACCAGACCCAGCAGCGGCGCCTCATCAGCGCAAAGCGCGCCGATCACGCCAACCGGTTCCTTCATTGCAATCGCCACGCCCCGGATAGGAACGCCATGCACCTGGCCGTCATACTTGTCGGCCCAGGCGGCTGCAGTGAACAGGCGCTGGATTGCGGCGTCGACTTCTTTCGCGCCGTCCTTGCGGCCGGTCATTGCGTCGATGCGATGCGCGAACTCGTCGGCGCGGGCCGAGAGGTTCTCGCCGATGTAATACAGAATCTGCGCGCGCAGATGGCCGGTTGTTTTCGACCAGCCCGCCGCGCCTGCCGCGGCCTCGACCGCGTTGCGCACGTCCTTGCGGTTGGCCAGACCCACATGGCCCAACAGCCCCGCCTTGCCCCAGACCGCGCGGGAATAGCCGCCATCAGGCCGGGCCTGCTTGCCGCCGACATAGAGCTTGGCGGTACGGTCGATTGGGTCAACCGGGCCGCCTTCGCCCACGACGGGTTCGATTTTCGCCAGCGGCTTGGTCTTGCCCTTGGGCTTGGTATAGGCACTCAGCCCTTCCCAGCCACCTTCGCGGCCAAAACCGCTTTCGCGCACGCCGCCAAAGCCCGCGGCCGCGTCGAACAGGTTGGTGGCATTGACCCAGACCACGCCCGCGACCAGCTTGGGCGCGATGTCCAGCGCAAGGTTGACGTTCTCGGTCCAGACCGTGGCCGCCAGTCCGTAGCGGGTGTTGTTGGCCAGCTCGACCGCCTCGGCCGGGGTACGGAAGGTCGACGAGACCAGAACCGGGCCGAATATCTCCTCCTGCATCAGCGGGTCCGAGGTCTCGAGTCCGGTGATCAGCGTTGGCGGGTAGTAGCAGCCGTTCGCGGGCAACTCACAGGCGGGTTGGTAAACCTGGCCTACCGCGTTGCCCTCGACCATCGACTTGATGGTCTGCAGCTGCACCGGGTCCACCACGGCGCCCACGTCGATGCATTTGTCCAGCGGGTTGCCGATGCGCAGCGTGTCCATGCGGGCGCGCAGCTTGGCATAGAACCGCTCGGCGATGCCCTCCTGCACCAGCAGGCGCGAGCCCGCGCAGCAGACCTGACCCTGGTTGAACCAGATCGCATCGACCAGACCTTCGATGGCTGAGTCGATGTCGGCATCGTCAAAGACGATATAGGGCGACTTGCCGCCCAGCTCGAGCGTCAGGGACTTGCCCGACCCGGCGGTGGCCTCGCGGATACGGCGCCCCACGATCGTCGAGCCGGTAAAGGCGATCTTGTCCACGTCTGCCTTCACGATCATCTCGCCCACCGCGCCGTCGCCGGTGACGATGTTGACCACGCCCTTGGGCAGACCGGCCTGCATGCAGATATCGGCAAACAGCAGCGCCGTCAGCGAGGTGTATTCGGCCGGCTTCAGAACAACCGTGTTGCCCATGGCCAGCGCCGGGGCCACCTTCCACGCCAGCATCAGCAGCGGGAAGTTCCACGGAATGATCTGGCCGCAGACCCCCAGCGCCTGCGCGTCGGGAAGCTCGGTTTCCATCAGCTGGGCCATGCCCGCGTGATAGTAGAAATGCCGCTGCACCAAAGGAATGTCGATGTCGCGCGATTCCCGGATTGGCTTGCCGTTGTCCAGCGTTTCCAGCACCGCGAACACGCGGGCGTGTTTCTGGATCAGCCGCGCGATGGCATAGAGGTAGCGGGCGCGGGCCGGGCCGCCCAGCTTTTCCCATTTGGGTTGCGCCTTGCGGGCTGCGGCGACGGCGGCGTCCACATCGGCCTGCGTGGCCTGGGTCAGCTTGGCCAGAACCTCGCCGGTGGCCGGGTTGCGGCTTTCAAACCCTTTGCCGGGCTTGGTGAAGGCGCCGTCGATGAAATGGCCGAACTTGTCGCCCTGATCGACCAGCCATGCCAGGGCCTCGGCGGCACTTTCCGGGGCGGGTCCGTATTCCATGGTCTCGAAAATCTCTTTGACTGTCATTGTTCCTGTCCTCAGCCCATCGGGTGCCGGTAACCGGCCGAGTATGCTCCGGTGACGAAATGTTCCAACTGCCGCTCGATATCGCCCAGCAGCGACGACGCGCCGAACCGGAACAGGTCGGGTTGCAGCCAGCGGTCGCCCAGCTCGTCCTTGATCAGCGACAGGTAAACCAGCGCGTCCTTGGCCTTGGAGATCCCGCCCGCGGGCTTGTAGCCCACGCGATAGCCGGTGCGGTCATAATAGTCGCGGATGGCGCGGATCATCACCAGCGACACGGGCAGGGTGGCGTTGACGCTTTCCTTGCCGGTCGAGGTCTTGATGAAATCGGCCCCGGCCATCATGCAGACCAGCGAGGCACGCGCCACGTTGCGCAGGCTGCCCAGCTCACCCGTGGCCAGAATGGCCTTTACATGCGCCTCGCCGCAGGCGGCGCGAAACGCCTTCATCTCGTCATACAGCGCCTGCCAGTTGCCCTGCAGCACATGGCGGCGCGAGATCACGATGTCGATCTCCTCGGCCCCGGCCTTCACGCTTTCCTCGATCTCGGCCACGCGCAGGTGAAAGGGCGACAGGCCCGCCGGAAAGCCCGTGGACACGGCTGCGACCGGAATGCCGGTGCCCTTCAGCGCATCCACCGCCGTTTCGATCATGTCGTGATAGACGCAGACCGCGCCGGTGGTGATCGGCGGCATGTCCAGCGCCCTCAGCAGGGCGGGGGACACCGGCTGCCGGGCCTTGGCGCACAGGCGGCGCACGCGGCCCTCGGTGTCATCGCCCGACAGGGTGGTCAGGTCGATCATGGTGATCGCCTTCAGCAGCCAGGCGGCCTGATGCTCTTTCTTGACCGACCGGCGCCCGGGCAGGGTCGCGGCCCGGCGCTCGATGGCCGAGGTGTTGGCCTGCACGGCGCGCACCCAGTCGAGGTCCAGATCCATGCCAGGGTTTCGGGGCTCGGTCACTTGCGGCAGATGCGCGGTGCGCACGGGGCTTTCTGAGCTCTGCGTATCCATTGTCACGTCCTTTGGGAGGTTTGCGCCAAAATCGCACGGGAAACGGCCAAAGGAAAGGCAAACTGGACGCCTTTGGTCACTTTTTTGACCAAATGGACAAATCCGGCTTTTTCTTGCGAGTAATTCGCAACACGGTTGACTTAGTTGCGAATGGTTCGCATATTCATTCTCAACTGGTACTCGGAACGAGGTCACATATGATTCGCCGCAGTTTTCTTTTTGCCCTTGCTCTTGGTGCCGCGCTGCCCTTGGCGGCGTGGGCCGAGGCGCCGCTGAAGGTCGTGGCGACGACCGGAATGATTGCGGACGCCGTGCAGCAGGTCGGCGGTGATCAGGTCGAAGTCAAAGGGCTGATGGGGCCCGGAGTCGACCCGCACGGTTATCGCCAGACCCGCAGCGATATCGTTGCCGCGACAAGGGCCGACCTGGTCTTGTGGCACGGCTTGTATCTTGAGGCGCAGATGGAGGACTTCTTCCACGACCTCGGGCGCAAACGCAAAGTCGTTGCCGTGGCGGATGCCATCGACAAGTCTAAACTGCGTGCACATGCCGACTATGCCGACAAATACGATCCGCATGTGTGGATGAGCCCGGTTCTGTGGAAAGACGTCGTGGTCGAGGTGCAAAAGGCGCTGACCGACGTGCGGCCGGACTCCGCCGCTTATTTCGCCGCCAACGCCCAGCGTTTTCTGGCTGGAATCGACCAGTTGGACGCTTATGGGAAAAAGGTGCTGACCCAGGTACCCGAAGACAACCGGGTGCTGGTCACTGCCCATGACGCCTTTGCCTATTTCGGCGAGGAATTCGGGTTCGAAGTGTTGGGGATACAGGGTATCTCGACCCAGTCCGAGGCGGGGCTGAACCGGATCGGAGAATTGGTCAACACTTTGGTCGCGCGCAACCTGACCGCCGTCTTCGTTGAAAGCTCGGTCTCGGATCGGTCGATGCGGGCGTTGATCGAGGGTGCGGCGGCAAAGGGTCATACCGTCTCGGTCGGGGGTGAGTTGTATTCGGACGCCATGGGCGAGCCGGGCACCTATGAGGGCACCTATATCGGGATGCTGGATCACAACATCACGGTCATTGCACGGGGCCTGGGTGCGGATGTGCCCGAACGCGGCATGTCCGGCAAGCTGTCGGCGGGGCTCTGACCATGTTGGAGCTTGCGGCTGGCAAATCGTCATCAAACGGGGACCTGACGGTGCAGGACAGCCCGCTCGTGATCCGGGGGATGACGGTATCCTACGGTCAGAAACCGGCCATTTTCTCGGTAGATATGACGGTGCAACCCGGGGCCATGACGGCCATCATCGGACCGAACGGCGCTGGCAAATCGACGTTGCTCAAGGCGGCGCTGGGTATCGTCAAGCCGCTGTCGGGCCAGGTGCTGGTGTTCGGCAAGGCGTTGGACCGGCAGCGGGCCCGTATCGCCTATGTTCCGCAACGCGCCAGCGTCGATTGGGACTTCCCGACGCGGGTCATCGACGTGGTCCTGATGGGCTTGTCACGGGAACTGGGCTTGCTGGGCCGGGTCCGGATGCGACACATGGCCCACGCGATGGAGTGTCTGCATCGGGTCGGGATGCATGAGTTTGCGGATCGCCAGATCGGCCAGCTTTCGGGTGGTCAGCAGCAACGGGTGTTCCTGGCGCGCGCACTCGCCCAGGATGCCGATCTGTACCTGCTGGATGAACCGTTTGCCGGGGTCGATGCCGCCACCGAAAAAGCCATCATCTCGGTCCTCAAATCCCTAAAGGAAGCCGGCAAGACGGTGGTCGTGGTCCACCATGACCTTGCTACGGTCACGGATTATTTCGACCACGTGTTCCTGATCAATACCCGCAAGGTCGCCGAGGGCCCGGTGGAGCAGGCCTTTACCGCCGAGACTCTTCAGGCCGCGTACGGGGGGCGGCTTGCCACCGCCCAGATCGACCAGATCTCGGGCACTGCGGGCTGACACATGCTGTGGGACGCTCTGACCCTGCAATTGGGGTACAACGCCACCTTGGTTGCCATCGGGGCCACGCTGCTGGGGTTTTCGGCTGGCGTGACAGGCACCTTCCTGTTTCTGCGCAAGCGGGCGCTGGTCAGTGACGCCATCAGCCACGCGACCCTTCCCGGCGTCTGCATCGCCTTCATGGTTTTGGTGGCGCTGGGCGGAACCGGGCGAAACCTGATCGGACTGCTGTCCGGCTCCGCGATTTCGGCCGCCGTGGGTCTGTTGTGCATGAACTGGCTGATCCGCCGCACCCGTCTGGCCGAGGACGCGGCGATCGGGGCGGTCCTGTCGGTCTTCTTCGGCTTTGGTATCGTACTGCTGACAATCATCCAGACCATGGGGGTGGGCCGACAGGCCGGGCTTGAGGGGTTCTTGCTGGGCTCGACGGCCGGGATGCTGTGGTCTGATGCTCTGATCATCGCGATCGGCGGCGCTGCAACGCTGCTGCTCGTCATGATCATCCGCCGCCCCATGATGATGGTGGCGTTCGATTCCGAATATGCGGCCGCCTTGGGGCTGCCAGTGCA
Source organism: Ruegeria sp. CF2 (assembly GCF_056537385.1). NCBI lineage: Bacteria > Pseudomonadati > Pseudomonadota > Alphaproteobacteria > Rhodobacterales > Roseobacteraceae > Ruegeria > Ruegeria sp. CF2. The sequence continues at coordinate 316,624 of NZ_JBQFRL010000002.1, forward strand.
TCGCATCGACCTTGCGATGATGGGGCTTGTCATGGCGGTCACGGTTGTCGGGCTGAAGATCGTCGGATTGATCCTGATCGTGGCTTTGCTGATCATACCCGCGGTCACGGCGCGGTTCTGGTCGGACCGGTCCGATCATGTGGTGGTGTTGTCGGGGGTCATTGGTGGGTTGTCGGGCTATCTGGGTGCGGCGGTGTCCGCCTCGGCGCCCAACTTGCCGACGGGACCGATCATCGTCCTGTTCAGCTTTGGCTTTTTTGTCGTATCGCTGTTTCTGGCTCCGGTGCGTGGCGTGTTGGCCGCGATCGTGCGGCATCTGCGGTTCCAGCGGCGGGTTCACATCCGACAGGGGTTGCTGGCGCTTGCACAAGGCCAGAACATCTATGAGACCTACACACTGCGCCTGCTGCGTCAGGCCGGACTTGCCCGGCCCGACGGGGTGGCTACGGATGCCGGCAGAGCGCAGGCGGCCAAGGCGCTGCGCGACGAGAAACGTTGGGAAATCGTACGTGCCGACAATGCGCACGAGGCAGCTGCTGCCCTGTATGACGGGTTACGCGACATCGAAACGGTTCTGACCCGGGACCAGATCGACGACATTGACCGCCGCATTGGCGGACCACGGGAGGTTCGCCAATGAGCGGTGAAGAGTTTGTTCCCCTATCCTTGACCCCGCTGCTGATCGGGACTTTCGCGGCCATCGCCTGCGCCTTGCCCGGAAATTTCCTCGTGCTCCGAAAACAGGCACTGATCGGCGACGCCATCAGCCATGTGGTTCTGCCCGGAATCGTCGTGGCCTTTCTTGTCACCGGCGCGATCTCGACCTGGCCGATGATGCTGGGCGCCGCGGGCGCGGCGGTTGTCGCCGTTGTGCTGATCGAGACCATCCGGAGGCTGGGCCAGATCGAACCGGGCGCCGCAATGGGCGTCGTGTTCACCACCATGTTCGCCGGAGGGGTGCTGTTGTTGGAGCAGACCGACACTTCGAGCGTTCATCTGGATGTCGAACACGCACTCTATGGCAGCCTGGAAAGCCTGATCTGGCTTGACGCGACTGGCTGGTCCTCGCTGCTGGATCCGGTCGCGCTGGCCGGCCTGCCACCCGAGCTTGCTCGGATCGCCCTGACCCTGGTGGGTGTCAGCCTGTTCGTCTGGCTGTTCTGGCGGCCGCTCAAGATCTCGACCTTCGACGAAGGCTTTGCCCGGACGATCGGAATTCGAACCGGGGCGCTGGGAATGGCGCTGGTGATTTCGGCGGCGATTGCAGCCGTGGCCGCGTTTGATGCCGTCGGCTCGATCATCGTGATCGCGATGTTCATCTGCCCGCCGGCCGCCGCCCGGATGATGACCGACCGGCTTGAGACCCAGATTGCCTGGAGTGTTGTCTTCGCCATCCTGTCCGCCGTGTCCGGCTATGTCCTGGCTGGATATGGCCCGCTGTGGTTGGGCGGATCGGACGCCGTCAGTGCGGCCGGGATGATCGCCACCATGTCCGGCCTGATTCTGGCTGTCGCGGCCGTGTTTGGCCCCTGCCGGATGCGCGCAGCGGCGCCGGGTCCGGGCTGATCCGGCGTGTTCCCGCCACTGGTTCGGGTCGGTGATCGGCCAAACTTTGCCCACCAAACGGGGCAAGCGAACCTTAAGCAGATTTGTCCAACGCACCGTGTTAGACACCGCGCCATTACACAGTTAATGACCACCACTCACCACGGATCGTCCGGGCAATCGTGAAACTCTTGGCAACCAATTCGGGTTGCGCATCTCTATTGGCCGGGCGATCCGACCCCCTAGACCGAAGCAGCGTAAACCGGTGGCAGAATCGCGTGCGTTTGTGCTAGGTCTAGCGGTATGGCGCAGGCAAACCCCAATATCAGCGAAAATCGCCCCGTGATCCGGCAGCTCGACGAGGCCGCGATCAACCGCATCGCGGCCGGTGAAGTGGTCGAACGCCCCGCTTCCGCCGTCAAGGAACTGGTGGAAAACGCGATCGACGCAGGCGCGACCCGGATCGCCATCGACATCGCCGACGGCGGCAAAACCTTGATTCGCGTCACCGACGACGGGTGCGGCATCGCGCCCGAGGATCTGCCGCTGGCCCTGTCGCGCCACGCGACCTCCAAGATCGACGGGTCGGACCTGCTCAACATCCACACCTTCGGGTTCCGGGGCGAGGCGCTGCCCTCGCTTGGCGCGGTGGGGCGTCTGACCATCACCAGCCGCGCGCCGGGGACCGAGGCGGCCCAGATCCGCGTGGCTGGCGGCAAGATGGAGCCGGTGAAGCCCGCCGCCCTGCGCGCCGGCACCGTGGTCGAGCTGCGCGACCTGTTCTATGCCACGCCCGCGCGACTGAAATTCATGCGCACCGACCGGGCCGAGGCGCAGGCGATCTCGGACACGGTCAAGCGGCTGGCCATGGCGGAACCCTCCATCACCTTCACCCTGCGCGATGTCTCGGGCGGGGGCGAGGGGCGCGTGGTGTTCCGCGCCGACCGTGAGAATGGAGACCTGTTCGACGCGCTGCACGCCCGGCTGGCCCGCATTCTGGGGCGCGAGTTTGCCGAGAATGCCTTGCAGATCGACGCCACCCGCGAGGGGATCCGGCTGTATGGCTATGCCGCGCTGCCGACCTATTCGCGCGGCGCGGCGGTGGCGCAATTCCTGTTCGTCAACGGCCGACCGGTGCGCGACAAGATGCTGACCGGGGCGCTGCGGGCGGCCTATTTCGATTTCCTTAGTCGTGACCGGCACCCGGCGGCGGCGCTGTTCATCGACTGCGAGCCCACCTTGGTGGATGTGAACGTGCACCCCGCGAAATCCGAGGTGCGGTTCCGCGATCCCGGCGTGGCGCGCGGGCTGATCGTCTCGAGCCTGCGTCACGCGCTGGCCGAGGCGGGGCACCGCGCCTCGACCACCGTGGCCAACGCAACGCTGGGCGCGATGCGGCCCGAACCGGCCCCGGCGGAGCCCGCGCGGGTCTATCAGATGGACCGGCCGTCACCCGCGGCACGGGCCGTGGCCTATCAGGCGCAGGCGCCCGGCTTTGCCGATCTGGCCAATGCCTACAGCGGCAGCGTGGTCGAGCCAGTGGCCGAACCCGAGCAGCCCGACCAGACCCCGCCCGAGCATCTGCCCCTGGGGGCCGCACGCGGGCAGGTGCATGAAAACTACATCATCGCCCAGACCGCAGACGGAATGGTGATCGTGGACCAGCACGCCGCGCATGAACGGCTGGTCTATGAGAAACTCAAGAAGCAGATGGCCGAGAACGGCGTGGCCGCGCAGGCGCTGCTGATCCCCGAGATCGTCGAACTGTCCGAGGGCGACTGCGCCCGCCTGCTCGCGGTGGCCGATGACCTGTCGCGCCTGGGCCTGACCATCGAGCCCTTCGGCGGCGGCGCGGTGGCGGTGCGCGAAACCCCGGCCATTCTGGGCGAGGTCAGCGCGCGGGCGATGATCCTGGATATTCTGGACGAGCTGGCCGATCAGGGCGAAAGCCAGACGGTGCAGGCGCGGATCGAGGCGATCCTCAGCCGGGTGGCGTGCCATGGCTCGGTCCGCTCGGGCCGCCGGATGCGCGCCGAAGAGATGAACGCCCTGCTGCGCGAGATGGAGGCCACGCCCCATTCCGGCCAGTGCAACCACGGGCGGCCCACTTACGTTGAGCTGAAGCTGAGCGATATCGAACGGTTGTTCGGCCGCAGTTGATCCGGCCGCCGATCGGCGGTAGAAAAGAAGAAACAAAACAAGAACGCGCAGGTTGAGATGATCGAGATTGCAGGCACCCGATATTCGCTGGAAGACCCCATGGTGGCGGCCGCCCTGATCGGGGCGGGGGTGGTTCTGCTGATCCTCGTCCTGCTGTTTCTGGCCCTTCGCGCGGCCAACCGCTCGGCCCGGATGGCCGAGCCGCTGGCGCAGCAGCTGGCCTATCTGGGCCAGCATGTGCAGCAGTTGGGGCAGGGGCAGGAGCAATTGCGCGGCGGGTTGCAGCATGTCTCGGACACGCAGGCCAATGCGCAGGTGCAGGTGATCCAGACGGTCGAGGCGCGGCTGTCGGCGGTGCAGCAGCACATGAACGACCGGCTGGCCGACAACGCCATGAAATCCGCCCGCGCGCTGGCCGAGATGCAGGAGCGGATGAAGGAAACCCTGCATGGGTCTTCGAAACAGACAGCGACCTCGCTGACCCAGTTGCAGGAACGGCTGGCCGCCATCGACAAGGCGCAGGACAACATCACCAAACTGTCGGGCGACGTGCTGTCGCTGCAGGACATCCTGTCAAACAAGCAGACCCGCGGCGCCTTCGGCGAGATCCAGTTGAACGACATCGTGTCCAAGGCGCTGCCCTCGGACAGCTATGTGCTGCAGGCGACCCTGTCGAACGGCAGACGCGCCGACTGCCTGATCCGCCTGCCCAACCCGCCGGGGCCCATCGTGATCGACAGCAAGTTCCCGCTGGAGGCCTATGAGGCGCTGGTGGGCGCGGGCAATGACATGGAGTTGAAGGCGGCGGTGCAGATGTTCCGCAGCACGGTGCGCAAGCACATCACCGACATCTCGACCAAGTACATCCTGGACGGTGAAACCGCCGACGGGGCGCTGATGTTCCTGCCCTCCGAGGCGGTCTATGCCGAACTGCACGCCAAGTTCCCCGAACTGGTGCAGGAGAGTTTCTCGAAACGGGTCTGGATCGTCTCGCCGACCACTTGCATGGCCACGTTGAATACGATGCGGGCGATCCTCAAGGACGCGAGGATGCGCGAACAGGCGGGCGCGATCCGCAAGGAACTGGGCCTGCTGCACAAGGATGTCGAGCGTCTGGGCGACCGGGTGGCCAATCTCGACCGGCATTTCGGGCAGGCGGCCAAGGATATCTCGGAAATCAAGATCAGCGCCGAAAAGGCCGGCAGGCGCGCGCAGCGGCTGGACAATTTCGATTTCGAGGAACTGGCCCCCGAGGACCGCGCCAACGTGGTGCCGCTGGGCAAGTCCGAGGGCTGAGACCTACTGGATCGACAGGTCCAGATTGTAGCCGACGGTCTTGCCGGTATCCCGGTCATTGCCCATCAAGTAGACGCGGATGGTATAGTCTCCGTCCTCGGGCAGGGTGATCCGGGCGGTATTGCCGTTGACCGAGCCATTGTAGATCGCAACCCCGTCGCTGCCCGGTGGCAGGATGTTGAAATAGACTACGCCGCTGCCATTGGTATCGCTGACCTGAAGCTCGGCGAACAGTTCCTGCCCGCCTTTCGCACCCAGCACGTAGTCGAAATATTCATCACCGGTAATGGTGCCGTTAACCATGGTACCGAAGTTTCCAGTTTGGAACTTCACCTCGGCCGTCCTTTGGGCCAAGGCCGGCACGGCCACAACGGCAATGAACAGGGCTGCCAGAGCTTGTTTCAACATTCTGCATATCCTCACGGTGATTCCCGGCTCCAAGCCTAGCACAACCGAGGGACCGTTCAGATTCGCAGGAAGGGCTGCACCAACCGTGGGATCAGGCTGTTGAACTTCAGCGGAGCGTCGGTCACCGCCAGGCAGATGCAATCCTCGGACATGTCGGCCACGGGCGTGTGTTCCAGGTCCTCATCTGCAATCTCGACATCGCCGCGGGCGAAATGATCCACCTCGTCGGAAAACGCGCCTTGCAGAACCATGGTCAGTTCCATGCCCTTGTGGCCGTGGTCCGGTACCGCCGCACCGGCCGGAATGAACAACAGGCGCGCCGTAGCATCGCGCGAGGTTGGCAGAATGGCCTGCTTGACGCCCATGCCAATCGGCTTCCAGCGGATGCTGTGCACATCGCCGCCGACGTAATCTTGCAACGGTGCCGGCAGCACGTCGCATTTCGCGCGCGCGGGCTTTGGGGTCGGCGCACCCTGCGCGATCAGAGCCATTGTCGCTGACAGGGCATCTGCGGACAAAGGCGCGGCTTCGACCTGGTCCTCAAGCATGTGTCCGCCCACCGCGTCGTAACTCTCGGCGCGGGCGCGACAATGGTCGCACAGGGACAGGTGGGTCGCGACCATCAGGTCGAACGCTTCGGGCAGTGTGCCCGAGGCGTAGGCCATCAGCAGGTCGTCCGTCAGGTGATGTTTGATCTCGTTGCTCATCTCTATCATCTCAGTTCATCGCGTGGCGCAAGCGGTCCAGCGCCAGCCGTATTCTCGATTTGATGGTGCCCAACGGAAGCCCGGTCTGCGAGGCGATCTCGCGATGGCTCAGGTCACCAAAATATGCCTTCTCTATCAGTTCCCGCTGTGCCTCGGGCAATTGCAGCAGGGCCGTCTTCAGTTGCGCCGTTTCCTGTTGCAGCGCGATTACGTCTTCCTGTTCGGGTTCCGCTTCGGGACCCCATGTCAGTTCTTCCGGTTCAGGACGCCGCTGTTTGCGAATGGCGTCGATGCGTTTGTTCCGCGCGATCGTAAAGACCCATGTCGCCACGGTAGCCCGAGACGGATCAAACAGATGCGCCTTGTGCCACAACGTGGCCATGACTTCTTGCGCGCACTCCTCGGCCAACGTCGTGTCCGATCCCGACCGGATCAGAAACGCTTTGACCCGAGGGGCAAAGTGCTGGAACAGCTCGGCAAACGCCGCCTGATCCTGCGACTGCCGGATGCGTTGGACGTGGGACACCCACTCGCATCTTGCCGCGCCATTATTCTTCGTACCGTTCACCGACGATCCCTTGGTTCGTTTCGTGCCGCGCCCCGCCGATCGCGCCGCCGGGGCGGTCGCGACATCGTCCGGAACAACGGTGTCCATCTCGGTAAACATAACTGTATTACGCTGCCGCACCCAAGTCGGATCACGCCTGCCCGAGATTTTTGATCCGGTCGCGCGTTTTTTTCGTATCATGATTATGGATGTTCGCTGAAAAACCCAGCCGATCCAGAATGTTGACCGCTAGAAAAGATCAGTCCGACCATGCCAGAAATCGACTTCGTTCCGGCCCATACCTTTCACGGAAGGAAAGGTGCTATCGAGAACGCCTTTCGCTACTCGGTCGACTACATCCTGCTGGATCCCGAACAGGCGGCGGAAACGCCCGCGTTGTTTTCGGTGGATAAACCCAACCTCACCGGCTGGCGGACCCGCGATCATGGAGGTGTGCCTGGCGATGGTCGGGGTGCCCCGTGGCTCCGCGACAGTCTGCGGGCGATGCAAATCCCCCAACCCGCGCAGGTTCTGTTGCTGACCCAACCCCGGGTGCTGGGCCACGTATTCAACCCGGTCAGTTTCTGGTTTTGCCTGAATGACGCAGGCGCACTGTTTGCCGTGGTGGCCGAGGTCACCAACACTCATGGAACGCGGCACAGCTATGTCTGCCACAAGCCGGGGTTTGACGTGATCGCTCCCTCTGACCGGATTTGCGCGACCAAAGTGATGCATGTCTCGCCGTTTCAAAAGATCGAGGGCACTTACACTTTCCGGTTCGACCTGCGCCCGGATCGGGTCGGGGTTTGGATCGACTACGGCCGCGACGGGGGCGGTTTGATTGCCACGCTCACGGGCATCCGGCAACCTCTCACCAATGGCGCGATCCTTCGTTCGCTGCTGCGACGCCCGTTTGGCGCGCGGCGGGCGGTTGCATTGATCCACTGGCAGGCACTGAAACTGTGGGTCAAGAAGGCCACCTTCCGACCGTTCCGCACCGCACCGGTGCCATCTCACCCCGTCTCGCGCCCGCACGAGTGACGATCTGCAGTTTGCGCAAGATCAAGGACGCAGGCGCTGTGCAATGGTTGAGATGGACTCCAATTGCGGACAGAGGAGTTGAAACCAATGCTGGAAATCTCGCCAACCAAAGTCGCCCAGGTCGCCATGATGGGCCGCGAACTGGATCGCGCCGAGGGCGAGCTGCGGGCTTTTATCGATCGCATGGACGAGGACGAGCAAGCCGAGTTGGTGGCGATCATGTGGATTGGACGTGAAAGCTTTTTCCCGGACGACCTCAGCGAGGCGATCGCTACGGCCAAGGCCGAGGCCTCGACGCCATGCGCCGATTACCTCATCGGCACGCCGCATCTGTCGGATCACCTTGAGAACGGGTTGGACGCGCTGGGCATCTCGGCCGAAGATGTCGAGAACGACCTGATGTAGACTTGGTCGCCCGCACGGTGTTTCTGCGCTATGCTCCGGGGCAGAGGGCGCCATGTATGGTGCAGCGCCCGGTCCACAGCAGGGGCGCCAGATGCCGCGTATGTTGAAGACGATATTGGTGTTGGCCCTTATGTCCGTTCCGGCGTGGCCGCAGCGTCCGGCGCTGGCCTGCACCGTTTGTCTGGCACTTCCCGAAAACTCTCTGGCCGACCGGTTGTTGTCTGCTTCGGTCATCGTTCTGGCCGCGCCCGCGCCCGACGACCCGTTCCGCTATGCACCCGTCGGGTTGCTGAAAGGCAGTTGGGACGAGGTTGCGGACCTCCCCCAGATACCGTTTCTGGTGGACAGCAGCACGCGGAATGCTCTGCGGGCCGATCCTGACCGGGTGGTCCTGATGATCTATGGCCCAGGCCGCCGGGACAAGGCCGGGCGCGCCTTTGATCAGTCCTGGACCAAGGGATTTCTGATGACGCCGCAGCGGGCCGATTTTGTTGCCGAGGTACAGGCGCAAGGCCAAGGCTGGCGGTTGGACGGATCCCGATCCGCCGAGCGCGCCGCGTTTTTCGCGGCCTATCTGAATTCCGGAGACCGGTTGTTGCGGAACACCGCTCTCATCGAACTCCACCGGGCACCCTATGCGTCTGTGCGCGGCCTGCGCGACGCTGCTGCAACCCCGGATCTTCTGCGCGATTTGCGGAGCCTGAATCGCGTAGCCTATGCCCCGGCAACGATCCGGCTGCTGGGCCTGCAATCTGATCCGGCCGCGGCAGAGGCGGTGCGCGCGGTCTATCCAAAGGCGGTCGCCACCGGAGGGTTCAACCTGCGCGAATGGGCGCTTGCCGGTATCGAAATCGACGGCGACCAAGCCCTGAGTACGATCGAGGAGGCTCTGACCGCCAGCCCGCTTTCCCCACAGGATCGACGGGCGATCATCGCGGCGCTGATCGACGGCGGCGATGCGATGCCGGAACACCGCGGGAAGATCCTGGATATCTTTGCCGGCGAGATTGCGCACGACCAAAGCACGGCCGGGCAGATCGCCCTGGCCACGCGCGATTGGGGGGATGACACGCTTGCACCTGCGCTGCGGGCGCTTCTGGCTGACCCGCAGATCGACCCCGCCACCGCCTTCGCCATCCGGGTGGCCCTGCCATCCGGTCAGTGACCCCGCCCATCCTGACGTTAGGTTAACAAAGCTTAATCCGTTGGTCCGGAACCGTTAACGCGGCGTCCTTTTATCTGATGACAGTACTGCAATGCAGTTCGGATTTCAGGAGGACAAACCAATGGCAACCGCACAAACCACACAGTCGAACCACAGCCTGTTTCATGACCTTTTTGCAAAATACGCCGAGGCCAAGACCGAACGGTTTCGGAAGCAGATCTTTGCGAAGACGGTCCGTGACCTCGAACGCCTGAGCGACCAGCAGCTGCACGATATCGGCATCAGCCGCTCAGACATTCCCCAAACGGCCTATCAGAGCATCTATCAGCGGGCCGCGTTGACGCAGTAACCGGGGCCGCGCCCCAACAGGACACCGGCCAAACTGGGAGGAAACAGCCGATGCTCGACACAATGCAACCGACTCAACAACCCTGCCCATCCGCCAGCGCGCTGCTTCTGTTCGACCGCGCCATGCGCATCCGGGCGGTCAAGGATGACATCGTACGCGCGGCGCAACATTTGAGTGGTCTGGATGACCGGCAGCTGTCCGAGCTTGGCATCAACCGCAGCGATCTTGAGGAAACGATCGAGCGCTACATCTGAACCACAAGCGCCAATCCAAAGGTTGGTGAAAACACCAGTAAAAAGCCATTCCGGTGCGTCCGGAATGGCTTTTTGGTTGGGTCAGGCCAGGTGGTCGACCACCTGCAGGTGCTGTGCCAGCTTGTCGATCTCGGCCATCCAGCTCTGAACCAGTTTCGGATCGCTGGGCGCGGCATGGACGCCGGCGGGGATGGCGCGGTTCAGCACCGCCTCGACCGCAAGCGAGACCGGGATCGACACCAGACGCGCCATCGCGCTGCCGCGTGCGTCGCCCCAGGCGTCCATCACATAGGTCTTGTGCCAGACCGGTACGCCGTCCTTCTCGGCCTTCAGGCCGACGCAGAGCACGACGCGGTCGGGCTCGCCCTCCTCATAGGCGTTCTCGGCCCAGAACTGGTCGGACATTTCCTTGAGCCTGGCATCGCCCTCGGGGCCTTCCAGCGTTTCGATTTCGCGGAACACGTCCGACCACGCATCCGACCAGCCGTTCAGCCGCAGAGTGCCGCGGACGAATTCCTTGACCGGCCAGTGCCCCTCGAAATGGTACTGCTGCATGAAGGGGATCGAGTCGCGGTTGGGATAGACCTCGAAGCTTTCGGGCGTGGGCAGCGGCGCGACATAGGTGCTGATCGCGTCCCAGGGCCGGGCCACGTCCAGCGGGGCATAGTCGCGGATCGACCGCGAGGGCGAGCGCAGCGCCTTGAGCACGCCCAGGGGCGACCAGCTGAACTTGTAGCGGAACGGGTTGGGGTTCTTGGGGATGCCGCCGCAATAGGAAATGAAGCTGAGGTGGTTTTCCGGGTCGAAGGCGTCGGACGCGCGGTAGTCATCGACCAGCGCATGGGCCATCAGGTGGTCGATGCCGGGGTCCAGCCCGACCTCGTTGACCAGCGCGACGCCGGCTTCGCGGGCCTTGTCGTCCAGCGCGCGCATCTCGGGCGCGATATACGAGGACGAGACGAAATTCGCGCCCTTCTCGATCGCCAGTTCCGCCAGCGGCACGTGCCAGTCGCCCGGCAGCATCGAGACGATCACGTCGCCCTTTTCCAGCACCGCGCCCAGCGCGTCGATGTCGAAGGTCCGAATGTCGTCGGTCAGATCGCCGACCTCGGCGCGAGCCTTGTCGACGGTCCGGTTCCAGACGGTGACCTTGTGGCCGGCCTCGATCAGGCGGCGCAGGCCAGGGATGGCCGACAGGCCGGTGCCACACCAGTGAATCGTCATGGCTCAGATCCTTTCGATATGGGATTTGAAGGTGTCCTCGTCCCGCGCCCAAACGCCCGAGGTCAGGTCTGTCAGGGTCAGCAACGAGGGCAGAAGCTGCGCGGCGTAGTCTTCCGAGCTTTCGACCGGCAGCATCGAGGGCAGGTTGTCGATGGCCATCACGTCCAGCACAGGGTCGGTGGCCACGCGCAGGGCGGGTTCTTCCCAGGTTGTGGCGCGGTCATAGACCGGCACCGGGTTGTAGTCGCTGTCGGGGTCGCAGGCCACGTCGCCGATGGCGGTCAGCTGGCGCGGGGCATTCAGCGCCTCGCGCGGGACAAAGACCGGGGTGCCGGGGCGCGCGAAGATGCAGTTGAGGAAGATGTCGTGTGCAAGGATCTCCGGGAACGGCCCGCCATCGGCGGTTTCGGCCATGTCCCACTTGGTCACCTCGACCCCCATGGCCTCGCACAGGTCGGACGCGCCGGTGCCGACGCGGCCCAATGCGCCGATGACGATGGCGCGGGGGCGGGGGGCGCCGGTGGCGTCCAGCTCGGCCAGAAGTTCGGCGTTCAGTGCGTCCTTGCCGGGATAGACGCCGACGGGGCCGCAGATCTCGCCGCGCTGCTGCGCCGCCCAGGTCTTGAGCGTCACCGCCGCGCCCGCGTAGCCCGCCCAATAGCCGAAGGCCGCGACCCGCCGTCCGTTCTCGTCCACCAGGTATTCCAGGTCATACAGCGTGCCGCCGCCGGCCTTGAACCGTTCCAGCAGCTTGCGGCCCGAATGCTGACCCTTGAAGGCATGGCCGAACATGATGTGGCGGTGCGGCAAGGGCGTGCCGTCCTCGGGCAGTTCCTTGAGGCCGAAGATGATCGCGTCCAGCGGCGCCTCCGGCCACGAGTTCTCCGGCGCGATTTCGCAACCCGCCGCGCGGTAGCCGTCGATCGGGATGGCGCGGACATGGCTTTCCTCGACCGTCACGCGGATGCCGGCCGCGATCAGTTGCGCCGCGCCCTCGGGCGTCAGGCCCACCCGTTCCTCGTTCGGGCGTTGTTCAGCCCGGACCCAGAGATGTGTCATGCGATGTCCTTTTGTCAGAGCATTCCGGCGGCCCGTACCGCCTGAACCGAGGGTCGGGCCTCCATCGCCGCGCGGAAGGCCTGGATCTTGGGAAAGGCCGTGACATCGACCCCGTCACCTTCCAACCAGCTGCAAACCACGTAGAGATAGGCGTCGGCCAGCGAGAATGCCTCGCCCAAAACAAACGGGCCGCGCAGCCCGTTGGACGAGATGTAAGCGCAGGACTCGGTCATCGTTTGGGCCACCTTGCCTTTCATGTCCTGCCAGCTGGACTCCTGATCCGCCCAACGGTGACCGCGCATCTTGTGCGCATGGTTCACATGCATGGTCGAAGCCAGGTAGTACATCACCTCGCGCATCCGCGCGGCCAGGACCGGATCGTCCGGAACAAGCCCGGCCTTCGGGGCCTTGGCTGCGATGTATTCAAGCAGAGCGCCGGTTTCCGTCAGAATGCCACCATCGACCACCAGAGCGGGAACGCGACCCTTGGGGTTGATCTGCTTGTAAGCCGCCGTCGTCTGCTCGCCCGCAGCGAAGTCCAGCTTGATCGCCTCATAGTCCAGACCGGCTTCCTCAAGCGCGATGACGACGGCGATCGAGATAGTGCGGGGTGCGTAGTAGATCTGCATCTGGGACCTCCGATCCGGTTACAGGTGGGTCTGGGCGAAATGCCGGTCCGGCGCTTCCAGATGCGGAACCGCGTTGAAAAGAACCGGGCTCAGGTCCGCTCCGATCGGGTGCAGACGATGCAATGAGGTGTTCATGATGGCAAGGGCTACGCGCGCCATCGCCGGGATGTCCAGCCCCATCGCCTGCCGCACCACCATCGAGATCAACCCACCCGAGGTCACCACGATGGCCGGCCCGTCGCCGTCATGGATTTCGCGCAGAGCGTCCGAGACGCGGGTCTCGAACTGCTCGAAGGTTTCGGGCGCGTTCCGAATGTCGCCGTTGGCCCAGGCCTTGAAGGTCAGCGGCAGGTGCTGAACGAAGCCTTCGCGGTCCGTCGGGATCGTCACGCCGTGCTGTTCCTCGAACAGTTGCGCAAGGGTGAAATACTCGATTTCATTCAGACGTGCATCACGGACGGGTTCCGGCAGACCCATGCTTGCCGCCGTTTCCACATGCCGGGTCAGGGTGCCGCAAAACACCCGTGGATAATGGGCTTTGGTCTCGCGCAGATGGGCCCCAAGCCAGCGCGCCTGCTGATGCCCAAGCTCGCTGAGCTTGTCATAACTGTGTTCGTCCCGTGCGGTGGTGTTGGCCTGCCCGTGGCGTACCAATGTGATGTATGACATGTCGGTCCCTCTTGGCCCGAAGTCTTAGGGCAGCTTGCACGCAGGGGCCAGAGGTGTTCGGCCGGTTGCCGTCAAAAAACCGGGACAGGCTGCAACCGGGCTTGCGGGCGGACGGCTCGGCGATAGAGTTGCGGCAAGCGACAAGAAAGGACAGCGCAATGGCCGTGAATGCGCAGAGGTTTCTGGATGATCTGCACAAGCTGCGGGAATTCGGAGCTGCGGGGGTTGGTAAAGGCGTCGTGCGCCCGGCATATTCAGACGCGGACATTGCGGCGCGGCGATGGCTGGCCGACCGGTTTCAGGAGGCCGGGCTGCAACCGCATTTTGATCCGGTCGGAAACCTGTTCGGTCTGGCATCCGCGCCGTCGCTTTTGATGGGGTCACATTCAGACAGCCAGCCCGAGGGCGGTTGGCTGGATGGCGCGCTGGGCGTAATCGCGGCGTTGGAGCTGGCTCGCTCCAGCCAGCGCCCGATCTCGGTGGTCAGCTTTCAGGATGAGGAGGGCCGGTTCGGCGTCACGACCGGATCAGCCATCTGGTCCGGCAAGTTGCCCTTTGCGCAGGCCGACGACCTGACCGACCACGCGGGCATACGGTTCGGTGACGCGCGCGCTCGGATGCAAAGTCTGACGCAGGATCTTGTGAACCCCGCCCAATTCACCGGGTTCATCGAAATGCATATCGAGCAGGGTCCGATTCTGGATGCCAACGCCGAGGCCATCGGTGTGGTCTCGGACATCGTGGGTATTCGCGACATGGTCATCGAGTTTTCCGGCCAGCAGAACCACGCCGGCACGACGCCGATGCACCTGCGCCGAGACGCGTTCCAGGCTCTGACGATCTTCAATGGCCTGATCAACGAGCGGTTCCGCAACGTGGTGACCCCGCAGACGGTCTGGACGATCGGTCATGTTGAGCTGTCTCCGAATGCCTCGTCAATCGTTCCTGGCCGGGTCCGTTTCTCGATGCAGTGGCGCGATCAGGAGACGGATCGTCTGGCCCGAATGGAAAGCATCATTCGTACGACCGCCCAAGAGGTGAGTGAATCCATCGGGGGCGATGCGCAGTTCGGGCCAATGTTGGGCATCGAACCGGTTGAGATGGATCCAACCCTCCGGCGGTCGCTGGAACACGGAGCCCAGACCGTCGCGCCCGGCAACTGGCGGGTCATGCCATCCGGGGCCTTGCACGATGCGTCGAACGTGGCAGCCTTGATGCCGGTCGGAATGCTGTTCGTGCCATCCATCAACGGTATCAGTCATGACTTCGCGGAGGATACCGCCGAGGCCGATCTGGTGACGGGGTTGAAGGCCTTGGAGGCGGCACTTGCCGATCGCTGAAGTACGGGGCCGCCGACCGTGTATATTGCAATTTCAGCTGTTGCGTAACGGAAAAAAGTTTCCTATACGACACAAAGCTGCAGCATGCAGATGTATACTCCTTGTCCATGAGCGATTTAGGCCGTGATGAATACCTGCGATCTGAAGTCGGACGGAACACCGCCAGCCGTGAAGTTGCCGGTACCGGAAAATGCATGTCGACCAGCCAGAATTCCACTGACTCGATCCGGAAAGGCTGCCGTGGCATGGTATTCCCAGCCATGTGCTTTTGGATCCAGTCCATCGCGCCACTTTTGCCAAAAGAAAGAACACTGACATGCCTGGAATGAAGCGCACGCCGTTGTATGACCTTCATGTTGAGTTGGGAGGCAAGCTGGTTGATTTTGCGGGCTGGGAGATGCCCGTTCAGTATCCTTTGGGAATCATGGGCGAGCACAAGCAATGCCGCGAGAAGGCGGCGCTGTTCGATGTGAGCCACATGGGTCAGGTGATACTGCGGGGCGAGAATGTGGGCGAGAAGCTCGAGGCGCTGTGCCCGCAGGCTTTTACGACGCTGCCCGAGGGCAAGGCGCGCTACGGGTTCTTCACCAACGCGGACGGCGGGATCATGGACGACCTGATCGTGTCGAACGCGGGCGATCATTTCTTCGTGGTGGTGAACGCGGCGCTGCGCGATCAGGACATTCCGCACATGCGCGCGCACTTGGACGGGGTCGAGGTGACCGAGATCTTCGACCGCGCGCTGGTGGCGGTTCAGGGCCCGAAAGCCGAGGACGTGGTGGGCGCACTGTGCCCGGCGGCCCGCGATCTGAAGTTCATGGAAACCACCGTTGCCCAGATCGACGGAGTCGAATGCCGGATCTCGCGACTGGGTTACACGGGCGAGGACGGCTATGAGATCTCGATCCCCGAGGACAAGGCGATCGAGGTCACCCGCGCCCTGCTGGCGCATGAGGATTGTGAACCTGCGGGCCTGGGCGCGCGCGACAGCCTGCGGCTGGAGGCGGGTCTGTGCCTCTATGGCAATGACATCGACCAGAGCACCTCGCCGATCGAGGCCAACCTGGCCTGGGCGATCCAGAAGCGGCGCAAGGAAGAGGGCGGCTTTCCCGGCGCGGCCCGCATCCAGCGCGCACTGGCCGAAGGTCCCGCGCGCAAGCTGGTGGGGATCAAACCCGAAGGCCGCGCCCCGGCGCGACAGGGGGTCGAGGTGCAGGATCTTCAGGGCAACACGATCGGTCAGATCACCTCGGGCGGGTTCGGCCCGACAGTCGGCGGACCGGTTGCGATGGGTTACGTCGCCGCCGGCCACACCGAGCCGGGCGAGAAGGTGAATCTGATCATCCGGGGCAAGGCGCAGCCGGCGCGGATCGTGGCGCTGCCCTTCGTCAAACAGAATTACAAGCGTTGAAGTCAGGAGAGAGACAGCATGGCAACCTATTATTCCGAAGAACATGAATGGCTGACGGTCGAGGGCGACACGGCCACGCTGGGCATCACCAAGCACGCGGCCGAGCAGCTGGGCGAGGTGGTGTTCGTCGAGCAGCAGGACGTGGGTGAAGAGTTTGCGAAGGACGGCGAGATCGGGGTGATCGAATCCGTCAAGGCGGCCTCCGAGATCTATGCCCCGGTCGATGGCGAGATCCTCGAGGTGAACGAGGCGCTGGCCGACAATCCGGGCGCGCTGAACGAGGATCCCGAGGGCGAGGCGTGGATCTACAAGATCAAGATCACCGATGCCGCGCAGTTGGAAGATCTGATGGACGAGGCCGGCTACAAGGCGTTCATCGGCTAAACCCACGGGGTCCCGGCCTGGGGCTCCATCGTTTTGACTTGTGCCGCCGAATTTGGGCTCCGCCCGTTCGGGCCTGAAACTGTCCACCAGACAGTTCCCGGGACGGCCCCTACTCCCCGCCGGAGGCTTCCTCAGTCTCCGTCGGGCCTGACCTATCCATGGGAGCGCTGCAATGGCCTTCAAACTGACCGACTACGAAGCCTATGACTTTGCCAACCGTCGCCATATCGGTCCCAGCCCGACCGAGATGCGCGACATGCTGAAAGTGATCGGCTTCAAGACGCTGGACGATCTGATCGACGCCACCGTCCCCCCGGCGATCCGGCAGAAAGAGCCGCTGGACTGGGGCCCGGCGATGACGGAACGCGACGCGCTCTATCACATGAAGAAGGTGGCGGGAAAGAACAAGGTTCTGACCTCGCTGATCGGTCAGGGCTATTACGGCACCACCACCCCGGCGCCGATCCTGCGCAACATCCTGGAGAACCCGGCCTGGTACACCGCCTACACGCCCTATCAGCCCGAGATCAGCCAGGGCCGGCTCGAAGCGCTGCTGAACTTCCAGACCATGGTCAGCGACCTGACCGGGCTGGACGTGGCCAACGCCTCGCTGCTGGACGAGGCGACCGCGGCGGCCGAGGCGATGGCGATGGCCAAGCGTGGCGGGCGCTCCAAGGCCAACAACGCGGCCTTCTTCGTGGACCGCAACTGCCACCCGCAGACCATCGCGGTGATCAAGACCCGGGCCGAGCCCCTGGGCATCGACGTCAAGGTCGCCGACCCTGACGAGCTGGACGCGGGCGCGGTGTTCGGCGCGATCTTCCAGTATCCGGGCACCTATGGCCATGTGCGCGACTTCACATCGGAAATCGCGGCGCTGCATGAACACAACGCCATCGCCATCGTGGCCGCCGACATCCTGTCGCTGGCGCTGCTGAAATCCCCGGGCGAGATGGGGGCCGACATCGCCGTGGGCTCGACCCAGCGCTTCGGCGTGCCGATGGGCTATGGCGGCCCGCACGCCGCCTACATGGCCACCACCGACAAGCTCAAGCGCGCGATGCCGGGCCGGATCATCGGCGTCAGCATCGACAGCCGCGGCAACAAGGCCTATCGCCTGGCGCTGCAGACCCGCGAACAGCACATCCGCCGCGAGAAGGCCAATTCGAACGTTTGCACCGCGCAGGCGCTGCTGGCGGTGATCGCCTCGATGTATGCCGTGTACCACGGCCCCGACGGGATCAAGGCCATCGCGCAGTCGGTGCACCGCAAGACCTCGCGCCTGGCCGCGGGCCTGGAAGAACACGGCTTCAAGGTCGAGCCCGAGGTGTTCTTCGACACGATCACGGTCGAGGTCGGCCCGCTGCAGAAGACCGTCATGGAGGCGGCGGTGGCGCGTGGTGTCAACCTGCGCAAGGTGGGCGAGACCCGCGTCGGCATCAGCCTGGATGAACAGACCCGCGCCGAGACCATCGAGGCGGTCTGGGGCGCCTTCGGCATCGACAAGAAGGACGACAGCTCGAACAAGCAGTACCGCCTGCCGGACTATGCGCTGCGCGAGACGCCTTATCTGACCCATCCGATCTTCCACAAGAACCGGGCCGAGGCCGAGATGACCCGCTACATGCGCCGTCTGGCCGACCGCGACCTGGCGCTTGATCGGGCGATGATCCCGCTGGGCAGCTGTACCATGAAGCTGAACGCCACGATCGAGATGATCCCGGTCACCTGGCCCGAGTTCGCCAACATGCACCCGTTCGTGCCGGAAGATCAGGCGCAGGGCTATCACGAGATGATCGCCGATCTGAACGACAAGCTGTGCCAGATCACCGGCTATGACGCGATCAGCCAGCAGCCCAACTCGGGCGCGCAGGGCGAATATGCGGGCCTGCTGACGATCCGCAACTATCACATCGCCAACGGGCAGGGGCACCGCAACGTTTGCCTGATCCCGACCTCGGCGCATGGGACCAACCCGGCTTCGGCGCAGATGGTCGGATGGCAGGTGGTGCCGGTGAAGGCGGACGCGAAGGGCAACATCGATCTGACCGACTTCCGCGAGAAGGCCGAGAAACACTCGGATAACCTGGCCGGCTGCATGATCACTTACCCCTCGACCCACGGCGTTTTCGAGGAAACCGTGCAGGAGGTCTGCCAGATCACCCATGACCACGGCGGGCAGGTCTATATCGACGGGGCCAACATGAACGCCATGGTGGGTCTGTCGCGCCCCGGCGACATCGGCGGCGATGTCAGCCACCTGAACCTGCACAAAACCTTCTGCATTCCGCATGGCGGCGGCGGCCCCGGCATGGGCCCGATCGGCGTCAAGGCGCATCTAGCCGAGCACCTGCCGGGCCACCCTGAATACGGGACCGCCGTGGGTCCGGTTTCGGCGGCGCCCTTCGGCTCGCCCTCGATCCTGCCGGTCAGCTGGGCCTATGTCCTGCTGATGGGCGGCGCGGGTCTGACCCAGGCGACCAAAGTGGCGATCCTGAACGCCAACTACATCGCCGCACGTCTGCAGGAGGCCTATCCGATCCTCTACACCTCCGAGACCGGTCGTGTGGCGCATGAATGCATCCTCGACACCCGCCCGCTGGCCGAGGCCGGCAACATCACCGTCGACGACGTGGCCAAGCGGCTGATCGACAGCGGCTTCCACGCGCCGACCATGTCTTGGCCGGTGGCCGGCACGCTGATGGTCGAGCCGACGGAATCCGAGCCCAAGGACGAGCTGGACCGCTTCTGCGACGCCATGCTGTCGATCCGCGCCGAGGCGCAGGATGTCATCGACGGCAAGATCGACGCCGAGAACAACCCACTGAAGAACGCCCCCCACACGGTTCGCGATCTGGTGGGCGAGTGGGACCGGCCCTACACCCGCGAACAGGCCTGCTTCCCGCCGGGATCGATGGGCGTCGACAAATACTGGTCGCCCGTCAACCGCGTCGACAACGCGTACGGAGACCGGAACCTCGTCTGCACATGCCCGCCCATGGAAGCTTACGAAGAAGCCGCCGAATAAAAACACCGAAACCCCCGCCCGATCCGGCGGGGGTTTTTCTCAGGGCTTGAAGTCCGCGGGCACGCCAAAGGGCGGCGTCTCCACGCTCGTCCCGGTCAGGGCGTGCAGGAACGCCACCAGTTGCGCGATTTCACCGTCGCTCAGGTCAACTGGCGTGATGTCGACCTTGGCGCGTTGGCGTGCCATCTCGAACTGGTCCTGCCAGACGATGAAATCGGCCTGTTCCAGCCACGGCACCCGGGGCAGCGCGGCCTGATCGGTTGTCCAGCGTGACAGGCTGGTTGCCGGGTTCAGGTGGTGACGGGTGATCCCTTCGAGGTCGGGAAAGGCGCCGTTGTGGCCATATGGTGCGGTCAGCGCCACGTTGCGCAGCATCGGCGTGCGGAACCGGTAGGCGTCCTCCAGCCGGTCACTTTCGCCCATGCGACCCACGTCGCGGGCATAGGCGTCCCATTGCCGGGTGCGGCCGGGGCCGAAAGGCGGCAGGGCCAGTGCGTGGAATTTCTGATCCGACAGCAGCGGCCCCGAATGGCAGGTGGCGCACCGCGCCTTGCCGTAGAACAGCCGCATCCCGGCCTTCTGATCGGGGGTCAGGGCGGTCTCGTCCCCAGCCAAATACTGGTCGAACGGGCTGTCGGTGCTGCGCCATTCGATGGCCATGAATGCGGCCAGAGCGTTGGCGACATGGGTTATGGTGATGTCCTCGCTGCTGTCCACGTCGTCAAAGGCGGCCACCATCGCGGGGCCGTATTTCGGGTCGGTCCGCACCCGCTTGGCCAGGATCGGCCAGCCCTTGTCGATCCGGTCATGCACGGCGCCGGTGACCTGGTTCTCGGCCACGTTCCCAGCCATTTCGAACTGAGCGGTCAGCGGAAACAGCGCCTGTGCGGCCAGCAGCGAGTTCAGCCCTTCGGGCAGCCATTCCTGCGCGGGCGAGTTGAACCCGTTGCCATAGACGTCCGACAGGCTGAGCCGCCCGTCATGGAACATCGTGTGGATGTCGCGCGCGCCCAGGTTCCACAGGCCCGGCGCGTTGCGCGGGATGCGCTTGCGGACGCGGTCCGCCCCGGTGCCGGGTGTGCGGTCGGGGCCAAGACCCTCGCCGCCCTCGCCGATGCCCAGCGACAGGCCGTCGGAGGTGCCGAAATCGGGGTGGTGGCAATGGGCGCAGCTGATGTTGCGGTTGCCCGCCAGGATCGGGTCATAAAATAGCTGGTGACCGATCGCGGCCTGTTCCCTATCAAAGAACAGAAAGTCGTCATCGGTCAGCGGCGCGGGCAGGTCCTGCGCCCAGGCCGCCCCGCAGAACAGGAGACCCGCCGCCCCATGCGCCAGCTTGTGCTTGCCCTTTGTCTTGCCGCCACGCCCGTCTGGGCCGAACTGGAACAGGCCCGCGATCTGATGGAGGCAGGCGAGTTTGCCGCCGCGCGCGAACAGCTTCTGCCCGCGGCCCGGTCGGGCAACGCCGAGGCCGAGGAGCTGATCGGCGTGATGTACGGCCTTGGTCTTGGGGTCGAGCAGGACTACGAACGCGCGTTCGAATGGTATCTGCGTGCCTCGATGAAGGGGCATCCGGGCGCGCAATCGGGTGTCGGGTGGTATTACGAGCTGGGCCTGGGACTGCCCGCGCCCGATCTGGTTCGGGCCTACATGTGGTACACGCTCAGCGCCATCGGCGGCGACCCCGATGCGGCGATCAGCCTGGAAGAGGTGGTCAAGAAGATGACGCCCGAACAGATCGAAAAGGCCCATGTGTTGGTCAATGACTACAAGGGGTGGATGTACCCCTTTCGGTAAAGGCGGGCCGGGATGACGCGACACCCCGGCCCGAACCGTATCAGTTCAGGTCGGCGGCGCGTTCCGCGTTGATCTCGGCCTCGGCCTCGGCCACGGCCGCGGTCAGAGCGCCATAGATCTCGTCCCCGCGCGCGACGTTCTGCTGGAACCAGTCATAGACCGGGGTCGCGGCCTGCTTGAACGCTTCTTTTTCCTCGGGGGTCGGCACGTACAGGTCGCCGCCACCGGCCACGAAATCCTCGTAGGCCTGGATCGACTTGCGCTTGGGCGAGGCAAAGGTGGCCTGCTGCAGCGCATAGAACCCATCGACGACGACACGGCGCAGGTCTTCGGGCATTTCCTGGAACTTGGCGTTGTTCATCCACCAAAGCGCGCCCATATAGGCGTGCCCGTCCAGCGTGACGTATTGCAGGCCGGCATCGGGGAATTTCATGCCCATGATGTCGGTGATGCCGTTTTTCGAGCCGTCAACCACGCCGGTCTGGAAACTGGTGAAGAGTTCCGGCCAGGGGATCGGAGTGGGCGAGGCGCCCAGGGCCTTGACCAGTTCCTGCGGCAGGTCTGCGACCACGGTGCGGATCTTCAGCCCGTCCATGTCGGACGGCTGGGTCACGCGGCGCTTGGTGTTGGCGAAATTGCGCCAGCCGCCGGTGTTGCCAATGGTCATCAGGCGGATCGCGCCGCCCGAATCCTCCAGCGCCATTTCGCGCATCTTGCGGGTGAAATCACCCGACAGGACCCGCTCGGCGATGCGGTCGTCGGCCATCAGATAGGGCAGGTCCAGAACCTGCACATACGGAAAGATGCCCGAGGCCCCGCCCGAGGTCGAGATGTAGATGTCGATGGTGCCGTCGGCCACGCCCTGCAGGCATTCGGCCCCGTTCGAGCACAGCTGCGTGCCGATGAACAGCTCGACCTCGATCGCGCCATTCGAGGCGTTCTCGACGAAGTTCTTGAACACGACCAGGCCGTCATAGTCCTCGTCGTTTTCGTTCGAGTTGGCGGTGGCGCGCAGCGTATAGTCGGCCGCCGAGGCCGCCAGCGCCGAGGCCGCCACCAGCGACGTGGCCAGTGCTGCGGTTTTGAAGAATGTTCTGAGCATGCGTTTCCTCCCTGTGGTACTCAGTCTAGTTTGCAAACCCCGTCAGTCTCGGGATCGTCATGGATATTGCGGGGACATAGGTGATCAGGAAGATCACTGCGATTTCGACGGCCAGGAACGGCAGGATCGCCTTGGCGATGGTTTCCACCCGTTCGCGTGACACGGCGGCGGCCACGAACAGCACCAGCCCCATGGGCGGCGTGGCCAGGCCAACGGTCAGGTTGACGCTCATGATGATGGCGAAGTGGATCGGGTCGACCCCCAGGCTGGTGAAGATCGGGCCCAGGATCGGCCCCAGGATGATGATCGCCGGGCCTGCATCCAGGAACATGCCCACGACGAACAGCAGCAGGTTGATCAGGAACAGCAGGATCAGCGGGTTTTCGGACAGTCCGAGGATCAGCGCGGCCAGTTGCTCGGGCGCATGGCTGAGGCTGACCACGGTCTTGAACGCCATCGCCGCCCCCACCAGCAACAGCACCACGGCCGAGGTCATGCCCGCGTTGCTGAGAACGTCGGGCACCTCTTTCAAGGTCAGCGTGCGCAGCACGAAAAACCCGATGATGAAGGCATAACCGACGGCGACGGCGGCGGCCTCGGTCGGGGTGAAGATGCCGCCCAGAATGCCGCCCAGAATGATTACCGGCGTCATCAGCGGGAAAAAGGCCTTGAGGCTGGCCTGACCGCGCTCGGGCCAGGTGTATTTGCGGCTGGCCACCGGGAAATCATACCGGTTGGCCATGACCTTGATCATCAGCATCAGGCCGATGCCCACCATGACACCCGGCACGATGCCGGCCAGGAACAGGGCCGCGACGCTTTCGCCCATGACATAGGCATAGATGATCATGATCCCCGAGGGCGGGATGATCGGCCCGATGACCGAGCTGGCGGCGGTGATCGCGGCGGCGAATTTGCGGGTATAGCCCTGCTTCTCCATTGCCGGGATCAGCATCGAGCCCAGCGCCGAGGTATCGGCCACCGCCGAGCCCGACAGCCCCGCGAAGAGGATCGAGCTGAGCACGTTCACATGCGCCAGCCCGCCGCGCAGATGCCCCATCAGCGCCTGGCTGAACTCGACCAGACGGATGGTGATGCCGCCACGGTTCATAAGCTCTCCGGCCAGCATGAAGAAGGGGATGGCCATCAGCGGAAAGCTGTCCATCCCGTTGTAGACATTGCGATACAGCAAGGTGATGTCGTTGGTCTGGCCGTTCAGCCACAGCAGCAGGCCGGGCGCGGCCAGCAGCGCGAAAAAGACCGGCAGGCCGATCAGCAGAAACACCAGAAAGACGGGCAGGAACCAGACCAGCATCTATTCGGCCCCCACGGCTGCTTCAGGGATCTCGGGCAGCAGGTCACCGCCGCCCAGCATGGTGATGATCGACCGCAGGATCAGTTCGATGTTGACCGACAGCAGCAGGATCACGCCCACCAGCAGGGAGGCCATCATCCAGCTGCGCGGGATCCGGTACCATTCGTCAAAGCCTAGCGAGGTGGGCAGGTACAGCGCGGCGGTGGCGAAACGCCCGCCAAAACCGGTGACCTCGGACCAGCCGATGCGCACGGCGACCACCAGAACCGTCAGGCTGAGCAGCAGCAGAAACAGGTTCAGCAACTGGCCGGGTACGCGCGGCAGAAAGCGGACCAGCATGTCGATGGCCACGAACCCGCCGCGCCGGAATGCGGTGGGTGCCATCAGGCCGGTCATCCACAACATGCAGAACCGCGCGGCCTCGTCAGGCCAGGGCAGGGCGTTGCCCAGAACGTATCGGAAGAACACCTGGATCAGGATCGCGATCACCATGAAGGCGATCGCAACGACACCAACCGCGCGGCCCAGACGCAGCGCGGTTTCGTTCACGAATGCAATCGGCGCAAGCACCGACGTCAATCCGCCCATGCGGTTCCTCCCTGTTCAGGCCGCGGGTTTGGCCCGCGACCGTGTCCCGCGCTTATTGGTGCGCGAATTGGCCGAGCTTGCCGGCGTAAAAGGTCAGCGCGTCTCCGTCCGCCATGCTGGCCCGCAAGACCTTGCCCACCACGATAACGTGATCGCCCGCATCGTGATACGCATGTTGTTCACATTCGAACCGCGCCAGGCATCCGCGCAGCAGCGGCGTTCCGTTTTCGCAGCGGTCGTGGTCGATGTCGCGCAGGGCAAAGGCGTCTTTCGAGCAGCCAAAGCACAGCTCGGCCTGGTCGGCCGAGAGAACATGAACACTGAAATGACGCGCCTTGTGAAAATAGGGGAACCGGCGCGAATTCCGGTCGCCGGCCCACATCACCAAAGGCGGGTCCAGCGACAGCGAGGAAAAGCTGTTGGCCGTGATGCAGACCGGCCCGTCGGGGCTGTAGCAGGTCACGACGGTGACGCCGGTGGCGAACCGGCCGAAAGCGTCCCGCAGGGTGCGGGTGTCGTCCTTGTGCGGAATGAAGGTGCGCGCCATGTCGTTCGAGAATGCGTTCATCATGGTACCTCATGCCCCAGCGCCGCCTCGTAGAGACGGAACCAGGCTTCACGATCCAGATTGACTTTCAGGGCGTCCGAAATGCGCTTGATGCGGTCCAGGCTGTTGGTGCCCAGAACCGGCAGGATGCCGGCCGGATGGGCCAGCAGGAAGGCCACGGCCACCGCGGCACGGTCGACGCCGAACTGTGCGCCGATCTCGTCCGCGACCACGCCCACCGGAGGATTGCCCGCCATCAGCGCTCCGCCGCCCAGCGGCGACCACGCCATCACCGGGTGGCCGTGCTGCTGGTGAAAGGCCAGATCGCCATTGGTGAACGGAGCGATCGCGCCCAGAGAAATCTCGATCTGGTTGGTCACCAGCGGGGTCTTCATGGCCGATTGCAGCAGTTGCCAGTCCCAGGGGCGGAAATTCGACACGCCCACCGCGCGGACCTTGCCGCTGGCCACCACCTCGTCCAGCGCGGCGCCGGTTTCATGGTGGTCCATGAACGGATCGGGGCGGTGGATCAGCAGCAGGTCGATATGGTCGATCGCCATTTCCCGCAGCGAGGTGTCCACAGATTTCAGGATATGCGCGCGCGAGGTGTCATAGTATTTCACCTTGGCATCCGCATAGCGCCCGCAGGGGGCGACGATGTCGCATTTGGTAACGATCTCCATCCGGTCGCGTAGGCCGGGATTGGCGCGCAGGGCGTTGCCCAGAATCGCCTCGGCGCCATAGTCGCCATAGATGTCGGCCTGATCGAAGCTGGTGATGCCCTGATCCAGACAGGCGTGGATCTTGGCCGCCACATGCGCGGCCGAGGTGTCGCTGTCATCGCCCAGCCGCCACATGCCATAGACAAGGCGGCTCAGTTCCAGGGTGTCAGAAAGCTTGATACTTTGCATCAACGACGAACTCCGTTGCCCAGCGGCGTCGCCGGGGTGTCAGCAGGGACCCTTCCATAGGCTTCGGGAAGAGAGCAGGTTTTCAGATGTGGCATCACACGGGTGCCGAAATGGCGGGCCTCGTCCATATGCGGATAGCCCGAGAAGATGAAGGCGCGGATGCCCATCTTCTGATACTCTTCGATCTTCGACAGCACCTGGTCTGTCGACCCCACCAGCGCCGCGCCGCAGCCTGACCGCGCCCGGCCGACGCCCGTCCACAGGCCCGGCTCGACATAGCCGTATTTGTCGGCCAACTCGCGGTTCCTGGCCTGATGCGAAACACCCAATGAGGTGGCGTCCAGCGCCCGTTCACGGATCGCGCGGCCGTATTCGTCATCCAGCTTCGACACGATGTAGTCGGCATATTCCTTGGCCTCGGCCTCGGTGTCGCGCACGATCATGTGCACCCGCAGACCATAGTCCAGCGTGCGGCCGTATTCGTCGGCCACCGCGTGCACGGCCTTCATCCGCTCGGCCAGCTGGTCCTTGGTTTCTGGCCACATCAGATAGACGTCGCAATGCTGGCCGCACAGCTTCAGCGCATCGGGCGAGTACCCCCCGAAATACAGCAGCGGCCCGCCAGTCTGATAGGGTTTGGCCGGATCGGTCGTCAGACCCGAGAAATTGTAGACCTGACCCTGATAGTTGATCTCATCCTGCGTCCAGGCCTGTTTCAGAATCTCGACCACCTCGCGCGAACGCTGGTAGCGATAGCTGCTCTCGGCCTTTTCCCCCGGAAAATCCGACGAGATGATGTTGACCGTCAGCCGCCCCTTCAGCATGTGATCCAGCGTCGCGATGGTGCGCGCCAGCATGATCGGCTGCATCTCGCCGCAGCGCACGGCGGCCAGCAGGTTGATCTTTTCGGTGATCGGGGCGCAGCCGGCGACAAAGCTCAGCGTGTCCTGCCCCACCTGATACGAGGACGGGCACAGGATGTTGCGGAAGCCCTGCGCCTCGGCCTCTTTCACGATGCCCGAGCAATGTTCCCAGCTGGAGCGCAGATCGCCGTCGGGCACGCCGAGAAACTGATAATCGTCCGAGCACAGCGCCGCGAACCACGAAACCTCGGCCGCATCCAGATCGGGGGATGTGATGGGGACGATCGTCATCTGATTCTCTCTCCTGCCGAGCTCAACTTTTCTCTTGCGTAGCAACCACATTGATGTAGATCAATAGTGTATCAATTTTTTCTGCGACCAAGTGAAGCGCCCGCGTGCCCCCATCCACCAGAAACCCCAACGCCCTGCCGATCTATGTGCAGATCGCCGAGCTGCTGATCCGCGACATCGCCGCCGGCCGGCTGATCGACGGCGAGCGTCTGCCGCCCGAGCGGGACATGGCGGCGCAGCTGAACGTCTCGGTCGGAACGCTGCGAAAATCGCTCGCCGAGCTGGAAAAAAAAGGGATGCTCGAGCGGATCCAGGGCTCGGGCAACTACGTGCGCGAGACCGGCACCCAGAACAGCGTCTATGCCATGTTCCGGCTGGAGCTGCCCGAGGGCGGCGGCCTGCCGCGCGCCGACATCTTGTCGGTCGATCACCTGGACAAGCCCGCCGACCTGCCCGATTTCGGCACCTCGCGGCGCGGGTCGCGCGTGCGGCGGATGCGCTATCTGAATGACACAATCATCGCAGTCGAGGAGATCTGGCTGGACGAATCAGCCGGTCTGATCGACCGGCGGCTGCTGTCGGACTCGCTCTATCGCTATTACCAGCAGCAACTTGGGTTCTGGATCACCCGCGCCGAGGATCGGGTTTCGGTCGGTCGGCTGCCCGATTGGACCCCCGCGAACTTCACCCGGCCGGCGGGCGAGACCGTCGGTTACATCGAGCGGTTCAGTTGGTCGGAACGGCCTGAACCCGTCGAGTTTTCGAAAACCTGGTTCGACCCGGACCGGGCAACTTACGTCCAACGACTGAAATGACGAGGAAACGCGCATGACCCGGACCATCAATTACGGGCTGATCGGATGTGGCATGATGGGGCAGGAACACCTGCACAACATCGCCCTGCTGGAGGGCACGCAAGTGGCTGCCATTTTCGAGCCCGACCCCGAGATGGCGCGCGCCGCGCAGGCGATTGCGCCGAGGGCCAGGATGGTGGCTTCGGTGCAGGACCTGCTGGCGGTCGAAGACCTGGACTGCCTGGTGATCGCCAGCCCCAACCATCTGCATGTGGATCAGATCGCCCAGATCGCCGAAACGCGTCCCTTGCCTCTGTTGGTGGAAAAGCCGCTGTTCACCAACCCCGGCGATGCGGCCCGTCTGGCCGAGATCGAGCGCAGCTATCCCTGTCCGATCTGGGTGGCGATGGAATATCGCTATATGCCGCCCATCGCTGCCCTGATCGCCGAGGCGCAGGACACCTGTGGCGGGGTCAAGATGCTGAGCATCCGCGAACACCGCTTTCCGTTCCTGGAAAAGGTCGGCAACTGGAACCGGTTCAACCGCAACACGGGCGGCACCTTCGTCGAGAAATGCTGCCATTTCTTCGACCTGATGCGCCTGATCCTGCAATCCGACCCGGTGCGCATCAGCGCCAGCGGCGGGCAGGCCGTGAACCATCTGGACGAAACCTATGACGGCGAAACGCCTGACATCCTCGACCACGGCTATGTCATCGTCGATTTTGCCTCGGGTGCGCGGGCGATGCTGGAGCTGTGCATGTTCGCCGAGGGCGCGCGGTATCAGGAGGAAATCTCGGTCGTCAGCCCCAAGGCTAAGATCGAGGCGCTGGTCCCCGGGCCGGGCCGGTTCTGGCCCGAACATCTGGGCGAGCCGCCGGTGCCGCAGCTGATCGTCAGCCCGCGCGACCCCAAAGGTCCGATCGCCTGCGACATTCCCGTCGATCCGCGCCTGCTGGCGGCGGGCGACCACAACGGCTCGACCTTCTATCAGCACCAGGGCTTTCTGGCGCTGGTGCGCGGTGAGCGCGACGCCCCGGATGTCAGCCTGACCGACGGCATGTGGGCAGTACGCATGGGTCTGGCGGCGCAGCAATCGCTGGCCACGGGCGAAACCGTCCGGCTGGATCGCTGAGGTCTTTCTGCGGGTGCAAAATGCGCCGATCGGAAACCTGTGTTCCGATTTGGCGTCACCGCCCGTGTCGTTTTTGATATTCAAAGCGTCTTTTCCGCTTGCCCGCCCAACCGCGGCCCCCTAGGTCTGGCCGCGGGACACCCCTCCCCAACGAGGGGCGTATATCTGGAAGGGTAACACCAATGACCATCGAACGACCGGCAGCGCGGCCGGCCAATCCGCGTTTTTCCTCGGGCCCCTGCGCCAAACCCCCTACATTCGAGCTGAACAAGCTGGCTGGTGCCGCGCTGGGCCGATCGCACCGCGCCGCCGTCGGCAAGGACAAGCTGAAGGCGGCCATCGAAGGCACGCGCGAGCTGCTGGGCATTCCGGCCGACTATCGTATCGGGATCGTTCCGGCCTCGGATACCGGCGCGGTGGAAATGGCGCTGTGGTCGCTTCTGGGCGAACGCAAGGTCGAGATGCTGGCCTGGGAAAGCTTTGGCGCGGGTTGGGTTACCGACGTGGTCAAACAGCTGAAGGTCGACGCCGAGGTGAAAACCGCCGATTACGGGCAGATCGTCGATCTGGCGTCCATCGATTTCAACAATGACGTGGTCTTTACCTGGAACGGGACCACCTCGGGCGTGCGGGTTCCCAATGGCGATTGGATCGCCGATGACCGCGCCGGCCTGACCATCTGCGACGCCACCAGCGCCGCTTTCGCCATGGACCTGCCTTGGGACAAGCTGGATGTCACCACCTTCAGCTGGCAGAAGGTTTTAGGTGGCGAGGCCGCGCATGGCATGCTGATCCTCAGCCCCCGCGCGGTCGAGCGGCTGGAAAGCTATACCCCCGCATGGCCGCTGCCGAAGATCTTCCGCCTGACCAAGGGCGGCAAGCTGATCGAGGGCATCTTCCAGGGTGCCACGATCAACACGCCGTCGATGCTGGCGGTCGAGGATTACCTGTTCGCGCTGGACTGGGCGCGCTCGGTCGGCGGGCTGCAGGGCCTGATCGCCCGCGCCGATGCCAATGCGCAGGCGATTTTCGAGTTCTGTGACCAGAACGACTGGATCGACAACCTGGCCGAGGACCCGGCCACCCGGTCGAACACCAGCGTCTGCCTGAAATTCACCGATCCGCGCATTCGCGACGGCGCCAGCTTTGCCAAGGCGGTCGCCAAGCGGCTGGAGACCGAGAACGTGGCACTGGACATCGGCGCCTATCGCGACGCGCCGGCCGGGCTGCGCATCTGGTGCGGCGGCACGGTCGAAACGTCCGACATCCAGGCGATGCTGCCCTGGCTGAAATGGGCGTTCGAGGCCGAGATCGCAGCCCAGGCCGAAGCCGCCTGACTCCTTTCCCCGACAAGATCCGGGCCGCGTCCGGCCCGGAGTCATCATTCCATTCAAGGACCACACACATGGCCCCCAAAGTACTCGTATCCGACAAGCTCAGCGAAACCGCGGTTCAGATCTTCCGCGACCGCGGCATCGACGTGGATTTCATGCCCGACGTGGGCAAGGACAAGGAAAAGCTGGCCGAGATCATCGGCAACTATGACGGCTTGGCCATCCGCTCGGCCACCAAAGTCACCGAGAAGATTCTGGAAAAGGCCGACAAGCTGAAAGTGATCGGCCGCGCCGGTATCGGCACTGACAACATCGACAAGGACGCGGCCTCGAAAAAGGGCGTGATCGTGATGAACACGCCGTTCGGCAACATGATCACCACCGCCGAGCACGCCATAGCCATGATGTTCGCCGTGGCGCGCCAGATCCCCGAGGCCAATGCCAGCACCCATGCGGGCAAGTGGGAAAAGTCCAAGTTCATGGGGGTCGAGCTGACCAACAAGACGCTGGGCGTGATCGGTGCCGGCAATATCGGCGGCATCGTCTGCGACCGGGCGCAGGGCCTCAAGATGAAGGTTATCGCCTATGACCCCTATCTGGGCCAGGAGAAGGCCGACAAGATGGGCGTGGAAAAGGTCGAGCTGGACGAGTTGCTGGCGCGGGCCGATTTCATCACCCTGCACGTGCCGCTGACGGACCAGACCCGCAACATCCTAAGCCGTGAGAATCTGGCCAAGACCAAGAAGGGCGTGCGCATCATCAACTGCGCCCGCGGCGGTCTGGTCGACGAAGGGGCGCTGGCCGAACTGATCAAATCCGGCCATGTCGCTGGGGCCGCCTTCGACGTGTTCAGCGAGGAACCGGCCAAGGAAAACCCGCTGTTCGGCCTGCCCAACGTGGTCTGCACCCCGCATCTGGGCGCCGCGACCACCGAAGCGCAGGAAAACGTGGCGCTGCAGGTGGCCGAGCAGATCTCGAACTATCTGCTGACCGGGGCGGTCGAGAATGCGCTGAACATGCCCAGCGTCACCGCCGAAGAGGCCAAGGTCATGGGGCCGTGGATCAAGCTGGCCGGCCATCTGGGCAGCTTCATCGGCCAGATGACCGACGAGCCGATCAAGGCGATCAACATCCTGTATGACGGCGTTGCGGCGCAGATGAACCTGGCCGCGCTGAACTGCGCGGTGGTGGCGGGGATCATGAAACGCTCGAACCCCGAGGTGAACATGGTCTCGGCCCCGGTGGTGGCCAAAGAGCGCGGCGTCAAGATCTCGACCACCAACCAGGACAAGTCGGGCGCCTTCGAGGGCTATATCAAGGTGACCGTGGTGACCGACAAGCGCGAACGCTCGATCGGCGGCACCGTGTTCAGCGACGGCAAGCCGCGCTTCATCCAGATCAAGGGCATCAATATCGATGCCGAGGTCGGCGCGCACATGCTCTACACCACCAACGAGGACGTGCCGGGCATCATCGGTACCCTGGGCAAGACTATGGGCGAGCATGGGGTGAACATCGCCAACTTTACCCTGGGCCGCGCGGAAGCCGGCGGCGAGGCGATCGCGCTGCTGTATGTTGACGAGCCGGTTCCGGCCGAAGCCCGCGCCAAGCTGGCCGAAACCGGGCTGTTCACCCAGATCAAGCCGCTGGAGTTCGACGTGGTCTGATCCGGCAAGACCCGGATGAAAGCGATTGACGCCTGCACCCGCCCGGTGCAGGCGTTGTCGTTGCAAAGGCCCGCAAATCCAACCCCGCCTGGAACGGAGACATGGACATGACCGCGCCCATCTACGCCATCGGTGATCTGCACGGCCAGACGGCCGAGTTCGACCGCGCCCTGTCGCTGATCGAGCGGGATGGTGGGCGCGAGGCGCGGATCGTGTTTTTGGGCGACTACGTCGATCGCGGTCCCGACAGCAAGGGCCTGCTGGACCGGCTGATTGCCGGGCGCGACGCCGGGCGGAACTGGGTCACGCTGCTGGGCAACCATGACCGGATGTTCGCGTGGTTCCTGCAGGATGAGCCGCGCCATGATCCGCATCTTCTGGTCGGCTACCACTGGCTGCACGAGCGGCTGGGCGGCACCGAAACCCTGCGCAGCTATGGTGTCGAATTCGAAGATCGCACCCGCCTTCAGGATGTGCATCGCGCGGCCGTTGCGGCAGTGCCGGTCGCGCACAAGGCTTTTCTGCGCGACCTGGTGCGGATGCATCAGACCCCCGAGATTGCCTTTGTCCACGCTGGCATCCGGCCGGGCGTGCCGCTAGGCGCGCAGGCCGAGGACGATCTGGTCTGGATCCGTCAGAGCTTTCACGCCTGCGAAACCCCGCACTCCAAGCTGATCGTGCACGGCCACACGGTCGTGGACCGCCCCACCCATTTCGGGAACCGCATCAACCTGGACAGCGGCGCGGGCTATGGCCGCCAAACCGGGGTTGCCGTGTTCGAGGGGCGCGACTGCTGGCTGCTGACCGAAGCCGGACGCGTGCCGCTGCGCCCCTGATCAGCCGCCTGCGAACATGTTCTTGTAGGCCTCGCGGAGGGCGTTTTTCTGCACCTTGCCCATCGTATTGCGCGGCAGTTCGTCCAGCAGGATCAGCCTGCGGGGATTTTTGAAACGGGCAAGGCTTTGGCTCACCGCCTCCATGATCGCATCCAGATCCGGCGCCGCGCCGGCCTCGGGCACCAGGATGCCCAGCACGGTCTCCCCGAAATCCGGGTGCGGTACGCCGATCACCGCGCTTTCCAGCACGCCGGGCTGGTCATCCAGAACCAGCTCGACTTCCTTGGGATAGATGTTGTAGCCGCCCGAGATGATCAGGTCTTTGCCGCGCCCAACGATATGCACATAGCCGTCCGCGTCGATGCGGCCCAGATCACCGGTGATGAAGAACCCGTCCTCGCGCAGTTCGGCGGCGGTTTTCTCGGGCATCTGCCAATAACCCTTGAACACGTTCGGGCCGCGCACCTCGATCATGCCGATCTCGCCCTGCGGCAGCGGATCGCCCGTTTCGGGGTCGGTGATCTTCAACTCGACCCCCGGCAGCGAAAAGCCCACGGTTCCGGCCCGACGTTCGCCGTCATAGGGGTTCGAGGTGTTCATGTTGGTCTCGGTCATGCCATAGCGTTCAAGGATGCGGTGACTGGTGCGTCGCTCGAACCGCGTGTGGGTTTCGGCCAGCAGCGGCGCCGAGCCGGAAATGAACAGCCGCATGTGCCGGGTCAGATCTCCGGTGAACCGGTCGTCGTCCAGAAGCCGGGTGTAGAAGGTCGGCACCCCCATCATCGAGGTGGCCTTGGGCATCAGGCGCAGGATGTCGTCCAGATCGAAGCCCGGTAGAAAGATCATCGATCCACCGGCCGACAGCATGACATTGGTGGCCACGAACAGGCCGTGGGTGTGAAAGATCGGCAGCGCGTGCAGCAACACGTCGTCCGCGGTGAAGCGCCACTCCTGCACCAGCGTTTCGGCATTCGACAGCAGGTTCGCCTGCGTCAGCATTGCACCCTTGGACCGCCCGGTGGTGCCCGATGTGTAAAGGAAAGCTGCGAGGTCATCCTCGGTCCTATGCGCGGGTTCGAAGGCTGGCAACATCCCAAGTGCGCGCCGCATCAGGCTGCCGGAACCGTCCGCGTTCAGGGTTTCGAGCATTGCATTCTGCGCTTGGGCAATCGGCTCGATATCGGCTTGTGAATTGGCATCCGCGACAACCATCCGAGCACCGCTGTTTTCGATGAAATACCGCAGCTCGTCTGTCGTGTAGGCGGTGTTCAGCGGCAGAAATATCAGCCCGGCCTGAACGCAGGCTGCATAAAGCGCCAGCGCCTCGGGCGATTTCGCGACCTGCACCGCAACGCGGTCATCCGGTTCCAGTCCGCAGGCCGTCAAAGCGTTGGCGATCCGGGCCGCCATGTCCAGGAAATCGGCATGTGTGAGAACGCGTCCGTCCGGCAGATGCAGGAACGGCGTTGTCTTACCCGCGTGAATGCCGAAAAGTCGATCGTATAGCGGGTTGCTCATCCCGTTCTCCGTGTTGCCGTTGCTCGGTCAAGGCGAACCTGTACCGGAT
This sequence comes from Ruegeria sp. CF2, assembly GCF_056537385.1. Lineage (NCBI taxonomy): Bacteria > Pseudomonadati > Pseudomonadota > Alphaproteobacteria > Rhodobacterales > Roseobacteraceae > Ruegeria > Ruegeria sp. CF2. The sequence goes on from NZ_JBQFRL010000002.1 coordinate 350,992, forward strand.
TCGGGCCGCGGTAAAGGCCCGGACAGCGTCAGAACCGGGTGGTCATCCGGTAGCCGGCCGCGAAATACATCTTGGCGAAGGTAACCGGGCTGCCTTGCAACCAGGTGATACGTTCCGCGGTAAAGACCGGCTCGCCAACCGTTACGTCCAGAAACCCGGCCAGTTCGGCATCGGCGCGGCTTGCCAGAAAAGACAACTCGACATTGGTGAAGGGGACCGTCTGAATCAGCCATTCATTGGGTCCCAGCGTCGAGAAATCAGCCTGTTCGACAGCCGGAACGCTGGCCGTAACGATCCAGCGATCCTCGAACTGAAACGGGGCGTTGTCCGAAAAATGCATGCACCGAACATGCATCACCCGCCGATCCGATCCCATCGCCAGCCGCGCGGCCAGCCAGTCGGGCGCCTGTTCGGCTTGGGCTGAGACAAGTGCATAGCGGTAGGTGCCGCTCAGAGCCTCGACCTCTTCCCGGACCAGCGGGATTGTGAACCGGGCCTGTCTCTGCGGCGCGCTCAGCACCCGGGTACCGGCCTTGCGGCGACGTTCCAGAAATCCTTCCTCGGCCAGTTCGCGCAGCGCCCGATTGACCGTTGTACGCGTGCAGGAAAACTCGACCGCAAGGTCCTGTTCGTTGGGCAGCAACATGTCTGGCAGCCACTGGCCCGAGCGGATGCGGTCAAGCACAGTCTGCTTGATTTCCTTGTAGCCGGTCGTGTCAGCGGTCTGGGTCATCTTGATCTCAACTCAGTTCTTTGCCGGTTCAGACGTCGGTCAACAGGTCTGCAATCGCGGCTTTGTAGTCTCTGATTATCGTCTCGCGCGCAATATGCCTGCCATCCCGCACCATATGACGGCCTGCCGACCACAGATCCGTTACCAGACCATCGGGTGCGGCAAAGCACAAGCCGGCCAGAAGCTGATGATCCGCCAGCGCGCAAAGCGTTGGGTGCGACCGGTCAAGCGCCACCAGGTCGGCCAGTTTGCCGACCGCGATCTCTCCGGCATTGCGGCCCAGAGCCTGCGCCCCGCCTTGTGCCGCGCCGGTGTACAACGCATGTCCTACGGAACCGTTGGCTGCCGCCAGAACCGCGCGGGATCGGTCGCGAAGGCGCTGGGAATATTCCAGACTGCGCAACTCCTCTGGCAGAGAAATCCGCACGTTGGAGTCTGACCCGACACCGAACCGTCCTCCAGCGTCAAGGTAGGGCACTCCGTTGAAGATCCCGTCGCCCAGGTTGGCTTCTGTAATCGGACACAGGCCGGCCACGGCCTCCGAACGCGCCAGAGCGCGTGTTTCGGCGTCGTTCATCTGGGTGGCATGGATCAGACACCAGCGTGAGTCGATCTGGGCATTGTCCAGAAGCCAGGCGACCGGGCGTTGGCCCAAAGCGGATTGCACGTCCTCGACCTCTTTCACCTGTTCGGCGATATGGATGTGAACCGGACCCTCCGGAACCTGCGCCAGCAGCAGGGCCAAGTCCGTGGGTGAGGTGGCGCGCAACGAGTGCGGCGCGATGCCGACCACCGTGTCCGCGGCAAGATCTGCGGCAGCCGACCAGCACTCGTGATACAGGTCCGTGAACCGGTCCACGTCATTGCCGAACCGCAGCTGGCCGCCAGACAGGGGCTCTTGGCGGACGCCGCCGTAGGAATAGAGAACCGGCAAATGGGTCAGACCGATTCCCGCACGCAAAGCTGCTGCGAAGATACGCTGGCTCAGCTCGGAAAGCTGGTCGTAGGGCGCGCCGCCGGGCTGGTGATGCACATAGTGGAATTCCCCGACTGCGGCATATCCGGCCTCCTGCATCTCAAGGAACACCAGCGCGGCGATGGCCTCCATCTGCTCGGGCGTCAACCTGTCCAGAAAGCGGTACATCAGATTTCGCCAGGACCAGAAGCTTTCCCGCCCGGCTGCGCGAAACTCGGTCATACCGGCCATAGCGCGCTGAAACGCGTGGCTGTGCAGGTTCGACAAGGCTGGCAGCAGGACATCAACACAGGTGTCGGCCGACTGCGGACTCGCACCGGTCTCCAATCCGGTGATGACGCCATTCGCAGTTTCGACCCGCAGGTCTGAAACCCAGTCAGAGCCTAACAAGGCGGTTTTGGCGTGGATCTGCATCGGCGTTTCTTTTTGTGTAGACTTTAATTTTTTACACGTATACGAAAAATTGAAACCCGAGGGGAGTCCAAAAGAATCGCGATGACCAGAAATTCGGTGATTTGTTGTCGGCGGATCGCAACCATGGCGGATGGGGTTGCGTCCTATGGCTTGGTCGAAGACGCGGCGATTGCTGTTTCGTCGGGCCGGATCCAATGGGTCGGACCGCACCGAGATCTGCCGCCGGATCACGCCGACTGGCCGATCGTCGATTTTGCAGATCGGTTGATCACTCCGGGCCTGATCGATCCGCACACGCATGCGATTTTCGGGGGCAACCGGGCGGTTGAGTTCGAATTGCGGCTGAACGGGGCAACCTACGAGGAGATTGCCCGCGCCGGCGGGGGAATTTTGTCGACGGTCACCGCCACACGCGCCGCCAGTATTCAGAACCTGATCGAAGAGGCGCTGCCTCGCATAGACGCGCTGTTGGCCGAGAGTGTGACCTGCATTGAAATCAAGTCCGGCTATGGATTGGATCAGGACACCGAGCTGCGCATGTTGCGCGCGGCCCGGGAAATTGCAAAGCAGCGCCCGGTGCGGGTCCGGACCAGCTTTCTGGGCGCGCATGCGATCCCGCCCGAATACACCGGGCGCGCGGACGCCTATATCGACACGGTCTGCATCCCAACCCTGCGCGCGGCCCATGCCGAGGGGCTGGTCGACGCAGTCGACGGGTTCTGCGAGGGCATCGCCTTTGACACCGTGCATATCGCCCGGGTGTTCGACGCCGCTCGTGATTTGGGGCTGCCGGTCAAGTTGCATGCCGAGCAATTGTCGAACCTCGGCGGGACCCGGCTGGCCGCGTCCTACGGCGCCCTGTCAGCCGATCATGTCGAGTATGTGGACGCCGCCGGCGTGGCTGCCATGGCCGAGGCTGGAACGACTGCGGTTCTGCTGCCCGGGGCATTCTACACGTTGCGGGAAACGCAGGCCCCGCCGATCGACCTGTTCCGCAAGGCCGGGGTGCCGATGGCCCTGGCCACCGACTGCAACCCGGGGTCTTCGCCGCTGACGTCGCTGCTGCTGACGATGAACATGGGCTGTACCCTGTTTGGCATGACCCCGGCCGAGGCGCTGGCCGGGGTCACCCGCAATGCCGCCCGCGCGCTTGGGTTGACCGATGCCGGCACGATAGCGCCGGGGCAGCGGGCGGATCTGGCCGTGTGGGACGTCTCTCACCCGGCCGAGCTGGCCTATCGGATCGGGTTCAACCCGCTGCACGCACGCATTTTCGGAGGGGAGGCATGAGCGCTCTGACCTTGGTTCCGGGGCAGGTCTCGCTGGCCCAACTGGCGGACATCTACTGGAACGAAACGCCAGTGGTTCTGGACCAGGGCTGTCGCCCGGCTGTCGAGGCCGCCGCCGCCCGCATCGCCGAGGCCGCCGCCGGTGACCAGCCCGTCTATGGCGTGAATACCGGTTTCGGCAAGCTGGCCAGCCTCAAGATCGCGGCCGGGGATACCTCGGCGCTGCAGCGCAACCTGATCCTCAGCCATTGCTGCGGGGTCGGCCCGGCGGTGCCGCGGCGGTTGGCGCGCCTGATGATGGCGCTCAAACTGTTGTCCTTCGGGCGCGGCGCATCCGGGGTGCGGTGGGCGCTGGTGGACCTGCTGCAACAGATGCTGGCCCGTGGCGTGACCCCGGTGATCCCGGCGCAGGGCTCGGTGGGGGCCTCGGGTGATCTGGCGCCGCTGGCCCACATGACGGCGGTGGTCATCGGCCAAGGCGAAGCCGAACTGGACGGCACGGTCATGCCGGGCGCCGAGGCCTTGAAAAAGGTAGGGTTAGAGCCTGCTCAACTGGGGCCGAAAGAGGGCCTGGCCTTCATCAACGGCACCCAGTTTTCGACGGCCTACGCCTTGGCGGGCCTGTTCGAAGGCTGGCGCGCGGCGCAGAACGCGCTGGCCGTTTCGGCCGTTTCGACCGATGCCATCATGGGCTCCACCGCGCCGCTGCAACCCGAGATCCATGCCCTGCGCGGTCATCGCGGCCAGATCGAGGTCGCCAGCGCCATGCGGGCCGTGTTGCAGGGGTCGGAAATACGCGAAAGCCATCGCGAGGGCGACAGCCGCGTGCAGGATCCGTATTGCATTCGCTGCCAGCCGCAGGTCACCGGTGCCGCGATGGACGTGATCCGGCAGGCTGCCGCCACCCTGCAGACCGAGGCCAACGCGGCCACTGACAACCCGCTGGTGCTGTCCGATCCCGACATGATCGTTTCGGGCGGCAATTTTCACGCCGAACCGGTGGGATTTGCCGCCGACATGATCGCGCTGGCCCTGTCCGAGATCGGGGCCATCGCGCAACGCCGGATCGCGCTGATGGTGGATCCGACGCTCAGCTTCGATCTGCCGCCATTCCTGACCCCCGACCCGGGCTTGAATTCCGGCTTCATGATCGCCGAGGTCACGACCGCCGCGCTGATGAGCGAAAACAAGCATCTGGCCAATCCGTGCGTCACCGACAGCACGCCCACCTCGGCCAACCAGGAAGATCACGTCTCGATGGCCGCCCATGGGGCGCGGCGTCTGACGCGCATGGTGAAAAACCTGAACCATATTCTGGGGATCGAACTGCTCTGCGCCGCGCAGGGCGTCGAGTTCCGCGCCCCGCTGGTCACCAGCGCGCCCTTGCAGCGGGTGATTGCGCGGCTGCGCGCCGATATCCCGCCTTTGGCGGAGGACCGGTACCTGGCCCCGGAACTGGAGCAGGCCAAGGATCTTATGGCCAGCGGCGCGATGCTGGAGGCGCTGGGCGTACCGCTGCCGGAGGTGACGGCATGACCGTGGTCGAGGTGCAGCGGGGGCCGGGCCCGATCGTGCTGGGCCAACCGCATGGCGGAACCTTCGTGCCCGAGGAGATCCATGCGCGCCTGAACCAGACCGGCCGGGCGTTGGCGGACACGGATTGGCACATAAATAGGCTCTATAAAGGGCTATTGGGCGATGCGACGGTGGTTCAGTCCCGCGTGCACCGCTATGTGATCGACGCCAATCGTGACCCTGCAGGTCAGTCGCTCTATCCGGGGCAGAACACGACGACCCTGGTGCCGCTGACCGATTTCGACGGGCAACCCATCTGGCTGGAAGGGCAGGAGCCGTCGGAAGATGAAATCGAGGAGAGGCGCGAGAAGTTCCACGCCCCCTACCACGCCGCGTTGCAGGAAGAATTGGAGTGGGTGCGGGCCAGGCATGGCGTGGCGATCCTGTTCGACTGCCACTCGATCCGGTCCCTGATCCCCTTCCTGTTCGACGGAGAGTTGCCGGTGTTCAACACGGGCACCAATGACGGCACCACCTGCGCACCCGAGGTCGCGCATGCGGTGGACGCCGTGGCTCAGGCGTCCGGCTGTACCGCGGTGCTGAACGGCCGGTTCAAGGGCGGTTGGACCACCCGGCACTATGGCCGCCCGGACAAGGGCATACATGCGATCCAGATGGAGATCGCCCAACGCGCCTATATGGACGAGACGCCGACCTGGGCCTGGCGCGCGGACCGGGCCGAACGCCTGCGCCCGCACCTGAAAGAGATGCTTGACCGCCTGCGCGCCCTGGCCCTGTCGGGCGCGCTGGCCGAAAAAGGAGCCCCGAAATGAGTGACCCGCGCAAGAACACCCGTGACGTCTTTCCGCCGACCGGGCCGGAGCTGAATGCCAAAAGCTGGCTGACCGAGGCCCCGTTGCGGATGCTGATGAACAATCTGCACCCCGACGTGGCCGAAAATCCGCACGAATTGGTGGTCTATGGCGGCATCGGTCGCGCAGCGCGGACCTGGAAGGATTTCGACACTATCGTGGCCAGTTTGAAGGATCTCGAGACCGACGAGACCCTGATCGTGCAGTCCGGCAAGCCGGTGGCGATCATCCGCACTCACAAGGACGCGCCGCGGGTTCTGATCGCCAATTCCAACCTCGTGCCGCATTGGGCGACCTGGGACCATTTCAACGAATTGGATCGGAAGGGCCTGATGATGTACGGCCAGATGACGGCCGGGTCGTGGATCTATATCGGTACGCAGGGCATCGTTCAGGGCACCTATGAAACCTTCGCCGAGGCCGGGCGCCAGCACTATGGCGGCGACCTGACCGGCCGATGGATCCTGACCGGGGGGCTGGGCGGCATGGGCGGAGCACAGCCCCTCGCGGCAGTCTTCGCCGGGGCCTGCTGTCTGGCGGTGGAATGCAACCCCGACAGCATCGATTTCCGGCTGCGCACCAAATACCTGGATGAAAAGGCCGAAACTCTGGACGAGGCGCTCGCCATGATCGACCGCTGGGCCAAGGCGGGCGAGGCGAAGTCCGTGGGTCTGCTGGGCAATGCGGCCGAGATCTTTCCCGAGATCTACCGCCGCATGGCCGCCGGCGGGATGCGCCCTGACATCGTAACCGACCAGACCAGCGCCCATGACCCGATCAACGGGTATCTGCCGCTGGGCTGGACCATGGCGCAGTGGCGCGAAAAGCGGGAAACAGACCCTAAAGCGGTGGAAAAGGCTGCGCGAGCCTCGATGAAGCAGCATGTCGCGGCGATGGTCGATTTCTGGAACGCGGGCGTGCCGACGCTGGACTATGGCAACAACATCCGTCAGGTGGCGCAGGACGAGGGGCTGGAGAACGCCTTTGCCTTTCCCGGTTTCGTTCCGGCCTATATCCGCCCGCTGTTTTGCCGTGGCATCGGCCCGTTCCGCTGGTGCGCGCTGTCGGGCGACCCCGAGGATATCTACAAGACCGACGCCAAGATGAAGGAGTTGTTCCCCGAGAACGAGCATCTGCATCGCTGGCTGGATATGGCCCGCGACCGGATCGCGTTTCAGGGCTTGCCCGCGCGGATCTGCTGGATCGGGCTGGGCGACCGGCACCGCGCGGGTCTGGCCTTCAACGAGATGGTCGCGAATGGAGAGCTGAAGGCCCCGGTGGTGATCGGACGCGACCACCTCGACAGCGGTTCGGTTGCCAGTCCCAACCGCGAGACCGAGGCGATGCTGGACGGGTCCGACGCCGTGTCGGACTGGCCGCTGCTGAACGCGTTGATCAACACCGCCAGCGGCGCGACCTGGGTGTCGTTGCATCACGGCGGCGGGGTCGGCATGGGCTTCAGCCAGCACGCGGGCGTGGTGATCTGCGCCGACGGCACCGAGGACGCCGCGCGGCGGCTCGAGCGGGTGTTGTGGAACGACCCGGCCTCGGGCGTGTGGCGCCATGCGGATGCGGGGTATGACATCGCCAAGGACTGCGCCCGCGAACACGGCCTGCGCCTGCCAGGCATTCTGGGCTAGCGGCGCGGAATTGGCCTCTGGCGGAAATGCTGCGCCTGCGATATGCGCAGGGCAGGCTGCCGGAGGATCAAGATGTACGTTGCCACTCTGTTGACCAACCCCAAGACGCCGTCGCTGGACGGGGCGCTGATCGACTCGTTGCGCAATGCCTGGGGCGGGGGCGACATCCAGTGGCTGAGCCCCGACGAGGCGGCCGAATTTGCCCTGCCGGCGGTTCCGGCCAACCGCTGGGATGTCTGGGCCGATTTACAGAAACTGGGCGTCGATCTGGTCGTGCAGCCGGCCGAGGGCCGCCGCAAGAAGATGCTGCTGGCCGACATGGACAGCACGATGATCCAGCAGGAATGCATCGACGAACTGGCGGACGAGGCCGGGGTGGGCGAGCGGGTCAAGGACATCACCGCCCGCGCCATGAATGGCGAACTGGATTTCGAAGGCGCGCTGACCGAGCGGGTGGGCCTGCTGAAGGGGCTGGACGTGTCGGTGATCGACCGGGTGCTGAACCAGCGCATCACCTTGATGCCGGGCGGCCGCGAACTGGTCACGACGATGCGGGCCAATGGCGGCTATGCCGCGCTGGTCTCGGGCGGGTTCACCGCGTTCACGGCCCGCGTGGCCGAGCTGCTGGGCTTTGAGGAGAACCGCGCCAACACGTTGCTGGCGGCGGACGGCAAACTGACCGGTGACGTGCAGCGCCCGATCCTGGGCCGTCAGGCCAAGGTCGAGGCGCTGGAACAGATCTCGGCCCGGCTGGGCATTTCCGAGGCCGAGGTGATTGCCGTGGGCGACGGTGCGAACGATTTGGGCATGCTGGACCGCGCCGGGACGGGGGTGGCCCTGCACGCCAAACCCTCGGTCGCCGCGCAATGCGACGTGCGCATCAACCATGGCGACCTGACCGCGCTGCTGTATCTGCAGGGATATGCCCGATCGGATTTTGCGCAGGGCTGATCCGACGATTTCAGGTTTCCATTGTTTAACATTCATGTTAATCAATGGGCATGAACACGCTGCTCGATGCCTTTTCGGCCCTGTCCGACCCGACCCGATTCACGATCGTTGAACAACTGATGGATCAGGGCGAACTGCCCGCAGGCGACCTTGCCCAAGGCAAGGGCATGTCCGGTGCGGCCATATCCCGGCACCTGAAGGTGCTGCGGCAGGCCGGGCTGGTGAACCAGCGCGTGAACGGCACCCAGCGCATCTATTCGATCCGCCCCGAAGGTCTGCGGGCGATTGCCGAATGGACCATCTCCAAACGCCAGTTCTGGGAGGCCAGTCTGGACCGCCTGGGCGACATTCTGCAGGAGGAAAGCTCATGGCCGACCTGAAGCTGGTGCGTGACTTTCCGGTCAGCGCCGAAACCCTGTTCGCCTGGATCAGCGACGGAACCAGATTGTTGCAGTGGTGGGGCCCCGAAGGGGTCGAGGTGCCGGAACACGATCTGGATTTCTCGCGCCTTGGCCCGTGGTATTCGGTCATGGTCAATGGCGACGGGCAGCGGTTCAAGGTGTCCGGGCATGTGACCCATGTGGACCCGCCGAACTCGGTCGGGTTCACCTGGGGTTGGCATGACGACGACGACCGGCGCGGCGCCGAGAGCCATGTGACGCTGGCGGTCGAGCCGACCGACACCGGAGCGCGCCTGATCCTCGACCACCGCGATCTGGGCGATGACGACGTCTCGGCCAATCATGAAAGCGGCTGGACTTCGTCGCTGCGCAAGCTGGAAGCACGGCTTGCCAACCCCGTCTGACCAAAAGGGAGACCAGAAAATGCCTCAGTACCTGTTTGTTTATCACGGCGGCACCACGCCGACCGACCCGGCCGAGATCGAAGCCACCATGGCCGCCTGGGGCGCGTGGTTCCAGAACATGGGGCCGGCGCTGGAAATCCCCGGCAACCCGGTGGGCCAGTCCCATACTGTCAGCGCCGATGGCGTGGCCGACAATGGCGGACCGAACCCGGCCTCAGGCTTTACGGTCGTCAAGGCCGACAGCATCGAAGCCGCCACCGAGATGGCCAAGGGCTGCCCCATGGTGGTCAACGGCTCGGGCTCGGTCGAGGTGGCCGAGATCCACGAGATCGAGATGTGACCCTCAGCCGGGGAAACCCGGCGCGGGGCGGATCACGCCGCATTCCAGCCCGCGGCGGCTGTATTGCGTGGCGTTCATGAATTTGCGCGTGGCCGGGTGATCGGCCTCGAGCACGCCGAGGCTGACGAGAATGGCGGCGATGGCACACTCGCTGGCGCGGGTGGTGCCATCGGTGATCTTCAGCGCCACACCCATCTTCTTTTCCGGGATGATCGCGACAAACACGGCCTCGGCCCCGGTTTTGATCGCGACACGGCCGTTCATCGCGCGCATCAGTTCGGTGCAGGCGCGGGTTTCGCCGGCCACCAGCTCGGGGTGGGTGACCATCGCCCGGGTCAATTGCAGGGCCGCGTCGCTGGCCCGGTCCGACCGGTGGCCGGCCGAGGCAAACCACGCCATCGACCGCGCCAGCCCCACCAGCGAAGTGGCGAAATTGGGCGCCGAGCAGCCGTCGATACCATAGCACGGGCTGTCCTCGCCCGTGGTCTCTTCGAAGGCCGTCAGGCAGGCCTGCTGCACGGGGTGGTCGATCTCGATATATTCGGGGCCTGCGCCCATGTGCCGGGCCAGGGTCAGGAACCCGCAATGCTTGCCCGAGCAGTTGTTGTGGATCTGGCAGGGCGTGTCATCGGCCAGGATCAGGCCGTCGCGTGCGGCCATGTCGGCCGGCTCCTGCGGGCCGCAGCGCAGATCGGGCTCGGACAGGCCCAGGTGATCCAGCCAGGCGGTCACGCGCTCGGTATGGATCGCCGCGCCGTTGTGCGAGGCGCAGGCCAGCGCCAGATGCTCGGAGCCCAGCCCGAATTTGGCCGCCGCGCCGGAAGTGATCAGCGGCAGCGCCTGGATCATCTTGGCCGACGACCGTGGATAGATCACCGCGTTCGGATCGCCCCAACTGCGCACGATCTGACCGCTGTCGTCGCAGATCACCGCATGGCCCAGATGAAGGCTCTCCAACAGCGGTCCGCGCCACAGTTCGGTCATCGGTACTGGCTGCGTCATGTCGTCCCTCCGGAATGTGCGCAAAATTCTGCCAATCGCCCTTTCGCCTGTGGCGAAACCTGCGTTAGTGTGTGTATGTCGGCAATCATCCGGATGCGCAACTGCAACAGACGGACCGTCAGGGTTCGCGGCCTTCCGGGATGGAGTTGAGGTGTGGGTCGAGCCAGGAGGCTGAACGAATGAAAACAATGCTCGCCCGCGTATGCGCGGGCCTTTGTGTGGCAGGGATGGCCACGACAGCGATCGCCCAGCAGGCGACCAGTACGAACCGTGTGTCCGCTCAGACTGATTGGAGCGTGTTCGTCGAAGACGATCCGACCGAGTGCTGGAGCGTATCCGCCCCCAAGGAGACCGTGAATACCCGCGGTGGCCGTGTGGTATCGGTGCGTCGCAGCGACATTTTGCTGTTCGTGTTCTATCGCCCCAACGCCGAGGTCAAAGGTCAGGTGACATTCACCGGAGGCTACCCATTCGCCCCCGGGTCCACGGTGAATCTGGAAATCGACGGGTCCGAGTTCGAACTGTTCACCGAGGGCGAGTGGGCGTGGCCCGCCAGCGCCGCGGATGATGCCAAGATCGTCACGGCGATGAAGCGCGGGACCGAGGCCGTGTTGACCGCACGGTCCGAACGCGGCACCCAGACCAAGGACACGTTCTCGTTGCTGGGCTTTACCGCAGCCATCGAAGACGCCGAGAAGCGCTGCACCAAGTAATTGCCCAACCCGTCCAGATCTCAAGCCCCGCCCAAACGGCGGGGTTTTGCGTTTTTGTGCCATCCGTTTACGCAACGTCGGCACCAAAACTTGATCCGCATCAAGGCTGACGGACACGATTTCTGAACCAATCGGTTCAGACAACGAAGAAGGAGTCCAGACATGTCGACCCAACCCCTTATCGCGGTTCTGATTGTTGCAGCGGCAACTCTGAGCGCGTGCGAGAAATCCACCGAAACCTATCCGGTCACGGGCGAACAATGCGGCCCGAATGATCCGGTCAAGACACTGGATGCCGAGGACTGCTACATCCCGCCAGCCGGGGTGTGATCGCCCGCTGCACCTAAATCGTGCCCAAGCCGGACGGCTGTGCTAAGGTCTGTTTGAAACCGTGGGTAGACAGGCGAGGAGACGGACATGCGTTGGGTTTGGGCAGCAATTCTTCTTCCGGTATCGGCATTTGCAGACCCTGCGCTGGAATGTGCCGATGCCGGATCTCAGGTCGAGATCGGGACATGCGTCGGTCGGGCCGAAACCAATGTGGAGGCCGCTTTGGTCGAGGCCTTTGGGTTCGCGGTCGATGCGGCGAAGGAACTGGACGAAGTGACAGGTCGGGCTGTTGCTTTGCCAGCGCTTGAAACTTCTCAAGAGGCCTGGAAGACTTACCGCGATGCGCAATGCGAAGCAGTTGGCGCGTCTTTTGGTGGTGGGTCCGGAACAGGCATTGCGATCACCTCGTGCCGGGTCGAGTTGGGGCGGGCCCGTGTCACCGAGCTGTTGCGGTTCCTCGACTGACATTCCGACAGGTTCTCACGAATCCTTTTGATCTTTGGCAGCGTTCCTATATAGAGGCGCATCCCAAGCCAGAACGCCCGAGAACCGCCATGTCCGCCAAAGCGCCGATCACCCAGGATGTCATGACCATTCCCCGCAAATTGCCCGAGGGAAAGATCAACCTTGTCGGTCTGACCCGCGACCGGTTGCGCGAGGTTCTGATCGAACATGGAACGCCTGAAAAGCAGGCCAAGATGCGGGTGAACCAGATCTGGCAGTGGATCTATCAATGGGGCGTGCGCGACTTTGACCAGATGACCAATCTGGCCAAGGCCTATCGCGCGCAACTGGCCGAGAATTTCGTGATCGAAATTCCCGAGGTGGTTACCCGCCAGGTGTCGGAGGATGGTACCCGCAAGTACCTGGTGCGCATCGCCGGTGGGCACGAGGTCGAGGTCGTCTACATCCCCGAAGAGGATCGCGGTACGCTGTGCATCTCCTCGCAGGTGGGCTGCACGCTGACCTGTTCGTTCTGCCACACCGGAACGCAGAAGCTGGTACGCAACCTGACCGCCGCCGAGATCATCGGTCAGGTGATGATGGCGCGTGACGATCTGGACGAATGGCCCACCCCGGGCGCGCCCAAGAACGAGACGCGCCTGCTGTCCAACATCGTGCTGATGGGCATGGGTGAGCCGCTCTACAATTTCGAAAACGTCCGCGACGCGATGAAGATCGCGATGGACCCGGAGGGCATTTCCCTGTCGCGCCGACGGATCACCCTGTCGACCTCGGGCGTGGTGCCCGAAATCGCCCGCACGGCGGAAGAGATCGGCTGCCTGCTGGCGATCTCGTTCCACGCCACCACGGACGAGGTGCGCGATGATCTGGTGCCGATCAACAAGCGTTGGAACATCGAGGAACTGCTGCAGGCGCTGGCCAGCTATCCCAACGCGTCGAATTCCGAGCGGATCACCTTTGAATACGTGATGCTGGACGGCGTGAACGACAGCGACGAGGACGCGCATCGCCTGATCGATCACATCAAGCGCCACAACATTCCGGCCAAGATCAACCTGATCCCGTTCAACGAGTGGCCCGGCGCGCCCTACAAGCGCAGCTCGAACAACCGGATCCGGGCCTTCGCCAACATCATCTATCAGGCCGGGTATGCCTCGCCCATCCGCAAGACGCGGGGCGAGGACATCATGGCCGCCTGCGGTCAGTTGAAATCGGCCACCGAGCGCGCCCGCAAGTCGCGCCGCCAGATCGAGGCCGAGGCCGGGCTGAAAGGTTGATCCGATGCCCGCGGGTTCGCGGGCAAATGGTGTGTGATTCTACGGCCGGATTTGATAGTCTTGAGCCATGAGAGGTGCGCGGTTGCGCGCACGTAAAATCTGCGCACAAGACGGTGAGTTGGACAGTCCGGTTCTGGTGCGTTTCGTCCAGTCCGCTCATATTTGTCGGGGAAATCTGCGGAATTCAGGCAAGCCTTGAACAGGGTGGGCCAATACATGAACGCACTGACGAAACTGTCCACGATCTGCATGACCGCCGTATTGGTGGCATCGGGCGCAGCCATTGCATGGGCGCAATCCAACGAGACTGAGGCGCATCTGGCGATCGAGAATCCGGCGGACCTGAGCAAAGAGGACGCGCGGCAGAACTATCGCGCCCTCAGGAAACAGATGGATCGCGGCTATGCCACCGCGCATCTGGATCAACTGATGAATTATCAGAACTGGCCGTTGTTCAACGATGCGCCGTACCTGTCGGCCACGCATGGGCAGCGCTACGTCAACAGCTATGCGAACCGGATGGCCCACAATTACGGCACCTTGCAACCGGGGGAAAAGCTGCCCGTGGGCTCGGTTCTGGCCAAGGACAGCATGACCGTCACGGATGAGGGCCGGGTGCATCCCGGCGCCCTGTTCGTGATGGAGAAACTGCCGGAAGGCACCAGCCCCGACACCGCAGACTGGCGCTATGTCATGGTGATGCCCGACGGGTCGCTGTTCGGCGACACGATGGGGGATCGCGTGAGGGCGGTTGCCTATTGCCATGACTGCCACGAAGCGGTGGCTGACCGCGACTATACGTTCTTCGTGCCCGAGGATTACCGCGTCGGCAACTGATCGCGGGCCGCGTCGCCGGGCAGTTTCAGGGCGGCGGCCTCGCGCCGGCTGAGCTGCTCTCCCTGCTTGCGTTTTGACAGAACCTCGCGCGCCAGGGCGTATTTGTCATCCTGCCAGAAGATCAGGCAGCCGTTGCACCCCTTGCCACAGCAGCCCTCGGTCCCCACGCGGTTGGTCTTGAACCGGCGCTCGGTGCCGTGCTGACCGATCTTCTCCACCAGCTCGTCCCGGCGGCGCGCATAGGCGGCGGGATTGTCGCGCCCCGAGGTTTCCAAGCCCTGCACCAGCTTGTCAAAGCGGATGCGGCTCCAATGTTCGTCGGTCAAGGCGCGTTCCTTGCGCAGGACCGAATATACCGGGAAACGGGCGCGCAGGTCGTCGCGGTCTTCGTGATCGAACAGGGAAAACGGCAGGCGGATCACGGTTTTCGTGCTGCCATGCACCACGTCCAGCTTGGCGCCGTCACTGGCGCGTTCGAATTCGTAGACGCGCAGAAGGACCGTCTCGCGCGAGATGGGCGAGACGAAATCCAGCACGTCGCCGGGTTCAAGCTTGTTCTTCACCTCGACCAGGAAGGCATCCTCGGTCACGTCGGTCACCAGCCCGGCATATTCCCACTGGGCGATGGTCGCGGTGTGTTCGTAATCATGCGCGTAGTTGGTCAGCCGCCCTTCGTGAAAGGCCAGCGTGTAGCCGCGGTTTCCCACGGTCTCCAACTCTCGCATGTACGGCTTCGGGTCCCAGTTCTCGGGGTCGGCATAGTAATCGTCGATGGCCATGCGATAGGCGCGCGCGACGATGGCGGCATAATATTCCGACTTGCCGCGCCCCTCGACCTTGAGGCTGTCGACGCCGATCTTCAGGTATTCGTCCAGCTTGGGCATGATGCACAGATCGCGCGAATTGAGGATGTACGAGCCGCGATCGTCCTCTTCGATCGGCATCAGTTCACCCGGGCGGCAGCCCTCTTCCAGCAGGAATTCGAACAGGTCGGCGTTTTCCTCGGTGATCCGCAGCTCCTGATGGGTGCCGTCCTTCAGGCGCAGCTTCAGCGCATAGTTCCAGCGGCAGGAATTGGCGCAGTTGCCCTGGTTCGCGCCACGTTCCGCCATGAAATTCGACAGCAGGCAGCGGCCCGAATAGGTCATGCACATGGCGCCGTGCACAAAGGCCTCAAGCCGGATGTCGGGGCAGTTCTCGCGGATTTCCACCAGTTCGGGGTACGAGACCTCGCGCGCCAGCACCACCAGTTCGGCACCCTGATCCTGCCAGAACTTCACCGACAGCCACGAACAGATATTGGCTTGGGTCGAGATATGCAGCGGCAGTTCGGGCGCGCGGTCGCGCACATACTGGAACACGCCGGGGTCGGCGATGATCAACCCGTCGGGCCGTACCTTGCGCACGGTGTCGATGTATTCATCCAGCTTGGGGATGTCCTTGTTGTGCGAAAACAAGTTCAGCGTCAGATAGGCGCGCCGGCCATGCGCGTGGCAGAACTCGACCCCTTCGATCACCTCGTCCAGCGAAAACTCGGACTTGGTGCGCAGGGACATGTCGGGCGTGCCCAGATACACCGCATCCGCCCCGTACAGGACGGCCAGTTTCAGCTTGCGCAGATTGCCCGCAGGCATCAGCAATTCCGACTTGGTCCGTGTCATCGCAGCACCCGGTTCTGAATCGATGGCGCCTTCTAAGGCAAAACCACCGAGTCCAGAAGGGCAAACCCGCCTTGCACGCAGGCCCTAGCTGCGGCGGAACCGCGCTGTTCCGATCCGTTCGACCAGTTGGCTGCGCACCGGGTCGGGTTGGGCGTCGATGGCGCGCAGCACCTCGCGCAGTTCGGCTCGCAGGCCGTGCATCTGGTCGATCAGCGACAGCACCATCGACAGGGCGTCGGGCTCCATCTCGTACTGGTCGTCCAGCTCGCAGGCCAGTTGCAGGCGCGCCATGTCCAGCCGCTCGTAGACCAGCCCCTGGTCGGACTGGCGCGGGATCACGATCCGGGCGGACAGGAATCGGGACAACCGCTCGGACGTCAGGTTCTGGACGGCTTCGATCAGTTCGGCTTCGGTCAGAGAACGGGTCATGCCGGCATTCCTTTCCGCGGGTCATAGCTGTGTGACTTGCGCCAGTTCTGCATGAACTGCTTCAGTTCGTCGTCGATCTTGTCGGGCATCACCACGCTCAGCTCGATCAGCTGGTCGCCGCGTTTGTCCGAGCCGCGTTTCCTGACGCCCTTGCCGCGCAGGCGCAGGGTCTTGCCGCTGCTGGTGCCCTCGGGCACGGTCACGTTCACGCGGCCGTCGATCGTGGGCGCGGGGACCTTGCCGCCCAGAACGGCCTCGTCGATGGTGATCGGCAGGGTGATGCGGATGTCGTCGCCCTCGCGCTTGAACACCGGGTGTTCGGCCACGCGGATCGTGACCAGCGCGTCGCCCGGTGGCCCTTCACCATAGCCCGGGGCACCCTTGCCTCGCAGGCGGATGGTCTGGCCGTCGGTGATGCCGGCGGGGATCTTCACCTCGATCCGGTCACCACTGGGCAGGGTCAGCTTTTGCGTGGCGCCAAAGACGGCATCCAGGAAACTGATCTGCAGGCTGTAGTTCACGTTGTGACCGGGCGCATGAAACTCGCGCGCACTCCCCCCGCTGAAGCCACCGTTGCCACGGTTCCCGAAGAACTGGGCGAAGATGTCCGACATGTCGTCGTCCTCGACCCCGCCGCCCGCGCGATAGGGGTTGCCCGCGGTTTCCGCATATTCGCGGTAGTATTGCTGCTGCGGGCGTTCCTGACCCGAGGCGTCGATCTCGCCCCGGTCGAATTTTGCCCGGGTTTCGGGGTCTTTCAAAAGGTCATAGGCTGCGGCGGCGGCCTTGAACTTGGCTTCGGCCTTGGCGTCCCCGGGCTTGAGGTCCGGGTGGCAGTCCTTGGCGATGCTCCGGTAGGCTTTCTTGATTTCGGCGGCACTGGCGTCTTTCGAGACGCCCAACACCGAATATGGATTGTCGCTCATATATCTCTCGTTTCTGATGGGTTTCGCCAGTGGATGTTGTTGGCAGTTAACCTTTCAGATTGTGCCGTGTCATGGAATTTCAACAGGACCGAATACCGAGGAGATTGAATTTTCTCGAAAAATTCCGGCATCCTGATAGTATCCGCATGTTTCGAACTGTTGCGGATGGAGTCAAACGCATGTCACGCAGAATCAAGTCGGCCCTGGCCCTGTTGGCGGGCAATGCCATCGGTCTGTTGCTGGCCAGCCTGTTGCTGACCGGCTTTTCGATCAAGCCGGTGTCCTTCATCGTGGTGGTGATCGTGTTCACCCTGGTTCAGGTCGTGGCCGAGCCATTGATCCTGAAGATCGGGGAAAAGAACGTGCCGGCGCTGAAGGGCGGCATCGCGCTGGTGGTCACCTTCGTGGGCCTGCTGATCACCGATCTGGTCGCCGCGGGGCTGACCGTGGGCGGCATCTCGAACCTGCTTGCGGCGACGCTGCTGGTTTGGCTGGGCGCCCTGATCGCCGGGGTTCTGCTGCCGATCTATGTGTTCACTGAACTGCGCGAGCCCAAGAAATAAGGCTCAGACCAGCGCATTTAGGCTGTCGTTCAGAGCCTGCCACAGCTCGTCCACTGGTTCACACCCGACCGACAGGCGCACGAAACCGGGATCGACCTGATCCCCCCAGCGCGCGCGCCGCTCGGCCGAGCTGTGCACGCCACCGAAGGACGTGGCCGGGCGCAACAGCGGGCAGCCATTGATGAACCGTTCGGCCTGGTCTTCCGAGGCCAGCGTGATCGTCAGCAGAAAGCCGAACCGTGCGGTCTGTTTTCGGGCCAGATCGTGCGACGGGTCCGACGGCAGGCCTGGATAGCGGATCTGCGTGACCGCCGGATGATCGGCCAGCCGTTCGGCCAGAACCTGCGCCGAGCTGCTCATGCGGTCGAACCGGACGTCCAGCGTCTCCAGCCCGCGATGCAGTAGCCAGGCCTCATGCGGGCCGGGGATCGCGCCCGAGACGCGACGCCATTCCTCGACCCGTTCCATGATCTGGGCATCGCGGCTGGCCACGTGGCCCATCAGCAGGTCGGAATGCCCGCCCATCGCCTTGGTGTCCGAGGCGACGACGATGTCGATGCCCAGGTCCAGCGGGCGCTGTCCCAGCGGGGTCAGCGTCGTGTTGTCGGCGATGGTGATGCCACCCGCGGCGCGCACGTCGCGGGCCACCTGCGCCAGGTCGATCATGTCGAGCCCGGGGTTGGAGGGGCTTTCGACGAAGACCACGTCGAACCCGTCGAACCCGCCCTGCGCAAATGCGGTCGTTGGGCGCTCTTCGACCGACACGCCCAGCGGGGCGAGGAACCGGTCGGCCAGCAGGCGGGTGACATAATACCCGTCCGACGGGATCAGGATGCGCGACCCCGAGCGCACGGTCGCGAACAACGCCGCCGAAATTGCACCCATGCCGGACGGAAAAATCAGGCAGGGTGCGTCTTCGAGATGCGCCAGCACATGCTCGACCTGTGTCCAGGTCGGGTTGTCCACCCGGCCATAGGTCGGGTGACCGTCCGGCGCGCCGGGCAGGTGGAACATGCTGCTTTGGGTCAGCGGCAAGGCCACCGGGTCGCCTTTGCTCAGGGCATTGCCGCGCAGATGCAGCATCTCACCTGTCTTGGGGGTGCGCGCCATCGCTCAGCGCCCCGGAATGTCGTCGCGCGGCGGGGCGGGTTCCCAGCGCTCGATGATGTCGACCGCCTCCTGCGCGGTATCGACAAAGCGGAACAGGTCCAGATCCTCTTCGGAAATGGTCCCGGCATCGGCCAGCGCTTCCCAATTGATCACCCGCTCCCAGAACTCGCGCCCGAACAGCAGGAACGGCACGCGCTCCATCCGGCCGGTCTGGATCAGGGTGAGGGACTCAAACAACTCATCCATCGTGCCGAATCCGCCGGGGAAGATGGTGATCGCACGGGCGCGCATCAGGAAATGCATCTTGCGTATGGCGAAATAGTGGAAATTGAAGCTCAGCTCAGGGGTGACATAGGCATTGGGCGCCTGCTCGTGCGGCAGCACGATGTTCAGCCCGATCGAGCAGCCACCGGCATCCTTGGCGCCGCGATTTCCGGCCTCCATCACGCCGGGGCCACCGCCGGTGACGATGACGTTCTCGCGGCACCCGCTTTGCTTGGATTTCTCGGTCATCAGCCGGGCGAATTCGCGCGCCTCGTCATAGTATTGCGACAGACCGGCCAACGTGGCCGTCCGGGCGCTGTCCTTTTTGGCCGGTTCCGGGATTCGCGCGCCGCCGAACATCACGATGGTCGACGTGATCTGGCGTTCGGCCATGATCATTTCGGGCTTCAGCAGTTCCAGTTGCAGACGCACGGGCCGCAGTTCCTCGCGGCACAGGAAATCGTCATCGGCAAAGGCCAGCCGGTACGAGGGCGAGCGTGTCTGCGGCGTGTCGGGGACTTCGCTTGCGGTCGAGCGGTCGGTATGCGCATCGCGGAAAGGGCTGAGGCGGTCTTCTCTCATTGCTGGGGGTTCCCTGCTTGCGTGTTTTTCAAACAGCTATAGGGTTCGCGGGCAGAGTGCCAGTCACGGAAAGACGAGAATGGATTGGAAGACTGAAATTTCGGCCGCAGCCGAACGCATCAATGGCCACGCGCAGGTGACACCGGTCATGACAAGCGACGCGCTGGGACTGGCGCAGCCGGTCGAGATGAAGCTGGAGCATTTCCAGCACACCGGCAGTTTCAAGGCGCGCGGGGCGTTCAACACGTTGCTCAGCCTCGATGTGCCGGCGGCAGGGGTCGTGGCCGCCTCGGGCGGGAATCACGGTGCGGCTGCGGCCTATGCTGCGCGGGCGCTGGGCCATCCGGCCAAGATCTTCGTGCCCGAGATGGCCGGCCCGTCCAAAATCGCCCTGATCGAACGGATCGGCGCGGATCTGAGCGTGGTGCCGGGTGAATACGCAAACGCCCTGGCGATGGCGCGTGAACACGAAGATCGAACAGGTGCGATGCAGATCCATGCCTATGATGCGCCGGCCACCGTGGCCGGGCAGGGCACCTGTTTTGCCGAATGGGACAGCCAAGGCCTGCAAGCCGATACCGTATTGGTGGCGGTGGGCGGCGGCGGGCTGATCGCGGGGGCGCTGGCCTGGTTTCAGGGCGCGCGCAAGGTCGTTGCGGTCGAGCCGGAAACGTCATGTGCCTTGAACGCGGCGTTGCAGGCCGGAGCGCCCGTGGATGTGTCCGTTTCCGGCATAGCTGCCAACGCGCTGGGTGCGCGGCGGATCGGCGACATCTGTTTCGGGCTGGCGCAGCGGATGACGTCGGTGCTGGTCAGCGATGACGCGATCGCCGAGGCGCAACAGCGCCTGTGGCAGGCGCATCGCATTCTGGTCGAGCCGGCGGGCGCGACGGCCCTGGCGGCCTTGACCTCGGGCGTCTACACGCCGGAACCGGGCGAACGGGTCGCGGTTCTGGTCTGCGGGGGCAATATCGCGCCTGACCCTCTGACCGCCTGAATTTGCGCCTTGAGGCCCGAGCCTTGGGATTATAGATAAAATCCCATGACCGCCACGATCGCAGATTCCATCTATGACCGGCTCAGCCAGCGCATCATCACGGGCGAGCTCCCCGCGGGTGAGAAACTGCGGCAGGACCATATCGCGCGGGCGTTCGACACCAGCCATGTCCCGGTGCGCGAGGCGCTGTTGCGGCTTCAGGCGCATGGCCTGGCCCACAGCGAACCACGGCGCGGCATGCGCGTCACCGCGTTGGACCCGGCCGAGGTGCGCGAGGTGATCGAGATGCGCGTGGCCCTGGAATCGCTGGCCCTGCAACATGCGATCCAGAATTTGACACCGGCGGATCTCAAGGCGGCCGACAAGGCCCGCATCGCCTGCGACGAGGCGCAGGACATGCCCACATGGGAAACCCGGAACCGCGCCTTTCATCGGGCGATCCTGACACCCTGCGCGCGGCCGCGCCTGCTGCATACGATCGACGATCTGCATATCGCCAGCGCCCGCCATCTGTTCGCCCATTGGCGTCACCGCTGGGTCCAGCGGAAAGACACCGACCACGCCGCCATCGTGCAGGCGATGAAGCGCCGCGATACCGCCACGGCCACAGCGATTCTGGTGCGCCATATCCGCCGCGCCAGCTGAGACCGACGGGTTTTCGCGCCGGGTGGCCGCAAACGGCTCCGCCAACGTCGCATTGCGCATTGGCCCCGGCTTTCATATAGGCAACACCAACCAAACGAGAGTCAGCACGGAGTAACCCCATGTCCAACGCCCAACTGGAAACCGCCATCGAGGCCGCATGGGAGGCCCGCGACACGATCACGCCCGCCACCACCGGTGAACAGCGCGAAGCGATCGAGGACACGCTGAACGCGCTGGACAGCGGCGCGCTGCGGGTCGCCGAGAAGCAGGCCGATGGCAGCTGGCATGTGAACCAGTGGGCCAAAAAGGCGGTTTTGCTGGGCTTTCGCATCAAGGACATGGAAATTCAGTCCGGCGGCCCGCAGGGCGGCGGCTGGTGGGACAAGGTCGACAGCAAATTCGCCGGCTGGGGTGAAAACCAGTGGCGCGCGGCCGGTTTCCGCGCGGTGCCCAACTGCGTGGTTCGCAAGTCGGCCTATATCGCGCCGGGCGTGGTGCTGATGCCGTCTTTCGTGAACCTCGGCGCCTATGTGGACGAAGGCACGATGGTCGATACCTGGGCCACGGTCGGGTCCTGTGCGCAGATCGGCAAGAACGTGCACCTGTCGGGCGGCGTCGGCATCGGCGGCGTGCTGGAACCCATGCAGGCCGGCCCGACCATCATCGAGGACAACTGCTTTATCGGGGCGCGGTCCGAGGTGGTCGAAGGCTGCATCATCCGCGAGGGCTCGGTCCTGGGCATGGGCGTCTATATCGGCCAGTCCACCAAGATCGTCGATCGCGAAACGGGCGAGGTGTTCTATGGCGAGGTGCCGCCTTATTCGGTGGTGGTGTCCGGCTCGATGCCGTCGAAGAACGGGATCAACCTGTACTGCGCGGTGATCGTGAAGCGCGTCGATGAAAAGACCCGCTCGAAGACCGGGATCAACGAGCTGCTGCGGGATTGATCATAAACATTGTTCAAAGTTCCAAAGGTCGCGGCTCTGGTCCGCGGCCTTTTCTTTGGTAGGGTAGGACCTATCCCGCCTTGTAGTCGGCGAGATCCTCGGGCGCGTGCAGCAGGGTGCCTTCGTATTTCGGCAAGTCATCGCGCAGTTCCAGCCAGGGCAGCTTGCTTTGATAGTTGACATGAAAGGTTGGCGCAAAGTCCGAAGGGTCTTCCAACGAGGCCGCGTACAGGTGCATCCCGCCTTCATAATGGTCGGCCTCGAACCCCATCGGAGAGCCACAGGTTGCGCAGAAATGCCGCTGGACGCCTTTCGAACTGGCGAAACTACGCGGTGTTGCGGCGGTCCACCGGAAATTGCGCAAGGGTACGCCCAACCATGCGACCACGGGCGCGGCGCAGTTGCGGCGGCAATCGTCACAATGGCAGTAGCAGCTCCAGGTCTCGGCGCCCTCAAACTCCCAGCGGGTTTCACCGCACAGGCAGCGGCCGCGTTTGGTCATGATGTCCTCCGTCGTTTTTAGGGACCAGTCTGACCGGATGGTGGGCCTGAGCGCGTCAAAAAACGACACGGCATCCGGGAACCGCGTCCAGCTGCCATGCTTGACCATCGACCGGCCCCCGGCTAAGGCCCACGGCATGGAAAAGCAAAAGAAACCCTCGCGCCAGCAGGTCTATACTCTGTTGGTTCAGATTGGCCGCAAGGATGGCGACGGCCTGCCCGAAGGCGCCACCGGCGCGGCGCTTATGTGCTATGCCAGCGGAGTGGACGAGGCCGAGGCCGTGCGCGAAACCGTGGCCATTCTCAAGCAGGCCGATACGGCTCCACTGGACGTAACCGGCTATGGCACCCTGGCCGAGCGCGAGGCGCAGGGGCACGAGATCGACCCCGACGAACGCGCTCTGATGCAGAGGGCGCTTGAGGAAAACGCGGTTATTGTTGCGCAGATGACGCCCTTCTTCGGCGACAAGCCCGAAGGCGCCTAGCGGCGCGTGCCGAACCACTTGCGATAGATCTGGTCATAGGTGCCATCTTCCCGGAGGCCCAGAAGCGCCTGGTTCACATCCTCGACCAGAGGTGACCCGGTCGGGAAGACGATACCGTAGTTCTCGCGCAGGAAGACGCCGCCGGTCATTGCCGCAATCTTGCGGCCTTCATGTGCGGCGAAATACGACAGGATCGGCGCGTCGAACACGACGGCATCCAGGTCCCCATCCTTGAACGCGGTCAACATGCTGTCCAGGTCTTCGTACCCGGTGAATTCGACCTCGCGCCGGTTCAGAAAACTGGCGGCGGTCGAACCCGAGATCGTCCCGACCTGCTTGCCGTACAGATCATTGACCGAGTTGATGTTGCTGGTGATCGCATCCACCGTCATGACCGAGGTGATCCTTGCGGTGAATACGGATACGATGAACAGCGATGATACGACCAGGATCACACCCAGAATTCGCCCGAACGGGGTCCGGGGCATCCGCTCTTCAAAGCCGCCATTGACCACCAGGTTCAACGCCCACCAGAAGGATGGGAACCAGGCCTCGTTCAGGTCGCGGTCGAAATAGGGTTGGGATCGGCGTTCGAACCCCCACATCAGCATGCCGCCACCCAGCAGGATGGCAAAGGCCAGCCCGATGGCGATGAACAGCTCGCGTGACAGCAGCGCCTGCATCAAGGACGGGCTGCGCGCCGCGTCTGATGGTACCATGATCTGAAGGCCCGCTTCGAAAATCGGCTGGCTGAAATCCATCCGGGCTTCACGGCCTGCGGTGATCGAAATGTTCGCGACGGCCATGTCGGCTTCGCGGTTTTCAACCGCCGACAGCATGTCCCCGAACGCGTCGACTCGAACGACCGTGTATTCCCAGCCCAGTTCTTCAGCCAGCGCGGCCAGCAGGTCCATTGAGAAGCCGGTGCCCTCGCCCTCATCCACATACGAGAACGGAGGACGCTCCACCGTCGTGACCGTCAGAGTTTCGGCTTGGCTGTGTTGTGCAAAGACCGCGAAGGTCAGGCAGATCAATGCGAAAAGGGCGCGCGTCATGGCTGGTTCACCTGTTTCGCGGCGCTCTAGCGCAATTTGCCATGGCGCGGCAAGGTCGTCGCGAGGTCATCGACCGGGATTTCTTTTTTGCCGTTTTTTCGGGCTGGGCGACCGGAAAACCACCGATCGGGGTTGGCATTGCGGCCAATTCGTTGAATCTGTGCGTGAACCCACATCCTGCCGACCCTGCGAGGCCCCTGAATGACCGACTCTGTCCAGTTGACCGCAGACCTGATCCGTTGCCCCTCGGTCACACCCGAGGAAGGCGGGGCGCTGATTCTGCTGGAAGATATCCTGGCGCGGGCCGGTTTCACCTGCACGCGGGTGGATCGCGGCGGCGTCTGCAACCTGTTCGCCCGGTGGGGCGACAAGGGGCATGCGCGCAGTTTCGGGTTCAACGGCCATACCGACGTGGTGCCGGTGGGCGATGAGGCCGCATGGACCCGCCCGCCGTTCGGCGCGGAAATCCATGATGGCATTCTGTACGGCCGGGGCGCGACCGACATGAAATCGGGGGTGGCGGCCTTTGTCGCGGCCGCGGTGGATTTCGTGCGCGACACCCCGCCCGACGGGGCGATCATCCTGACCATCACGGGGGACGAGGAAGGCGATGCGGTGGACGGCACCACCGCGCTGCTGGACTACATGCAGGCGCAGGACGAGCGGATGTCGGTCTGTCTGGTGGGCGAGCCAACCTGCCCCAATGAGATGGGCGAGATGATGAAGATCGGCCGGCGCGGGTCGATGACCGCGTGGTTCGAGGTGACGGGCGTGCAGGGCCATTCGGCCTATCCGCATCGCGCCAGAAACCCGCTGCCCGCGCTGGCGCGGCTGATGGATCGGCTGGCCAGTCACGAGCTGGATCGGGGGACGGACCATTTCGACGCCTCGACCCTGGCCGTGGTCACGATGGACACCGGCAACGCGGCCACTAACGTCATTCCGGCCCAGTGCCGTGGCGCGGTGAACATCCGGTTCAACGACCTGCATTCGGGCGCCAGCCTCAGCGACTGGCTGAAGGCGCAGGCAGCCGACGTGGCGGCCGAGTTCGGCGTTCAGATCGACACGCGGATCAAAGTTTCGGGCGAAAGCTTTCTGACCCCTCCTGGGCCGCTGTCGGATCTGGTGGCCCGGGCCGTCGAGGCCGAGACCGGCCGTCGGCCCGAGCTGTCCACCACCGGTGGCACCTCGGACGCGCGGTTCATCAAGGACCACTGCCCCGTGGTCGAGTTCGGACTGGTCGGACGCACCATGCACCAGGTGGACGAATCCGTCCCGGTCGAGCAGATCCGCCAGCTCAAGGCGATCTATGCCCGGATCCTGGCCGACTATTTCGCCTGAGCGATTGATGCGCCCGGCCACTTTTTGGTCATGACGCGGTCGTATCGGCGTGCTAGGCGGAAATCATGAAACGCATACCGACCAAGCAGGAGATCCTCGACTGGATCTCGGCGAACCCCACGCTCACCTCGAAACGCGACATTGCCAAGGCCTTTGGCATCAAGGGCGCGGACCGGATCGACCTGAAACGGATCCTCAAAGAGCTTGAGGCCGAGGGGCATCTTGAAAAGCGCAAGCGCAGCTATCGCGACCCGGACCGCCTGCCGCCGGTCAGCGTGCTGCAGGTCAAGGCCCCGAACGCCGATGGGGACCTGTTCGCGCGGCCGCTGGAATGGCATGGCGAAGGGGTCGAGCCGATCGTGCTGATCATTTCTCGCGCCAGCGACCCGGCGCTGGGCGAGGGTGACCGCATCCTGGCCCGGCTGACCCAGGTGCATGAAGAAGACCACAATTACGAGGCCCGCCTGATCCGCCGCATCGGCGCCAATCCGCGCCGGGTCGTTGGGATTTTCCGCAAGGGCGCCGAGGGCGGGCGCATCGTGCCCATCGACAAGGCCGGATCGACCGAATGGCTGGTGGCCGAAGACGCGGCGCTGGGCGCCAAGGATGGCGAACTGGTCGAGGCCGAGCAGGCCGGGCCGAAAAATCGTATGGGGCTGCCGCGTGCGCGTATCGTGGAACGGCTGGGCGATCCGTCCGCGCCCAAGGCGGTGTCGCTGATCGCGATCCACCAGCATGGCATCCCGGATGATTTTCCCGATGACGTGATCGCCGAGGCCGACCGGGCCAAGCCCGTCGGGCTGAAAGGGCGCGAGGATCTGCGGGACACCCCTCTGCTGACCATCGACCCATCGGACGCGCGCGACCATGACGACGCCTGCTATGCCCATGCCGATGATGATCCGAAAAACCCGGGCGGTCACGTGATCTGGGTCGCCATTGCCGATGTGGCCGCCTATGTGCGTCCCGGCAGTGCGCTGGACCGCGAGGCGCGCAAGCGGGGCAACTCGACCTATTTCCCCGACCGCGTCGTGCCGATGCTGCCCGACCGTCTGTCGGGCGATCTGTGTTCGCTGCACGAAGGCGTGCCGCGCGCCTGTATCGCGGTGCGGATGCGGATCAATGCAAACGGCAACAAGATCGACCACCGCTTTGTGCGCGGGCTGATGCGCTCGGCCGCGTCTCTGCATTATGCCGAGGTGCAGGAGGCCATCGACGGCACCCCCAATGACCGGACCGGGCCGCTGCTGGAGAGCGTCCTGAAACCGCTCTATGCCGCCTACGGCGCGCTGAAGATGGCCCGCAACGAACGCCAGCCGTTGGATCTGGACCTGCCGGAACGCAAGATCGTGCTGAACGACAAGGGCGAGGTCGAAAGCGTGGCCTTCCGCGAGCGGCTGGACGCGCACCGGCTGATCGAGGAGTTCATGATCCTGGCCAATGTGGCCGCGGCCGAGACGCTGATCGCCAAGCGCAGCCCGTTGCTGTTCCGCGTGCACGAAGAACCAGCGCCCGAAAAGCTGGAAAGCCTGCGTGAGACGGCGCAGGCCGCCGGGCTGAACCTGGCCAAGGGACAGGTGTTGCAGACCCGTCACCTGAACGCGCTGCTGAATGCCGCCGCTGGCACCGAAGATGCCGAGCTGATCAATCTCAGTACCTTGCGGTCGATGGCGCAGGCCTATTACAGCCCCGAAAACTTTGGCCATTTCGGGCTGGCGCTGCGCAACTACGCGCATTTCACCTCACCCATCCGCCGCTATGCCGACCTGATCGTTCACCGAGCGCTGATCTCTGCCCATGGCTGGGGCAAGGACGGGCTGACCGCCGACGAGATCGAGCGTCTGGAGGAGATCGCCACCGATATTTCGGACACCGAGCGCCGCTCGATGATGGCCGAGCGCGACACGACAGACCGCTATCTGGCGGCCTATCTGAGCGAGCGCGTCGGCAACGAGTTCACCGGCCGCATCAGCGGCATCGCCCGGTTCGGAGCCTTCGTCAAACTGGACGAAACCGGGGCCGACGGGCTGGTGCCGGTGCGGTCGCTGGGGCGCGAGTTCTTCCACTTCGACGCCGAGGCCGGCACCCTGATGGGGGCCGATACCGGCCTGACCATCGCCATCGGCCAGCGCGTCACCGTGCGCCTGACCGAGGCCACGCCGGTGACCGGTGGGCTGGAGCTGGAGCTGCTGTCGATCGAAGATCAGGCCATGCCGCGCGGCGGCGGACGTGGCAAGTCGGGTCGTCCGACACGGCGCAAGGCGGTCAGCACCAAGCGCAAGAAGGACAAGATCAAACGCAAGGTCGAGCGCAAGCGCCGTCAGCGGTGATAGGTCAACGCCCGGGCGATCAGCCATCCATGCCGGACGGGGTCGATCTGTCCGACCTCGTCGAACAGGATGGCGCGATTGCCGTCAATCCTGTCAGCGCCGGGAAAGGCCGAGGTAAACTCACCGATAAGCCGGGTCTGGCAGTGGACAAACAGGGCAAACCGGGCGGACGTGTGCCCGCCCAGCCTGATTGTCGTGCCCTTGGGGCTCAGATAGGCCGGCTGGCCCCATCGCAGAGCCTCGGTCACCGAAACCGCCGGCTGAAGTTCCTGCGCGGTGGCGAGGACCAGATCGCGCAAAACCAGAGCTCCGCGCCTGGTGTCCGCGGCGAATGCCTCGTAGGCAGACGCCACGTTGGGGTCATCGAAACTCCTCATGGCAGGGGGATCGCCTGTTCCATCCGGTCAACATAACTGTTCAGCAGCGTATCCTGTTTGATGCGCCGGGTCAGCCGGGTATCGGCCGGAGTGGCCCGCATCGCGGCCAGAATAGGGCCGACGCTGAGGTCGGCCGAAGTGGGGTGATCCCCCAAAAGATACGGGGCCTGCCACAGATAGGCTGAGATCGCCTCGAGGTCGCGTTCGACCCGTGCCATCCGTTCGGCCTCGGAGAAGCGTCCGATCCCTTGCGACCGAAGGCCTTTCAAGACCGATTTACGGACCGAGTTCGAGATCGGGCGTCGGACGATTCGGGGAATCTCATAGAAGAAGGTGTCGCGCAGAACTGGCCAAACCTCGTCGTTGGCCCAGCGGTCCATGACAATCTGGAAATACAGATGTTCCTCGGCCATGCGGATCAACGCGCGGGACTGGCCCTTTTGCACATCGCTCAAGCCACGGTCGAATTCGGCGCCCTGCGCTTCCAACCAGTCGCGAATCTGGTCGCTGTCCGGCACCAAGCGTTCGGGTGTGCGCAAAACCGGCAACTTGCTGTGCGGCATCTGACGCGGATCAACCATGTCCGAGCGGCGCCAATGCAGCCCGGCCAGCTGCAGCATATAGGCGGTTTTGACGCAAAAGGGGCTGGCGCTGAAAAGTCCGAAAGCGGAAGGGTAGGTAAGAAGGGTCAACATAATTGGGCTCCGAAATTGGGGTGCCGCCGGTCTAACGCGGGCTAATGACAATTTCTGTCATTAGGTTTAGATTGAATGACATCATGTCCCGAACCGCCCGACTGTTCCAATTGATGCAGGCCTTGCGGTCTGGCCCGTCGCCCAAGACCTCGGCGCAGTTGGCGCAGGATCTGGGGGTTTCGGCCCGCACGGTGCATCGCGACATCGACGCCCTGCGTGGTCTCGGTGCAGTCATTGATGGCGAGGCCGGGTTCGGGTTTACCCTGATCGAAGACGCGACACTGCCGCCGCTGGGATTCACCGATGACGAGTTGGAGGCGCTGGTTCTTGGCCTGCGCGAGGTGCAACTGATCGGAGACCCGGCTCTGTCCGACGCCGCTGGCGCGGCACTACGCAAATTGCAGGGCCGGCTGCCCCACCGCCAATCACACCGCCTAAGCCACGCAGTCCTGACCGCCACCCGGTTCGACCGTCCCGCCGCACCCAGCATAGAAGTTGCCGACCTGCGGCAGGCGACGTGGGACGAGCGTGTGGTCGAGTTCGACTATACCGACGCGAAAGGTGAAGACACGCAGCGCCGCGTGAGCCCACTGAGCATCGTGTACATGGATCATGCCAGCGTGCTTCTCAGTTGGTGCCATCTGAGGCGGGATTTTCGCGTGTTTCGGTTGGACCGGATGCGTTCAATGTCCGTCACCGAGGACAGTTTCCGCCCCAACCGGGTACCTTTACTGCGCGAGGCGCTGGCCAAAATCCGGGCCGAGCGTGAAGCAAAAGATCAAGAGAGCCAGTCTTGAGCGCTTTGTGATTTGCGCAATCTGGGGTACCCTGTCCGCGAGCAGTAATCAGGAAAACCTGAATCATGAAATATGTGTGTGGCTTTGTGGCCGCCGCGTTTTGGGCATCCATCTTGCAGGCGGAGACTTCGAATACAACCAAACGACCACAGATCAGACCGGCGCTGGATTCGATCCAGTTGGCGTCGGCCGATCTGACGGTTTCGATCCGGCCGGTGCCAAGGCCGACCACGGGCATGCACCGGGTGGTCGTCGAAGGCAACACCAGCTTCGAGACCTGGTTGAACGCCTTCCGGCACCGGGCAGTTGCGGCAGGTATCCGGCCACAGGTCCTGGACCGGTCATTGTCCGGCCTGACCTATGACACCGACGCCATCAAGCGCGATCGCAGTCAGGCCGAGTTTTCGAAACCGATCTGGGAGTATCTGGATTCGGCCGTGTCAGACCTGCGCATCGCGAATGGGCGCAAGGCGCTGGTGCGGTACAACGATACGCTGGACCGGATCGAAGCCCGGTACGGGGTCGAAAAAGAGGTGGTGGTCGCGGTCTGGGGGCTGGAAACGTCCTACGGCACGTATCGGGGCAGCAGTCAGACAATCCGATCGCTTGCAACGCTTGCCCATGACGGGCGGCGTGCGCAGTTTTTTGAAACGCAGTTGCTGGCGGCATTGCAAATCGTGCAGGCCGGCGACATCACCTCGGACCGAATGACGGGCAGTTGGGCGGGTGCCATGGGGCACACGCAATTCATGCCGACCTCATACCTGGAGCATGCGGTTGACTTCGACGGCGACGGACGCCGTGACATCTGGTCGGACGATCCTACGGATGCGCTTGCGTCCGCTGCCGCCTACCTTGCCAAGTTCGGGTGGACCAAAGGTCAGCCCTGGGCGGTCGAGGTGCGTTTGCCGAAAGGTTTCGACTATGCCAGCGCCAGTCGGGACGTTAGTCTGCTGCCCTCGGAATGGGCCGCACGCGGCGTCCGCGCTGCAAACGGCGGTGGCATCGCAGATTTTGGACTCGCCTCGATCCTGCTGCCGGCCGGCAGCGGTGGCGTGGCCCTGATGATCTTTGACAATTTCAGCGTGATCGAGCGCTACAACGGCGCCGATGCCTATGTGATCGGCATCGGACACCTGTCGGACCGGCTGACCGGGCAGGGTCCGTTCCGCGCAAGCTGGCCGCGCGGCGAACGGGTGCTGAGCTTTGCCGAACGCAAGGAACTGCAGCTGCGCCTGACCCTGGCCGGGTTCGACACGCAGGCCATCGACGGGCGGATCGGTCCGAACACCATCAATGCGCTGCGGGCCTATCAGATGGCGCGTGGTCTTTTGCCGGATGGGTACGCAACCGTGCAATTGCTGGAACGGATGCGCTGAACGAAAAAGGGCGGCCCTACCGGACCGCCCGTTTGCGATTTTTTCCTGAGATCACGAGGCCGCTTTCATCAAGCCTTGGGCGATGATCTCAGCCTGCGCCTCGTCCAGCGACTTGTAAATGCGCACGAACATCTCGTCGATATCTGCCGGGGTCAGGATCAGCGGCGGCGAGATGATCATCCGGTCGCCCACATGGCGCATGATAAGGTTGTTGGCAAAGCAGCGATCGCGGCAGATGTACCCGACCGTGCCCGGATCGGAGGCGAACTTGGCCCGGCTGGCCTTGTCCGGCGTCAGCGCGATCGAGGCCATCATGCCCACA
The DNA here is from genome assembly GCF_056537385.1 of Ruegeria sp. CF2. Classification (NCBI taxonomy): domain Bacteria; kingdom Pseudomonadati; phylum Pseudomonadota; class Alphaproteobacteria; order Rhodobacterales; family Roseobacteraceae; genus Ruegeria; species Ruegeria sp. CF2. The sequence continues at coordinate 382,557 of NZ_JBQFRL010000002.1, forward strand.
ATCTTGGCTTCGCCCACCAGCGGGTGCTCGACCAGCGCCTCCCATTTCTGTTTCAGATAGGGGGCCGCGACATCGCGCACATGCTCGACGATCTTTTCTTCTTCCAGAATGCGCAGGTTTTCCAGCGCGACGGCCGCCGCGACGGGGTGGCCCGAATAGGTATAGCCGTGGTTGAACTCGGTCCCGCCGATCACCTCGGCAATCTCGTCATTGACGATCGAGCCGCCGATGGGCGCATAGCCCGAGCTGAGCCCTTTGGCGATGGTCATGATATGCGGGCGGATGTTCATGGTCTGCGAGCCGAACCAGTTGCCGGTTCGACCAAAGCCGCAGATCACCTCGTCGGCGATCAGCAGGATGTCGTACTTGTCGCAGATGCGCTGGATTTCCGGCCAGTAGGTGTCGGGCGCGACGATCACGCCGCCCGCACCCTGGACCGGCTCGGCGATGAAGGCGGCAACGCGGTCTTCGCCCAGTTCCAAGATCGCCTCTTCCAGCTCGCGTGCGCGGGCCAGACCGAACTCTTCGGGCGTCATGTCGCCGCCCTCGGCCCACCAGTTGGGCTGGTTGATGTGGTGGACGTTCGGGATCGGGATGCCGCCCTGCGCGTGCATGCCGGCCATGCCGCCCAGCGAGGCCGACCCGACGGTCGACCCGTGATAGGCGTTGTGGCGGCTGATGATGATGCTCTTGTTGGGGTGACCCTTTTCCGCCCAATAAGTGCGGACCAGACGGATGTTGGTGTCATTGGCCTCGGACCCGCCGGCGGCGAAGAAGACATGATTCAGGTCACCCGGTGCCAGTTCGGCCAGCTTGGCCGCCAGCGCGATCGCCGGGACATGGGTCGTTTTGAAGAAGGTGTTGTAGTAGGGCAGTTCGCGCATCTGGCGCGCCGCCACTTCGGCCAGTTCGTCGCGGCCATAGCCGACGTTCACGCACCACAGGCCGGCCATGGCATCCAGGATCTCTTCGCCCTCGCTGTCGGTCAGATAGACGCCCTTGGCTCGGGTGATGACGCGCGCGCCTTCCTTGCCCAGTGCGCCGTTGGCCGAAAACGGGTGAAGGTGATGCGCCGCGTCCAGGGCCTGCAATTCGGCGGTCGGCATGTGGTTGGTGATGGTCGACATCGGTCTCTACTCCTGCAACAGCGGTTGCCGTCACAATATGATCAAATTTTTTTCTGTCAATCGAATCGCGCTGACCTATTCGGTCGCCAGCGCCTCGGCCATCAGTTCCATGCCCTGTTCGATATCCTGGGTCGTTGCTTTTGCGACTTTTTCAGCGTCGCTGGCGCGCAAAGCATCGATGATGTCCTTGTGCCGGTCCGGAAGGCTCTGGGTGCCGAAGCGCCCGCAGACGACGCGCAAGGACGGCCCGAATCGCAGCCACAGGCGCTCGGCCAGATCCTTTAGAATCGGCGCACCGGCGTGGTCATAGAGTTTTTCGTGGAATGCATGGTTCAGGCGAAGATAGCCGCCAACGTCCCCGTCGGCGATCGTGCGATCCAGCTGTTCGTCGATCTTTTCAAGCTGGTCGATATCCGCCGTGGTCATGTTGACTGCTGCGCGCCGGGAAAGCTCTGATTCTACAGCATTTCTGGCGAAAATCATCTGTTCGACATCTGTTGCGGTCAGCAGGGGAACGCTGACCCGCCGGTTGCCCTGAAAGATCAGCGCACCGTCCGAGATCAGGCGCCGGATGGCCTCGCGCACCGGGGTCATGCCCACGCCCAGCGAATCGGTCAGGCCCTGGATCGTGACCGGTTGCCCCGGCACCAGATCGCCGAACATGATCTGCGACTTCAGTGTCTGGTACACCTGTTCATGTGCTGGTCGTTTTTCGGTCTGGGTCACTGCAGCAGATGCCTTATTTTTGATCAAATCCAATTGGTTCACCCCGATCCCAATGCTCCCGGCTTGTCAGGTTTCTTGCCCCGTGAAACCATACGACGTATCGAGGGAAAACGCAAAACTTGATCAAATCCAAAAAAACGGGAAAATGCCCGTACACTTGCAGGGAGAAGAAAATGAAAATCAAAACGCTGACGATGACGGCAATTGTCGCATTGGGGACGTCGGCCGCTGTTGCGGAAGAGGTGCGCGTATACAACTGGTCGGACTACATCGACGAGGAGTTGCTGAGCAAATTCCAGGAAGAGACGGGTCTGACCCTGATCTACGACGTGTTCGACAGCAACGAGGTTCTGGAAACCAAGATGCTGGCCGGGGGATCCGGTTACGATGTGGTGGTGCCGTCGGGCACCTTCCTTCAGCGCCAGATCCAGGCTGGAGCCTTCCAGAAACTGGACATGTCCAAGCTGCCCAATGCGGTTAACCTCTGGGATGTGATCCAGGAACGTACGGCCGGATATGACCCGGACAACGCCTATTCGATCAACTACATGTGGGGCACCACGGGGCTGGGCGTTAATGTCGACAAGGTCAAGGAAGTGCTGGGCGACGATGCGCCCTTGAACAGCATGGACCTGGTGCTGAAGCCTGAGAACATGGAAAAGCTGGCCTCATGCGGCGTCCATTTCCTGGACGCGCCGTCCGAGATCATTCCCATGGTACTCCAGTACATTGGCGAAGACCCGGACAGCCATGACACCGACGTGATCGCCAAGACCGAAGAAGTGCTGATGGGCGTGCGTCCCTACATCCAGAAGTTCCACAGCTCGGAATACATCAATGCACTGGCCAATGGCGACATCTGCGTGGCCGTGGGCTGGTCGGGCGACATTCTGCAGGCCCGCGATCGGGCGGATGAGGCCGACAACGGTGTGACCATCGAATACCATCCGTTTGCCGAAGGCTCGCTGATGTGGTTCGACCAGATGGCCATTCCGGTGGATGCACCCAACCCGGACGGCGCGCATAAATTCCTGAACTTCATCCTGGATGCCAACAACATGGCGGCGGCGTCGAACTACGTCTACTACGCCAACGGCAACAAGGCGTCGCAGGAGTTTCTGGAAGAAGACGTGATCGGCGATCCGGCGATCTACCCGGATGATGCCACGATGCAAAACCTCTACATCACCACGCCTTACCCGGCCAAAACGCAGCGGGTCGTGACCCGCCTGTGGACCAAGATCAAATCGGGCACCTGATCCGAAATGATTGCGCAAGGCAGAATGGTTCTGCCTTGCGCACTACCTGTACAGGCTGACTTACGGGGGCCGATTTGAACTCTACCGTCTTTGCGCCGTGGGAAGATCCGCAGGCGAAACCCTTGATCCAGTTCAAAAATGTGACCAAGCGATTCGGGGACTTTACTGCCATCGACAATCTGTCGCTGGACATCTTCGAGCGGGAATTCTTTGCTTTGCTGGGGCCGTCGGGTTGCGGCAAGACGACGATGATGCGGATGCTGGCGGGGTTCGAGAAACCCACCGAAGGCCACATCATGCTGAGTGGTCAGGACATCGACCCAGTTCCGCCGAACAAGCGGGCGGTCAACATGATGTTCCAGTCCTACGCGCTGTTTCCCCATCTGAACGTCTGGGACAATATCGCCTTTGGACTGCGCCGGGACAACATGCCCAAGCATGATCTGGAAGACCGGGTCGAGGAGATGCTGCGCCTGACCCGTCTTGAGAAATTCGCCCGCCGCAAACCGCACCAGATTTCCGGTGGTCAACGTCAGCGCGTGGCGCTGGCCCGGTCGCTGGCCAAGGCGCCGAAACTGCTGCTGCTGGACGAACCTCTTGGTGCACTGGACAAAAAGTTGCGCCAGGACACCCAGTTCGAACTGATGGACATTCAGGAAAAGACCGGCACCACCTTCGTGATCGTGACCCACGACCAGGAAGAGGCGATGACGGTGGCCAGCCGGGTGGCTGTGATGGATCAGGGTCAGTTGATGCAGGTCGCCACGCCGGACCGGATCTACGAAAACCCGAACTCGGTGTATGTCGCCGATTTCATCGGGGACGTGAACATCATCGAAGGCCGTGCAACCGCAGCCGGTGAGGGCACGTACAGTATCGAATGGGCCGAGGGCCAGCCGCCTCTGACCGCCACGTCCGCGGCAAGCTTCGGAAACGGGCAGGCCTGTCACCTGGCCATCCGGCCGGAAAAGGTAACGATCTCGGCCGAGCGTCCCGCCGATGCCGTCAACGCCGTGCAGGGCAAGGTGCATGACATTGCCTATCTGGGCAACCTGTCGACCTACCATGTCGAATTGCCAAACGGGACGATCATCAAGGCGCAAACGGCCAATACCCGCCGCATCTCGCGCCGGTCCTTCACATGGGAAGACCCTGTCTGGCTGTCCTGGACAGCCACGGCGGCGGTTCTGCTGGCAGACTGATGCGCCGCGCGGTCCTGATCGCCATCCCCTATGTCTGGCTGCTGGCCCTGTTTCTGGTGCCGTTCTTCATCGTGTTGAAGATCTCGCTGTCGGACATCGCGCTTGCGATCCCGCCCTACACCCCGACCCTTGATTTGTCGCAGGGCTGGGCCGGGATCAAGGAGTTCTTCAGCCAGCTGGATTTCGAGAATTTCGTCTGGCTGACCGAGGACGACCTGTACTGGAAAGCCTACCTGTCCAGCGTCAAGATCGCGCTGATCGCGACCGTGCTGACCCTTCTGGTCGGCTATCCGATCGCCTATGGCATGGCCCGCGCGCCCGAGGAATGGCGCCCGACGCTGATGATGCTGGTGATCCTGCCGTTCTGGACCTCGTTCCTGATCCGCGTCTATGCGTGGATGGGGATCCTGTCGAACGAAGGCTACCTGAACCAGTTCCTGCTGTGGACGGGCATCATCTCGACCCCGCTGACCATCCTGAACACGCAGACGGCTGTCTATATCGGCATCGTCTACACCTATCTGCCCTTCATGATCCTGCCGATCTACGCCGCGCTCGATCGGCTGGACGGCTCGCTGATCGAGGCGGCTGAGGATCTGGGCTGTTCGCGCACGCAGGCCTTCTGGCTGGTGACCATCCCACTGTCGCGCCCAGGCATCATCGCGGGATGCTTCCTGGTGATGATTCCGGTGATCGGTGAATTCGTGATCCCCTCGCTGCTGGGCGGGTCGGGCACGCTGATGATCGGCAAGGTCTTGTGGGAGGAGTTCTTCTCGAACCGCGACTGGCCGGTGGCCAGCGCCGTGGCGGTGATCCTGCTGCTGATCCTGGTGATCCCGATCGTGCTGTTCCAGCGCAACCAGCAGAAACAGGCGGAGGCAGAGCAATGAACAGGCTGAGCTGGTTCAACACGGTCTCGCTGACGCTGGGCTTTGCGTTTTTGTACATCCCGATGGTGATCCTGATCATCTTCAGCTTCAACGAAAGCAAGCTGGTCACGGTCTGGGCTGGGTTCTCGACCAAATGGTATGGCGAACTGATGCAGAACCAGGCGTTTCTGGATGCGGCTTGGGTCACCGTTCGCGTTGCCGTGTTCTCGTCGACGCTGGCGACCATTCTGGGCACCATGGCAGCCTATGTCATGGTGCGGGGCGGGCGGTTCTTTGGCCGTACGCTGTTCTCCGGGATGATCTATGCGCCGCTGGTGATGCCCGAGGTGATCACCGGCCTGTCGCTGCTGCTGCTGTTCATCGGGATCGGGCTGGACCGAGGCATCCTGACCATCGTGCTGGCGCATACGACCTTTTCGATGTGCTACGTCTCGGTCGTGGTGTCCTCGCGGCTGGTGACGTTCGACCGGTCGCTGGAAGAGGCGGCGCTGGATCTGGGCTGCTCGCCGGCGCAGGCCTTCAGGTTGGTGACGCTCCCCATCATCGCGCCTGCGGTGATCTCGGGGTGGCTTCTGGCCTTCACCCTGTCGCTGGATGACCTGGTGATCGCGTCCTTCACGTCCGGCCCCTCGGCCACGACCCTGCCGATCAAGATTTTCTCGGCCGTACGTCTGGGGGTCAGCCCGGAAATCAACGCGCTGTCGACCATCATGATCGCCGTGGTCACCGTGGGCGTGATCACCGCTTCGCTGGTGTCGAAACGCGCGATGGTCCGGCAGCGGCAAGAGGAACAAGCTGCCGCGCGCACCGAATGAGGCGGATCTTTCCGGCCTATACCTATGGCCCCGGCCCCCGTGAGGGGTGTTGGTGGGATGAAACCACTACGGCGCCTGACTGGCCCGTTCATTCGGGTGATTTGTCGACCGACGTTGCGATTGTCGGCGGCGGGTTCACCGGATTGTCTGCGGCCCTGCACATCGCCGAACGCGGTGTTTCTGTCGCCGTGTTCGAAGCCGAAACTCCGGGCTGGGGTGCTTCTGGGCGCAATGGTGGGTTTTGCTGCCAAGGAGGGTCCAAGCTTGGTTCGGCGACACTTGCGCGGCGCTATGGGATTTCGGCGGCACAGGATTACGCGCAGGCCGAAACCGACGCGGTCGCCTTGGTTGCGGATCTTTTGCAGCGGTTTCGGATCGACGCAGACGTTCACTCCGAAGGGGAGACGCAGTTGGCGCACAGCCCGCGCGCGATGGAGCGGCTGCGGCGTCGCGCGGAAAGCGGTGGGGTTCTGCATGAGCCGTCGGATTTGGAACGCCTCGGTATGGGGGGCCGTTTCTTTGGCGGATATACCGATCCAGTCGGCTTTGGGCTGAACCCGCAGAAATACCTGTTCGGGTTGGCCCGGGCCGCGCAGGCGCAAGGTGCCGCAGTATTCTCGAAAAGCCCGGTTCAGGACATCAGAAAAGCCGGGTCCGGGTACGGGATGACCACCCCCGCGGGCCGTATCCAGGCCAAGACGGTGTTGATCTGCACCAACGGTTATTCCAGCGACGATCTGCCCGACTGGTTGGCCGCCCGTTACATGCCTGCACAGTCTACGGTCATGGTGACACGTCCGCTGACCGAAGCTGAATTGCAGGCACAGGGGTGGACATCGCGCCAGATGGCGTACGACACGCGCAACCTGCTGCACTATTTCCGCCTGATGCCGGACAACCGGTTCCTGTTCGGAATGCGAGGTGGCCTCATGTCCTCTCCGCGCGCCGAAGCTGCGATCCGTCGCAAAGTACGCAGTGACTTTGATCGCATGTTCCCGGGTTGGGCCGAGGTTGAGGCAACTCATATGTGGTCAGGTATGGTTTGCCTGACCCGTGACCTGCTGCCCTTTGTCGGGGAGGTTCCGGGCCACCCGGGCTTGTTTGCCGGTCTGGCCTATCACGGGAACGGCGTGGCGATGGGCAGCTATTGCGGGCGGGCATTGGCCCGCTTGGTTTTGGGTGAGCCCGCGAATATTCCGGACGTCATCGCCAAACCGCCGTCAAAGTTCCCATTCGGGCGCTGGCGGCGACTGCTGATGCCACCGGCTTATGCGGCCATGGCTCTTGCCGATTTGTGATACGGCCCACGGTCAGAGGGCCGCAACCTCAAGGTCAAACCCGGCCCTATAGGCTGGCGCACCATTCTCGGCCCGCCACAGGCAGTAGGCAGCCATACGCCAATTGTACCAGGGCTTCAGCGCGAGGTATCGGCGCACCGTCGGCGGGCTGTCATAGGCCGACAGAAACGTAGCCTCTTCCTCGGGGGTCAGCGCCTTGCCGCGATAGAGATGCTGCATGGCGGGTGACAGGAACAGGGCAAGATCCTCGCATGGGTCACCCATCGCCGGGCATTGCCAGTCGATCAGTGTCAGCCCCGCAGAGGAGACGAGGATGTTGCCGGCCACCGGGTCGCCATGGATCAGGCATACTCGGGGGGTCGGCGGCACCCGGACCCTGGGTTTGCGTTCGGCCAGAACGGCGCTGAGTCCCGAGCGGCAACCGTTCAAAATACGGGTGCCGTGATGATCGAGATCAACGCTTCCATTGCATCCCTCAGGGACCTCTGGCACGATTTCTCGGGCGTGCAGATTATGCAGCAGTTTCGCCACCTGCGCGGTCCCTTCTCGCCACGGAGTGCCAGCCGCATGGTCATAGAAAACCCAGCGATCCGGGCCAAAGCTGCCCGAGGCGCGAAGCCGCGGAACAAACCCCGTCGCAGCAAGTGCGTGCAGACAGGCTGCTTCGAGTTGGGCGTCGTTGCGAAACAGCGGGTTTTGAAGGGAAGACCGATAGAACTTCAAAACCCGGTCCGGCTCGGCGTCCAATACCTTCCACACCTGGTTCGTGCGTCCGCCATACAGCGTTTCGAACTGGGCGTCTTTTGCGATCAACCCGCTTTCGACAAGTTGGTCTGCAAGGCCGGGTGGAGGAGCGGTTGGAACGGACAGTTGAGACACCGGAGCGTTGCGAATCTGGACGGCCAATCCTTGGCCCGCAGCGCCCCCGAGTTCAAGCGCCGGTACGAACGGCAACGACGTCGGTTGCCGGAATCACGACGCCGCTGTCCAAGGTCAACATGACGACACCGGCCCCGACTTGGGCTTCGACGACGCGGCTGTAGGTGGCCGCAGGCCGCGCCGAGAGCAGTTCATCCCCCAAAAAGCTTTCCAGCGTTGCGGAATAGGTGCCGTTGGGCAGCGGATTGCCCGATGCATCCACTCCAGCCCAAAGAAACTCGGTCTCGGAGACCGGAACAGAGACCCGGTCGATTTCGGTTCCGTCAAAATCCTTGATGACCAGCACAGACGCATCCGCGCCCAGGTCGGGCTGAGTGAATATGGTCTGCGGCTGGCCATCAAACCGGAAGGAGGCTGCCCCCTGAACATCGACCCCAATCCAGTTGGACAGCTCATCCAGATTGACGCTGCTCAGGGCGGCGGTGAGGTTTGCCAGAAGGTCGTTGGTCTGCACCTGCTGCTCGACCATCGAAAACTGGGCGAGTTGCGACGCATATTCCGACGAATCCAGGGGCTCCAGAGGATCCTGGTTGCGCGCCTGCGCCGTCAACATCATGAGAAACGTCTCGAAGTCCGAGGTCAGCCCTGTCGCTGCCGAGGTTCCCGTTGGCTGCGCTGTTGAAGGTGTTTGTGTCGCGGATGCCGCAGTGGTGATCATGGTTCAAAGCCTCAGGTCCAACGCCCGGTCCACCTGGGTTGGGCGGGCCCGAGCGGGTGTTTCGGTTGCGGGGTCAAGGTCCCCCGCGGTGATGAATGTGCTGCGTTCACGTGGCTCAGCGTCCTGTTCTGGGTTCGTCGAGGTGCCCAGATCAAAGGAAAGATCGCCCAGCCCCATCTCTTTGAATTCGGCTGACAGGATCGAAATATGCCGACGCATGAGGTCCATGGTTTCAGGCCGGTCAGCGACGATCATCATGTGCAACCCGTCTTCGCGCCCGGTCACCTTGATCGAAACTTTGCCCAGCTCTTCCGGAGTCAGTGCGATTTCCACGCTTCCGCTTCCCGGCTTTGCGACGATGGTGGCCGCCATTTGCCCGGCGACCGCCCGCGCAATTTCCGCCCGGCCCGAGAACGGGGCGCCGTTGGTCGGGCCTGTATCCCTTTGCGCTGGGGTCGTACCCAAGTCCTGCGTTGGCATCCGGTCGTGCAGACTGTCCTCTGGCATCCGGTCCTTCAGTGCTGCGCGTTCCGATGTACCGACGATCTGCGCCCGGATGATGGATTCCGTTCTTTGGCCCGCAGGTTTGGCCGGCCGTTGATCCACCCCCCACGATCCGGTGGTCTGCTCGTCGCGCCTGGCATCTTTACCGGTTGCAGCGCGCAATTCGTCCTTTCGGTTCTGCAGCCCTCCACTCATTCCAGGTTCGGTGGTGTTCAACTGCTCTTTTGCCGCTGACCCATGTTGAGACGCTGTGCTCGCGACACGCTCGGGCGCTTCGGTTCCCTTGCCCGTGTCGCCCGCGAGCGATCGGCGATCGGGATCAGAGGTTGTTGCGCGCATGGCCGCGGCGGCAGTTGACTGGCGCCCCTCCGGCGGCGGAGTGACCCCGAGAGTGGCGTGCGCCGTCGCCTCGCGCTTTAGAAATTCAACGGGCGTTGCCATGGGCAGAGGCGTGTCTTTCTGTCGGGCGTCCTGTTGTGATCCCTGCAAATCCAGCGGTTCAGCCAAATCGGGTTCGGCTTGCGGGACGTCAGGGTCGGTGTTTTCATCGCCATCCACGATTTCCGGACCCGCGCGGCTGTCCGGATGAGGTTTCGCCTCGGCCTCAAGGTTCGGCATCTCTTCTTCGGCCATGAGTTCCGCGAAATCAGAGTTGCCTTTTGTTTGGGGCTCGGACTTTGCGGCCCAATCCGGCTTTCCGCCGGAAATCACATTGGTCATCATGGTCAGGGCGTTGGGCATTTTGCTCCGGCTCCGGTTGTTTGGCCCAAACCTGCCCTCAAGGTAGTTACGTTTATTTTAACCGCTCTTCGCTTTGATCGACAAAGATCGAAACAATTTTCGGAGAGGGCGATGGAAATCCCAAACCTCGCGCCGGTACCGCGCAGCAATATGACCGAACAAAGACTCAAGGCCGCAGCGGTCGAGCTTGAGGCAACTTTTCTAGCCGAAATGCTGAAGGCCGCAGGCCTGGGCAAGGCGCGGCAGGCTTTCGGAGGTGGCGCGGGCGAAGACCAGTTCTCGTCTTTCCTGTTGCAGGAGCAGGCCAGGCAATTGGCCCGATCCGGCGGGATCGGCCTGTCGGAAACCCTTTTCAATGCAATGATGGAGAAGACCGATGCCGACTGAGAACAAGCAAGGACTGATTAAGGCTCTCGAGGAGGTTCTCGATCTCGAGCGCAGGGCTTTGGTCGAAGGGGACCTGGATCGGCTGGGCCAGATGATGCCGCAGAAGGAAAAGCTGATCGGCGCACTCAACGAGATGCAGGTGCACGACAGTGACGACTTGATTCGGCTGCACAAGAAGGTCGAGCGCAATCAAGGCCTGCTGAACAGCGCGGCCGAAGGGATTCGGGCGGTCATGAACCGGATGGCTGAACTCAGAAAAATCCGGCAGGAGTTCACGACCTATGACGCGGCCGGGCAACGCAATGGCTTCGCCGTCCGTCAGGATCCCAAGCTGGAAAAACTTGCCTAGCGGCGGGTTTGATTCAAATCCGTCTTTTTCGGTCGGACCGCCTTAGCACTCCGTTAGGAGATCAGACCCAAAAGTGGTCCCGCACCTCGAAAGAAGGTGGCGCGAACACCGATCGGTAGCTCGCACAGGTCAGAACGACAACACGTCCGCCAATGATGGTCGGGCGTCACTGGGCGAAGAAGGCCCGAATGGAAAAGGATGAAAAACATGTCCAGCATTCTGACAAACAACGGCGCGATGGTTGCGCTGCAGACTCTGAAATCGGTCAACAAGAACCTTGCAGCAACCCAGAACGCGATTTCGACGGGTAAGGATGTCGCTACGGCCAAGGACAACTCGGCTGTATGGGCGATTTCCAAGGTGATGGAATCCGACGTCAACGGTTTCAATGCGATCAAGGATAGCCTGGCACTGGGTGAATCGACTGTCGCCGTGGCCCGGAACGCTTCGGAAACCGTGACCGATCTGCTGACCCAGATGAAGAACAAGATCGTCGCCGCGCAGGAGGACAACGTCGACCGCGGCAAGATCAACGATGACGTAACCGCCCTGCGGGACCAGATCGCATCGGTTGTCGGTGCCGCACAGTTCAACGGCCTCAATCTTGTGGACGGTTCAGCGGGCACCGCATCGATCCTGTCGTCGCTGGATCGCGACAGTGCAGGCAACGTGACCGCGTCGTCGATTTCGGTGGCCAGCCAGGATCTGTCGACCGGTGGGTATGCCAGCAAGGGCGTTCTGGCCGGCTCGGACAACGCGACCACTGACAATGACGCCGCCGGGTTCACAATGGACAAGTCCGGCGGTTCCGGTGACATCGTGATCGACAGTTCGACCGACAACTTCGCCGTCGGAGACAAGGTGTCAATCACCATCGGGGACAAAGTTGCATCATACACCGTGCAGGCCAGCGATCTGGATCCTTCGGGAACCTATGACTCCGCCTACACAGATGCCATCGTGGCAGTTGGACTGAAGAACCAGATCGACGCGCTTGGGATCACCGGTGTTGCGATCGACTATGACTCTAGCGCGCCGGGCACCCTGTCCTTCGTGACCGGGACCGCAACCGCTGGTGCTGACGCAGATCGCGACGTAACCGTTTCGGCCCAGTTCACCAATGCCGGTTCTGGAGGTCTTGGCGCGCTGTCGTCGATTGACGTTTCGACCAGTGCCGGCGCTGCCGCAGCACTGGGCACGATCGAAACCTTGATCGACACGGCGATTGACGCGTCGGCCGCGTTCGGTTCGGCGCAAGGGCGGATCGAGACCCAGAAGGAGTTCATCTCGAACCTGACTGACTCTTTCAAATCCGGCATCGGCTCGCTGGTGGACGCCGATATGGAAGAGACCTCGGCCCGTCTGCAGGCCCTGCAGGTCCAGCAGCAATTGGCGACACAATCGCTGTCGATCGCCAACCAGGCCCCGCAGTCGATCCTGTCGCTGTTCCGCTAAGGCGGAAACTTGGTCGGGGCGTGACCAACGCGCCCCGGCTGTGACTGCAAATACGACGGCCTTTTGAAAGGATTTCAAGTGACCCCGCAAACGCTTGCACAACGGGCATACGCTCAGTCCGCCGTTCCGACGCGAACCCCGCGTGATACCGAGTATGAGGCGATTTCAAAGATCACGCATCGGCTCAAGGCAGCGGCTGCGCGCAAAGCCTCGGATTTCGCGGGCTTTGTTCAGGCCCTGCATGAAAACCGCCGCTTGTGGTCCGTTCTGGCCAATGGCGTCGTGGATTCGGAAAATGCACTGCCGAATGAGCTGCGCGCGCGGATCTTCTATCTGGCCGAGTTCACCGAGCAGCACACGGGCGAGGTTCTGGCCAGCAAGGCCGGGGTCGAGCCGCTGCTTGAAATCAATCTGGCGGTTTTGCGCGGGCTGCGTCAGCGGGGGACCGCGTAATGGGAGGGCTGGTTCTGAAGCTGGCTCCGAAAGAGCGGGTTCTGATCAATGGCGTAGTGATCGAGAACGGCGACCGACGGACCCGCTTTTCAATCATGACGCCCGAGGCAAATGTCCTTCGATTGCGCGACGCGATACATCCCGACGAAGTGACGACCCCGGTCCGGCGCGTGTGTTACGCGGCCCAGCTGGTCCTGTCCGGAGATCTGGAAGCCGGAGACGCAAAACAACAGCTGCTGCGACGGATCGAGGAACTGAGCCAGGTCTTCACGGATGTCGACAGTCGCCGGGTCCTTGCACAGGCGACCGAAGCCCTGGTGACCGAGCAGTACTACAAATGCCTGAAGGCGCTTCGATCGTTGCTGCCGCGCGAAGAGCGTCTGATGGCCTATCGGCAATGACATTCCTGCCGGTCGTTCCAACTGGGGGTATCGTGGGGTGGCGTTTTTTGCAGCGCACCTATGACGCCCAGTTGCAGGCCTTTTCCACCTCGGCGGTCAATGACCGGGACACGCAGTATTTTGTGGAAAACATCCGAAACGTCCGATCGGCAGAAGATCTGGTCTCTGACCGACGCCTGCTGCAGGTCGCGTTGGGCGCGTTCGGATTGGAAGGTGACCTGGACAATCGGTACTTCATTCAAAAGGTCTTGTCAGACGGTACGAGTTCGGATGACGCCCTTGCGAACCGCCTGGCTGACAGCAGATACAGGGAGTTTTCCGAAGCATTCGGCTTGGGTCCGGGCGAGGTTCGGAAAACCGCACTGATCACTGACATGGAAAAGATCGCTCAGAAAAATGCCGTCGCCCGGTTCGAAAGCTCGGTCGGAGAAACCGACGACTCCATGCGGATCGCACTTTTTGCCCAGCACGCTTTGAAAGACCTTGCCGGGCAGTCCGGAAGCGAGACCAAGAAGTGGTACGATCTGATGAGCCTGTCGCCGTTGCGCAGCATGATGGAAACAGCGCTGGGCCTGCCGTCAAGCTTTGGGCAGCTGGATATCGACAAGCAGTTGGACGTATTTCGGGACAAGCTGAGCAGAGTGACTGGTTCGCCGAACCTTTCGCAGTTCGTCGATGCCGAGGCAATTGCCGAACTGACGGAGACTTATCTCGCCCGAACTCAGATCGCACAGATGCAAAGTTCGATTTCTCCCGCGCAAACTGCGTTGATTTTGCTGGGCGCCGCAAGTTGAACCGTTCGGGCTAAGGTCAGTACCTCGCGCCAGGATCAGAATGCGCACCAGTGCCGTGCGCAGCTATGAGTGGCTATTTGGGATCGGGGGGCAAGGGTGCCGGATGCTCAGGCGTCCAGAACCGTGTCAGCCGATGTCTGCAAGGCAAAAGACTTCACCGGATGCGAAACGTTGTGCAGGTCGACCGGCCCCAGTGGGACGGCCCGGGAACAGGCCGGCTCGATATCTTCGGACACGACGATCCGATGGCCATTGAGCTTGCCGAACTCGCCCAACCGCGCCGCGACATTAGCCGCATGTCCGATCACCGTGAAATCAAGCCGCTCGCGCGAACCGACATTTCCGTACGTGACACGCCCGAACGATACACCGATCGAACAATCGCATTGCCGGCTCTTGTCGGAGCGACGCAGCTCGGCCAATTTCTCGACGATTTCAACGGCACTGCGCTGAGCGTCTGACCGTGCCTTGCCGGGGTCCTCACCTGCCGGGAAAACCGCAAGAACGGCGTCGCCGATGAATTTCAGAACCTCACCGTCGTTGTCGTGGACGATGCCGGACACCGTTTCGAAGAATTCGTTCAACAGGTTGATGTATTCCGTGCGGCCCAGATCCTCTTCCAGGCTGGTCGAGTTGCGCAGGTCACAGAACATGATGGCCGCGTCGATGTCGTCTCCGTCGCCGCGACGAATGTCGCCGCCCAAAACGCGGGCCCCGGTTCGTTTGCCCACATAGGTCTCGAGAAGGGCCTGGGCATTCTCGCGCTGCATGAACACCTCGTAGTACCGGGCGATGACGGCCGAGCACTCAAAGACAAGCCCCAGGTTTTCCGTGGTAAAGCCGTTGGGGTGGTCGCAGGTCAACGTCAGGACATTGATACGCCCGTCGGAAAACGGCAGAGGCATTGCCACGTAATCGGTGCCCCCCTTGGCGCGCAGGTCCTCCATGATGGGGAAACTGTTGTGGGGGTTGTCTACGTTCAGCCGTTGCCGAACGCCGCCCAACCCGTTCGAGACATGCCGCAAGGGGCTGTTGATGAACGCGGGGTGGTCGTGAATCTCGTAAGTTGGAATATTGGTCGAAATCTCCTCGGCACCCTTTTCCCAGATGTAGTGCTTGCCTGCGATCAGGGGATGCAGCGACCAGACAAGGATGCTGAGGCGTTGAATGGCGATGCCGTGTTCCAGCATTTTTTCGGCCAGGGTCTTGGTGAAATCTTCCGGTGTTGAGATCGACCCCGCGCCACGCATCAACCAATCGATCAACGGGCCGCTGATGTTGCCGTCTCGCGGTTGGCGCAATTGATTTTCGCCCAGATCGATATGAGTGTAGGCCGCAGGCATGAAGCCGATGTGACCCTGAATGGCTTTGCTTTCAGGCAGGGAATCCTCGTAGGCCCAAACCGAGTTTGCCAACCGTTCGTCGCCAAGCAGGACATCGTGATAGGTTGCCGTGCCCTTGAACGGGCAGAAGGTCTGCAACTCGGTCTCACCGCTCAGATCAACGCGCACGTCTTCGCGCGGAACATAAATCGCAGGCGGCAGCCGGGTTTCATACATGACCTTGGCATTCGTGCTTTCAGCCAGAAGGATGTCATCGCGGTAGATGGCAACCCTGCCGTCAAGCGTTTCGATCGAAATTCCGTAGCCGTTCGTATTCCGTGTGGCGTGGACATTCATCGGCCGTCTCCCTTGCCCGGGTCCCTAGAGGATGGGCTCTTGCAGCCCGATTTCCAAGGGGCGCAACACAGAATTTACCGATTACGATCCACGGCCGAGGCGGTCAGACCATCTGGATCACGTCTTTTTCGATCGCCAGCATATATCCCTTTTTGGCGATGTTTTTGACCAACAGCTCGCTGACCATCTGATTGCCCAGCGCGTCCCGCAGCCGTTTGATGCGCGTGGCCCCGGCGGCTTCGTCACAGTCCGATATGTCTCGGCCAGAGATCATGGCTTCGATCTGAACCCCCGACAGCACTTCGTCGTCGAGACGGGACTCGGCCAGGACGGCCAGCGTTTCCATCGCTGCGGGCGTCAGCTTGAAATCCATGTTGTTCAGGTAGACGGTGTTCTCTTCGCGACTGATCAGCAGCGACGTGACCTGGATTCCCGTGCGCTCGATCTGGGCCATTCTACGGTTCAACGTCACCAGCATTACCAGAAAGACCAAGGCGGCCAACAGCATGGCCGTGGCAAAGATCAGCAGCACGAAGATCACCATCCGGTAGCTGGCCAGCGTGTCGGCAAATGCGGTTCCGGATTGCGCGAGGATCTCCAGCAATCGGATTTCAGCCTGGGTGGTCAGATCGCTTTCGACGAACAGCCGCTCGACCCGGGCGTTGAAAGCATTGGCATCGGGCAGGGTCCAGAACAAGAAGGCTGCGGCCGTGATCAGGATCACGACAATTGCGGCGATGCCTGCTCCAACCAGCCGGGTGCCAGACCGCCGCGCCTCAGAAACGGAGATAGAATTTTCCGGCATTGGCCTTCCTTTGATCCAACCCTTCCGGTCCGAAAACGCTGATCACGTTGAGCAACGTCCACCCCGAGGATTTCAGCCTTTTGGCCACCTCTTGCTTGGCTTGCCCCTTTTTGCAGGCGGACACTTGCATCACGCCATAGTGCAGGCGCAGCGGGTTGTCCTGTTTGGCCTTGTAATCGGCATAGCATTCGGCCGCCGAGACGGTGGTGCTCAGCGATATCAACGTCGCAACGACCAGGAAAGAGAGGATCTGTTTCATAGGCTGCATCCTGCGCATGGCTTGGCACGATATTCAATATCTCAAAGGGTTTGCGGCGATGATATCGGATAACACCGGGCCGTTATTGCTTGTCTGTCGGCGGGTGGCCGAAAGCTGTTGCATCAGTTTCGCGGTTAGCCAGTGGCGCCGCGTCCAGCTTTGAAAGGACACTTGTCATGCACCGGAAGTTCATCGCCCTCGTCGTCGCCACCGCAGTCGCCATCACCGGCGTTTCCGCATCCCAGGCCAAGGCGGCCGACGCCCATGACATTCTGGGCGGGTTGGCGGCCATTGCCATCATCGGCGCGGCCGTCAATCACTATAACAAGGAAAAGCGCAAAGAGCGTGTCACCCGGCAGAACAACTATGTCTACCAGCCGCAAAACGTTCGGCCCGATCATATCCGCCCGCTGCCCCGGCGTGTCGCCCGCTATGACCTGCCGCAGCGTTGCCTGAAGACCTACAACGGCTATTCGAAGAAACGTCCTTTGCTGGGTCCGAATTGCCTCGAGAAACACTACAAACATGCCAATAGCCTGCCACAACAGTGCAAAGTGGGGTTCTGGGACGGCAAGAAGGTGAAGCGGGCCTACGAACCCGCCTGTCTGCGCCAGAAAGGATACCGCGTGGTTTACCAGTAATCGGTTTCGAGCAGGAGCAGCGCCGCAGAAGCGCTGTGCGGGAAGGGGGCGGCCTAGGTCGCCTCCTTCTTTTTTGTTGCGGTTCGGGCCAAAAAACGGTTTGCCGAGGGGATGACGACTCCGACGTTTGAAATGGAACAGGCGCTGATTGCGCAGGGCTATCCCCGAATAGCAGGTGTAGACGAGGTGGGCCGCGGCCCGTTGGCCGGTCCGGTCGTGGCGGCCGCGGCCATTCTGAACCCGCAAGACATCCCCGACGGTTTGAATGACTCCAAGAAGCTGACGGCGCGAAGGCGGCGTACCCTTGACGAAGATCTGCGCGCCCGGGCCGAGTTTGCCATTGCCGAGGCGTCGGTTGAGGAAATTGATGACCTCAATATCTTGTATGCCTCTCATCTGGCGATGGAGCGCGCCGTCGCCGCCCTGCATCCTGCGCCGGACTACCTGTTGATCGACGGCAATCTGATCCCCAAAGGGCTGACCCTGCCGGCGCAGGCTGTGGTCAAGGGGGATGCGAAGTCAGTCTCGATCGCGGCGGCGTCGATCCTTGCAAAGAATTGGCGCGATCAACTGATGGTGGATTTGGCGCAACAGCATCCGGGCTACGGCTGGGAAACCAATGCGGGCTATCCGTCCAAACAACACCGCGACGCGCTGCAAAATCTTGGGGTAACCCCACACCATAGACGTTCATTCAAGCCCGTCCACAATATCTTGTATCAAGAGTAAATCGTAACCCCCTGATTCAAAAAAGAATTTGACGCCGAATCCGGTTTGACTCATCCTAGTCTCAACCAAATGAGCGCAAAAGCGCCGTGGAACTTGAGGCAGAGACATGACAACTACCAAGACAAAGGGCGCATCCGCGCTCCCTTTAAACACGATTCTATCTGGCGACTGCATCGAGGTGATGAACAGTCTTCCCGAGGCGTCGGTCGACCTGATTTTTGCGGATCCGCCGTATAATTTGCAGCTGAAAGGACAGTTGCATCGCCCGGACAACAGCCAGGTGGATGCGGTCGATGATCATTGGGACCAGTTCTCGAGCTTTGCCGCCTATGACCAGTTTACCCGCGAGTGGCTGAAGGCCGCGCATCGCCTGCTCAAGCCCAATGGGGCGATCTGGGTGATCGGCTCGTATCACAACATCTTCCGCGTGGGCTCGGCCCTGCAGGATGCGGGCTATTGGATCCTGAACGACGTGATCTGGCGCAAGTCGAACCCGATGCCGAATTTCCGCGGCAAGCGGTTCACCAACGCGCATGAGACGATGATCTGGGCCAGCAAGCGGGAAGGCGCGAAATACACCTTCAACTATGAGGCGCTGAAGGCCTTGAATGAAGGCGTGCAGATGCGCAGCGACTGGGTGCTGCCGATCTGCACGGGCCACGAGCGCCTGAAAGATGAAAATGGTGACAAAGCGCACCCGACGCAGAAGCCCGAGTCGCTGTTGCACAGGGTTCTGGTTGGTTCGACCAATCCGGGCGACGTGGTGCTTGACCCGTTCTTCGGCACCGGAACCACCGGCGCGGTGGCCAAGATGCTGGGCCGCGAGTTCATCGGGATCGAGCGTGAGGACAGCTATCGCAAGGTGGCCGAAAAGCGCATCGCCAAGGTGCGCAAGTTCGACCGTGACGCGCTGGAGGTCAGCGCCAGCAAACGCGCCGAGCCGCGCGTGCCTTTCGGCCAGCTGGTCGAACGCGGCATGCTGCGCCCGGGCGAAGAGCTGTATTCGATGAACCAGCGGCACAAGGCCAAGGTGCGGGCCGACGGCACGCTGGTGGGCGACAACATCAAGGGCTCGATCCATCAGGTGGGCGCGCATCTGGAAAACGCGCCGTCCTGCAATGGCTGGACATACTGGTGCTTCAAGCGCGACGGAAAAACCGTTCCGATCGACGTGCTGCGCCAGCAGATCCGGGCCGAACTGCACAACTGATCACACCAATACCGCCGGTGCCTGTGGCCTGACACATGGTACCAAGCCTTGCCCCGCCGAACCCGGCGGGGTCTTTTGTTTTTGGCCCCGTGATGTTTGGATGGTGCGACCCCATATCCCGCTACATAGCGAGGGAGCATCAGAAATGTCTGATACCACGGCCAGCCAATCCCGGTTTCAGCGGTTTTTCGTGACCACGCCGGACAAATTCAATTTGGACAACAAATACACCGAAGCCGCGCTGGAACGGCACAAGCGCGAGGGGCTGGAACTGGCCGTCCGCGCCCGCTGGATCGCCATGGCGTTGACCGGTGTCCTGCTGGTGTTTCTGAATCCGAACTGGGATGTGATGTGGTATCATTTCATCCTGCTGCTGCTCTGCGGCAACGGCTGGCTGATCCGGCGCGCTGGCCGTGTGGGCCAATCCCGGATCGAGCTTCTGCTGATTTTCGCCGATCTGCTGATCATGACGCTGGGCATGGTCGTTCCCAACCCGTTCAGCGACGATGTGCGCCCGCTGGCGATGCAGTACCGGTTCGACAATTTCCAGTATTTCTTCATCATCCTGGCCGCAGGTACGCTGGCCTATTCCTGGCGCACGGTGATCGCCATGGGCAGCTGGACGGCCCTGATGTGGACGGCGGGCTGGATCGTCGCCTGGTGGGTGGCCACGCCCATCTCAGGGCTCAGCGAAAAGGTTGCCGCCGCGTTGCAGGGCTATCCGGCCGTGGCTGAATTGTTGGACCCCAACAGCTTCATGGTTCCGATGCGTGTGCAAGAGGTGATCGTGTTCATGATGGTCGCGGTTACGCTGGGCGTGTCGATGCGGCGGCTCAATCGCCTGTTGATCTCGAATGCCGGGCTGGAACGGGAACGCGCCAACCTGTCGCGATACTTCTCGCCCAACGTGGTCGAGGAACTGAGCCAGAACGACGAGCCGCTCAAGCAGGTGCGCAAGGAAAACATCGCGGTTCTGTTCATCGACATCGTCGGCTTCACGAAATTCGCTGCCGGCCGCGACCCGTATGAAGTGATCGAGGTGTTGCGGGGCTTCCATGCGCGAATGGAGGCCGAGGTGTTCCATCACCACGGAACCTTGGACAAGTATCTGGGCGACGGGCTGATGGCCACGTTCGGCACGCCGGTTCCAACTCCGCTGGACGCGGTCAACGCCCTGTCCTGCGCGCGGTCAATGGCTGACATCATCGACCGTTGGAATCTGGAACGCCGACGGGCAGGCGAGCAGGAGATTCAGGTTGGCATCGGTGTTCACTACGGTCCGGTCGTTCTGGGCGACATCGGGGCCAACCGGCTGGAATTCGCGGTGATCGGAGACGCGGTCAATCTGGCTGCCAAGCTTGAAGCAATGACGCGAAAGATGGGTGCGCGGATTGTCATCAGCGACGCGCTGCGCGAAAAGGCCCTAAGCGAAGCGTCGACGGCTGCCGATCTGATGAACGGGTTCCAGCGCCACGATGCACAGGCGGTTGGCGGCGTCGAGCGGCCGGTCGATATCTGGGCGCTTCGTTGACCGCTCTCAGGACCGTGGCATCGGAAGCATTGCCTTGTTGTACGGCTTCCAGTCCGTGATCTCGGGGTAGTACTGTCGCCGCCAAGCCCGCACCCGCGGGTTCATCACACGCCGCCACAGCGGCGGGACCATCGCCGCGATCGTCATCACCGGATAGCCATAGGGCAGTTGCGGGGCCGCTTCGGCAGGGTGGTTCTGCAGCAGCGGAAACCGCCGGTTGGGCTTGTAATGGTGGTCCGAGTGGCGTTGCAGATTGATCAGCAGCCAGTTCGAGGCCTTGTGCGCGGCGTTCCACGAATGGCGCGGCCGGACGTGCTCGTATTTGCCGTCGCCCAGGTATTTGCGCGTCAGGCCGTAATGTTCGACATAGTTGACCAGCTCCAGCTGCCAGATCGCGGTGCCCGCCTGAACCAGGAACAGCCCCAGCCCCGCCCATCCGCCGAGCAGCAGCGCCAGCGCCAGCATCAGCCCCTGCAGCGCCCAATACCGCCAGAACGGGTTTGCCCGGTCCGTCCAGTTCAGCCCCTTGCGCGCCAGCTTGGCCTTTTCGGCCTGAAACGCGGACACCAGGCACTGGCGCAGGACGCGCGGATAAAAGCGGTGGAACCCTTCGTTGTAGCGCGCGGTCACCGGGTCGCGCGGCGTGCCCACATAACGGTGATGCACCAGCAAGTGTTCGGACCGGAAATGCGAATACAGAACCATCGCCAGCAGGATGTCGCCCAGCCACCGCTCCAGCCGGCCCTTCTGGTGCATCAGTTCGTGGCTGTAGTTGATGCCGATCGTGCCCGAGATCACGCCCATCCCGAAGAACAGCCCGATCTTTTCCAGTGATGACAGATGTTCGGCGCGGGTGGCGTACCAGATCAGGCCATAGAGCGTGAAAAACTGGACCGGAACCCAGGCCTTGGTCAGCAGGACGTACCAGCGCAGCGCGTCCTCGGGCGTTTCGGGGTCGGCGTTTTCAAGGTTCAGCCCGGTCAGGCCGTCCAGCGCCGCAAACAACCACCAGGTGGACAGCGGCACCAGCAGCACCCACCAGCCACCGGCGAAAGCAGTGAACCACAGGATCGGGATCAATATGAACGAAACCCAGAAAGGAAGGGCTGATTGCCAGCGCGACAGGGTATCAGTCGAGATCATGGTCAGGCTCCGAAACTCTGCCGTCAGGATAATCCTGCCCGATCCATTTTCCCAGATGCAGAACTGCCGCGCCACAGATCATGCGCCTTGCGCATCACGGTCGGAAGGTCGCCGGGGCGAAAGGCATGTTTGGGCATCACCAGCAACCCCTCGGGGCTCACCTCTGCGGGTACGGCGGTGGTCCAGACGCGCAGGATCAGGTGGAAATGGGTAAAGGTATGGCGCACCTCGGCGGGCAGCAGGGTCCAATCGGCCGGAAAGGGCGGCGCCTCGGCCGCGTCCTCGGACCAGTCCGAGCCCGGAAAGCCCAGCATCCCGCCCAACAGCCCCGTTTCCGGGCGGCGCTCCAACAGGATTGCGCCATCGGCGCGCTGCGCGATGTAGACGTGGCCAAGCCGGGTGGGCTTCGGTGCCTTGGGCGTCTTGCGCGGCAACTCTGCCTGGGTTCCGGCAGCGCGGGCCTGGCACGGGTCTCGCAGGGGGCAGATGCCACAGGCCGGAGATTTCGGCGTACAGATCGTGGCCCCCAGATCCATCACCGCCTGGGCATAATCGCCGGGGCGTTCCTCCGGGGTCAGCGCGGCGGCTTTCGCCTTCAGCAGAGGTTTCGATTTCGGCAACGGGTCGTGGATGTCATGCAGCCGGGCCATGACCCGCTCGACATTTCCGTCCAGCACGGTTTCCGGCCGGTCAAAGGCGATGGCCGCGATGGCCGCGGCGGTGTAAGGGCCGATGCCGGGCAGCTTCAGCAGCGCATCATGGCTGTCTGGAAAGCGCCCGTCGTGCTGGTCCACCACCGCGCGGGCGCATTTCAGCAGGTTGCGGGCGCGGGCGTAATAACCCAGCCCGGCCCATTCCGCCATCACCTGGTCATCGGGCGCAGCGGCCAGCGCCCGGACATCCGGCCAACGCGCGGTGAAGCGCAGGAAATAACCCTGCACGGCGGCCACTGTGGTCTGCTGCAACATCACCTCGGACAGCCACACGCGATAGGGGTCGGGTTGCACGCCTGCCGCCCTGTCGGCGGGGCTGACCCGCCACGGCAGGTCGCGGGCATGGCGGTCGTACCAGGCAAGCAGGCTGCGGCTCAGGTCGAAAGTGGCGATGTCACGCAAGTTTTATCCATTTCTCTGTCGGGTTTCGCTGGCGCCCGGATGCACGCCCATTACAATAGCGGCGCAGGAGCTGGAAACCAGATGCAACCAAGACGGTCCACCACCCGCGGGTTCAAACGCACCGCGTCCTTGCTGAGCGATCGGATCCGCAAAGCCGGTGAAAGCCGCGGCTTTGCCGTGTCGCGCCTGTTGACCCATTGGGCCGATATCGTGGGCCCCGACATCGCCGCCATCGCCCGACCGGTCAAGGTGGGCTATGGAAAGGGTGGGTTCGGCGCCACATTGACCGTGCTGACCACCGGACCTCAGGCCCCGATGCTCGAGATGCAGAAGGACCGTCTGCGCGACAAGGTGAATGCCGTCTATGGCTACAGTGCCATCAGCCGCATCCGCATCACCCAGACCGCTCCCACAGGATTTGCCGAGGGGCAGGCCAGTTTCGAGCATCGGCCGAAACAGGCGAAACCCACCATCGCACCGGAAATCGTTGCCGAGGCAGACAAAGTGACGCGCGAGGTTCACGACCAAGACTTGCGTGCTGCCCTTGAACGACTGGGCCGGAACGTTCTATCCAAACAAAAACGCTGAGAAAGGGCTGAGTATGAGCCGTATTGCAACCGTAATCTGCGCGGCCGTGGCGCTGGCCGCAGGCGGCTATTGGCTGACCCAATCGCCAAGCACCGTGCCTGTGCCACAACTGGTCGGCAGCGCCGAAGCGCAAAACGCCGATCTGGACACCTCGACCATTGTCGAAATGGTGCAGGGGGCCGAGGATGCGCCGGTCGAGATCATCGAATACGCGTCCTATACCTGCCCGCACTGCGCGAACTTCCATCAGGGGCCTTACAAGCAGCTCAAGAAGGAATACATCGACACCGGCAAGGTCAAATTCATCTACCGCGAGGTCTATTTCGACCGCTACGGTATCTGGGCGTCGATGGTGGCGCGCTGCGGTGGCCCCGAAAAGTTCTTTGGCATCACCGACCTGATCTATCAGGGCCAGTCCGAATGGACACGCGCCGGCGGCCCGGCCGAGATCGTGGAAGAACTGCGCAAGATCGGCCGTCTGGCCGGGCTGAGCAACGATCAGCTGGAAGCCTGCCTGCAGGACGGCACCAAGGCGCAGACCCTCGTCGCCTGGTATCAGAAAAACGCCGAGAAAGACGGTATCCAGGCCACCCCGTCCTTTGTCGTCAACGGCAAGAAGGTCGACAACCAGTCCTATGACGAGTTCAAGGCGCTGATCGAAAAGGAACTGGGCAACTGATGACCGGGCCTCTGGCCGGTCTCAAGGTTGTCGAACTGGCGCGCATTCTGGCTGGCCCCTGGGCCGGCCAGACCTTTGCCGATCTGGGCGCCGAGGTCATCAAGGTGGAATCCCCGGCCGGCGACGACACCCGCGCCTGGGGTCCGCCCTTCGTGACCCGCGATCAGGATGTCTCGGCGGCCTATTACCATTCGACCAATCGCGGCAAGGCGTCTGTGATCGCCGATTTCTCGACCCCCGAAGGGCAGCAGAAGGTGCGCGCGCTGGTCGCTGACGCCGATGTGGTGATCGAGAATTTCAAGGTCGGCGGGCTGAAGAAATACGGGCTGGACTTTGACAACCTCAGCCAGTTGAACCCGCGCCTCGTCTATTGCTCGATCACCGGGTTTGGGCAGACCGGGCCTTATGCGCACCGGGCCGGGTATGATTTCATCATCCAGGGCATGTCGGGGCTGATGTCCGTGACCGGAGAGCCCGACGGCCAACCGCAGAAGGCAGGTGTGGCGATCACCGACGTGTTCACCGGCATTTATGCGGTGGCCGGGGTTCTGGCCGCCCTGCACCAGCGCCAGCGCACCGGGCGCGGGCAGCATGTGGACATGGCCTTGCTGGACGTGGCCGTGGCGGTCACGGCAAACCAGGCGCTGAACTATCTGACCACCGGCGAGGTGCCGCAGCGCATGGGCAATGCACATGTGAACCTGGCGCCCTACCAGGTGTTCGACTGTGCCGACGGTCACATCATCATCGCCACCGGCAATGATCGGCAATATCAGCGCCTGTGCCAGGTATTGAACCTGCCCGACATGGCCGAGGCGCCCGAATATCTGCACAACAAGGACAGGTTGGCCAATCGCCGCACCCTGATCGCCCGGCTGAACGGGGCCACGGCGACTTGGGCCAAGGCCGACCTGCTGGCCGCCTGTGAGGCGCAAGGCATCCCCGCCGGGCCGATCAACACGCTGGACGAGGTCATGGCCGATCCGCAGGTGATCGCGCGCGGCATGCAGATCGACCTGGACGGTGTGCCGGGGATTCGCGCGCCGTTCGTCTTTTCGGATGCCGATCTGAACCTGTCGCGCCCCGCCCCGAAACTGGGCGAAGACGACTAGGGCGGCGGCGCGGCCGTCAGCAGCCGCTGACGCAAGTCGTCGGCCTGATCCACCTGCAGGCGCACCGGCAGGGTGATGACCTTGCTGCGGAAGGCGGGCGGCAGGCGAACCGCGTCTTTTTCGGTGGTGACCATCTGCGCACCCAGCAACCGCGCCTCGTTCTCCAGCCGGGTCATCAGGGCCGGCGTCAGCGGCTGGTGATCGTCCAGCGCCTCGGCCCGCAGCAGCCGCGCGCCCTGTTGGCGCAAGGTCTGAAAGAACTTCTCGGGGTGGCCGATACCGGCAAAGGCCAGAACCGGAGTCTCGCTCCAGTCCATCCCGGTTTGCAGCGCCGTCACCTGACCGGTTGCGTGCGGAACGCCCAGCTTGTCGCCCCATAGCTGCGCGAACCGCTCCTGCGCGGCCAAGTCACCCAGCGACAATACCAGGTCGGCCCGTTGCAACCCGACATCGACCGGCTCGCGCAGCGGTCCGGCCGGCAGACACATGCCGTTGCCAAAGCCGCGGGCCGCATCCACAACGACGATCGAGAATGTCTTGGCCACCGAGGGGTTCTGGAACCCGTCGTCCAGCACGATCACGGTAGCGCCGTTCTCGACGGCGGCGCGGGCGCCGGCGGCACGATCCTTGGCGACCCAGACCTCGGCGAAGGCCGCCAGCAACAATGGCTCGTCTCCGACCTGCGCCGCCGTGTGTCGGACCGGGTCGACCCGAACCGGCCCCTCAAGCGATCCGCCATGGCCGCGGGTGACCACATGCGGCGTGTGATACGCGTCACGCAACTGTTCCAGAACCCATATTGCCGTCGGCGTTTTTCCAGTGCCGCCAGCATTCAGGTTGCCGACGCAGATCACGGGTACACCCGGATCAACCCCGGGCCCCGACGCCACCCGCCGCGCCGTTGCCCGCGCATAGACGCGGCCAAGCGGCGCCAGCAGCCTCGCGCGAAGGCCGGGGTGATCCGGCGCGTTGTTCCAGAATTCAGGCGCCCTCATGTTCCGCTCCGTGCTGGTCCAGATGTTCCTGTACCATGTCGATCAGAGTATCCACCTGGGGCGCGCTCTCGGTCACCAGTTGCCAACCGGCAAGGGCCATGTTCGCGGCCAAGTCCGGGGCCAGCAATTCAACGACAGCGTCGCCCAATTCGGTGGCGGTGCGAATCTCTCGAGCGGCTCCCACACGATCAAGCGCGTCATACAGGGCCTTGTGGCCGCTCACGTCCGGTCCATGGATCAGGGCCGAGCCCAAGGCTGCGGCCGCGATTGGGTCATGCCCGCCTATTCCCGACTCGAGCGTGCTGCCCATGAACGTCACCGGAGAGACGCGATACCAAAGGCCAAGGGCCTCGGGGTCTGACGCAAGGATGACCTGGGTCATGTCTTCGATCATGTCCCCATCTTCCCAGTTGGCACAGCGCAGGTCCATCGTTTCCAGCCTTTTGCGCAGGGGCGCCGCCTCGGACATGTCCGCGACATGCAGGATCAGGGCCAGCCTCGGCAGCATCCGCATGGCCTGCCGATGTGCGCTGAGAACCGAGATGAATTCCTTGGCGTCGACCCACGCCGCCAGCCAGACCGGCCGCCCTGCCAACGCATGGTTCGTCTCGATCAGTTCGTCCTCGGGCCAGGGGCGAAGGGTGGGGCTGATACTGAGCGGCGGAAACAGCGCCACCTTCGAAGCGGGGACGCCCAGACGTCGGATTTGCCGGGCTGCATCCTCGGACGTGACGTGGATCGCACGGAAGCAGTCAAAGGTATAGCGGTTGATGTCCGGCAGCCATTTCCCGACAAAGGCAATACGAACGTCGTTCTCGCCTTCAAGCAGGACCATGGGTATACCGCGTTCGGCCGCGCGGGTGATCACGTTGGGCATCAGGCCGCCGCCGACCCACAGCCCCATGTCGGGCTGCCAGTGCTCCAGAAATCCACGCGCCGCGCCGGTTTTTTCGTCAGGCAGCGGAACCAATTCCATGTCGCAACCTGCCCAGTGTGTCAGGTCAGCGTCAGGCGGGACGGTCAACAGAATCGACAGCCCTGGCCGGGACTGCTGCAGCCGCTTGCAAAAGTCGTTCACCGCCCGCAGGCGCTGTTCGTTGGCAACATGAATCCAAAGCAACTCACCCGCGGGGCGAGGCGGCGTGTTGTGTCCAGTGGGCTTGGGAACACCCCAGGACAACGCGCGATAGGCCGCCAGGCTGAGGGATCGCGGTTTGCTCATGCCCGGTGCCCCTGAATTGGCTGATCCAGTCGGCCCATCAGCACCTTATGCAATTCGGACCCGGCGCCAACAACACCGTTCAGCCGTGGGTTGGGGTTGTTGAACCGCAACGGACGCCCAGTACGGTCAGTACAGGTGCCGCCTGCTTCGCGCAGGATCAGATCCCCGGCCGCGATGTCCCATTCCCAGCTTGGGCGCAAGGTCAGCATCCCGTCGAACCTGCCCTGTGCGACCAGCGCCATACGGTAGGCCAGCGACGGGCGATAGGCCCGACGGAAGATCGGCGCGACCCCGCTCTGCCAATGATCCGCTTTCAGGTTCGGTTTTGCGGCCAGAACCTCGGCTTCGGCCTCTGTGGCCGCCGCGGTCACCCGGATCGGCTGACCGTTCAGGGTTGCCCCCTGTCCCCGCGCGGCAGCAAACAGCATGTCGCGCATCGGCAGGTAGATCACGCCGGCGATGACCTGTCCGCGATCGGCGATCGCCAAGGAATGCGCCCAGGTCCGCGACCCTTCGGCAAAGCTGCGGGTGCCGTCGATCGGGTCGATGATGAACACCCGGTCACGGGTCAACCGATCCTGATTGTCCTCGGTCTCCTCGCTCAGCCAGCCATATCCGGGCCGCGCGCTGGGCAGGCGTTGTTCCAACATCGCGTTGACGGCCAGATCAGCCTCGGTCACCGGCCCGGCGCCCTTGGGTTTGTCCCAGCTCTGCATCTCGCGGCCCGCATAGGCGACGGCAATCCGGCCGGCCTCGCGTGCAGCGTCGATCAGCAGGGACAGGTCAGTTTCCGGCAAGTGTCATCCCTTCGATCAGAAGCGAGGGCACGACCCGGGACAGATAGGTGCGCGCGTCGTTGGCCGGGATGATCCGCATCAGCATGTCCCGCAGGTTTCCGGCAATGGTGCATTCGTTGACCGGGTGCGAGATCTCTCCGTTTTCGACCCAGAAACCCGACGCACCGCGTGAGTAATCGCCGGTATTGGGGTTGATGGTGGACCCTATCATCGAGGTCACCAGCAATCCCGTTCCCATGTCGCGCAGCAGGTCGTCCCGGCTGGACTCGCCCTGGGTCAGGCTCAGGTTCCAGTTGCTGGGAGATGGAGGGCCGGACACGCCACGGGCGGCGTTCCCGGTGGAATTCATGCCCAGTTTGCGCGCGCTTGAAAGATCCAGGGTCCATCCGGTCAGCACGCCGTTTTTGACGATCATCCGGCGCGCGGTCGGCAATCCTTCGGCATCAAACGGGCGCGATCCCGCAATCCTCGGGCGATGGGGGTCCTCGATCAGCGACAGATGTGCAGGCAGCACCTGCTGGCCCAGGCTGTCCTTGAGCCAGGAGGCACCGCGGGCCACCGCCGCGCCGTTGCTGGCCGCCAGAAGATGCCCGATCAAAGAGGACGAGATCCGCTCGTCGAACAATACCGGGAAGCGCCCTGTTTCCGGCTTTCGGGCACCCACTCGCTGCACGGCACGCTCGCCGGCGATCCGGCCGATCTCGTCGGGGCTGCGCAGGTCGGACTGAAAGCTGCGGCTGTCTCCGTCATAGTCGCGTTCCATCCCGGTGCCTTCGCCCGAGATCGCCACGCATGAAACCGAGCGGCTGCTGCGCGCATAGCCACCGGAAAATCCATTTGTCGCGGACAAATGAACCCGGTGGGTGCCATAGGATGCCGCCGCATCAGACACCTGGGTAACGCCTTCCACCGCTAGGGCCGCAGCCTCGGCGGTCAGCGCGTCCTGCATCAGTGCGTCTGCTGAAGGTTCGGGCGTGGGGTCAAAAAGCTCCAAGGAGTCCACGGAAAAACCGCTGGCCAGTTGTTCCGGATCTGCCAGACCGGCGAACGGATCCTCGGGCGCTTCGCGCGCCATGGCCACGGCCCGTTCGGCCATGGCTGCAAGCGTTTCGGGACGACTGTCTGAACCTGATACAATGGCCTGCTGCTTGCCGATGAAAACACGCAACCCAACGTCGGTGCTTTCGGCGCGTTCGGCGTGCTCCAAAGCGCCTCCACGCACCTCGACCGAGACCGAGGATCCGTCGATCACGATCGTGTCGGCCGCTTCGGCTCCGGCCTTGCGGGCCAGGTCCAGCATTTCGTGGCTGATTGCTTCGGGTGATCGGGTCATGGTGCCTCCAATTGATTGTATTGGACCTAGCCTTGGTCAACCCGCCTCGCAAGCCCTTGGGTGTATCCAATGCGTCACGGATGGTGTTGGCACGTTGGGAAATCGGGGTCTACGGAAATAGATCCCGCTGGGAAGGGCCGCAGCTGCAGGGTAAGCTGACTGCAGAGAATGACCGGTCGCCCGGCGGCACTGAAATTTGAGGTATGAGGTTTGGCGCGCTTCTTTGTGGTTGAGTTTGACGAACCCGGCGTCCTGGCCAAGGGCAAAGGGTCCCGCAACATCATCGTACGCCTGACCCGGGTGATGAGTAAGCTGGGCGTTCCCTCCGAGGTTTTGCCCTTTGCCGAATTGATGGCACGCGGTGCGATCGACGACCCGCAGAGTTACGTTCTTCTTCACTACAACGAGCTGTTTGTCGTTCAGAACGAAAAAGTTGACTGGCTGCGTGCGCGGGAATCTGAAATCGAGGCACTGGGCCACAGGATTTTGCACTCGGTCGAACATGGCCGCGTCGTCGGGCACAAGATCCGTCAGAACAAGGTTCTGACAGCGGCAGGGGTTCCAATGCTCCGGCTTATCGAGACTGGGTCTTCGTTCGAAACTGCGTTCTCGAACGAAGTTTCGAACGCTCATGTTCCGGTTCAGCTTGTCGGGAATGCCGCAGAGTTGGACACGGATCGTTACAACACCGAGTATGTCGATTGTCGTCACGAGTATGAAGGTGAGATGTGGCACGTCTGCATTCGTGCGCAAGCGGTGGGCGAACAGGTTCTGTTTTCTTGGGTTAGAGCGGGGCCGCAGCCAAACGTTCGAACTCGTGGTACACCCCTCGACGCCAAGCTCTTGAACCATTTCCATTCCAAGCTGGTTGTTCCGAACACCGATCAGATCAGGGAAATTGCGAGCGCGGTAAAAAAGGCGGTCGGTGTCGGTTTCTTTGCGCATGACATTTTACCATGCGCAAAGACGGGCCGACTTTTTCTGTGCGAAACTAATTACAAATTCTACGAGGGCTTCTATCGTTTCTACATGAAACCGATTGCAAAAGACCTGCCCAATCAGGCCTTTTTTGATGGGCGAAAAGTTACACGGCGGATGGCCCGGGCTTTGGTGCAGGAACTTGATTTGAAGACCTGAAAAGCCCGAGATTGCATAGGACCAAAGAAAAAGGGCGCGGAACACCGCGCCCTTGGTCGAAGGCCAGGCCAAGCGAGCTTACTTGATCCGTTGACCATTGGCCAAAATCTGGCCGTCCTTGGTGAACTCGATCTTGGAGTTCAGCGTATCGGGCTGGTCGCCGGGAACGGCCATCATCCCCATCATCATGCGCGCGCCCATGGCGTCGTTCTCGGACATGAACCCCATTCCGATCAGCTTGTCGATCAGGGCGTTGGCACCCACCAACTGGAGGTTTGCCTCACCCGCCGGCGCCGGAACGCCTCCGAACTCTTCGGTGTTCGAGTTGTCGAAGGTGAAATCACCGGTTCCGGTCAGCTTGGCGCCGACCATCGAGACCAGCAGTTCATTGATTTTGAGCGAATGCAGTTCGGCCGGAATCTCGTCCGAGCCTTCCAATGCTTCGGCAACTTCCGGGTCCAGGAAGTTCAGGAGAACCTTTGCGGTGCCCGTCGCATCCAGCGCGATCGTGGCTGGATCGCGTGGCAACGCGCCTGCGGGGTCGAACATGCTCCACAGAATGTCGGACATGGTGAAGTCTGTCAGATTCATCGCAAAGCCGAACGGCTCGACCTCTTCTGATGCCTGGATAGGTGCCTCGAGTTTCAGACCGGCCTTCGCCATTGCAATCTCGATGGGAAACGGCAGGTCTGCCGTGGTTACTTCGAGCTTTGCATTGTTCTGTTCGACGTCATACGCCAGACGCTCGGCGTCGATGCTGGCACCGAAGCGGCCACCGTCCGAACTGCTGGCCATCGAGAAAGCCTCGCCCTCGCTGGTGCCTGCGATGCTGGTTTGGCCAGCGCCGTAGGTGAAGATCCCGTCAAAGGCAAAACCAGCCTCATATGCGCCTTCCACGTCCGCCAGGCTGAAGCCTTCGGGGATTACGTTCTTGCCTTCAAACTCCAGCTGGTCGAGCTTGCCGTTGATGCGTGCATCTTCGCCCGTTTCCGGGTCTTGGAAATTCAGGTCATAGGTCAGGTTTGCCGCGGTGAAATTCTGGTCGACCTTGCGGCCCTCTCCGATCTGCATCCGGGATGCACCGGCCAGGTTGATCATCTCAAAACCCAGATCCAGCGCGTCGTCGGGCATCGCTTCGCCATCGACCATGATGTTGTCGAGCGCCAGTGCCAGCTTGCTGGCAGAGTAGTCATAGGTCATGTCGTCGGGCGACCCCGAAACCAGCATTTTCAACCCGGTCTGCGAGTACAGGATATCCACCGAGAATTCTTCCTCCTCGGCCTGGCCGGATACCGTCATGGGGAAGCTTTCGGGGAATTCGATGCTGACCGTTCCGTCGCCGTTTTCCGTCAGGGTCATTTCCGGAACGACCATGTCGAACGAGCCTTCTCCCTCAGGAAGGTCCATCTTCATGGTCATGTTCGTGATGGTGGTGACGTCGCCAGAGGTGTTCTGCTCGCCGGTGATGGTGTACCCCATGCTGCCCATGTAGGCCTGCCAATCCGACCAGACATCGTTGGCGGACAGATCGGCAAAAGCGCCTTGGGTTGCAACGGCATAAGCCAGCGCGGCACCGCAGCTGCGGCGGAAGAAAACGGACATAAGGGAACCCTTCTCGGTAAAAATTGCGCGCATGGTCGTGGTTGTCGCGGCTGCCGTCAAGGGGCAAGGGCTGGACGATTTCCCCGTTTGCGCGGTACCACTTTACCCGATTTCAATCCAAAAGGATTACAGGATGCACATGAAGGGCAAAACAGTACTGATCACCGGAGCCAGCCGCGGCATCGGCGCCGAAGCAGGGCGCGTATTTGCCGCAGCCGGCGCCAATGTCGCGCTGGTAGCGCGCAGCCATGATCAGATCGACGCATTGGCCGCGGCACTGGGTGAGAACGCCATCGCGCTGTCTTGCGACGTCAGCGATTTTGCGCAGGTGGAACAAGCGGTTGCGGATTGCGCCGACCGCTTTGGCCGCGTGGACGTGCTGATAGGCAATGCAGGTGTGATCGATCCAATCTTTCACCTGTCAAATGCCGATCCAGCAGCCTGGAGCAAGGCCATCGACATCAACCTCAAGGGTGTGTTCCACGGGATGCGCGCGGTTCTGCCGCTGATGCGCGCGGCGGGCGGCGGGACGGTTCTGACCGTTTCCTCCGGAGCCGCCTCGAACCCGGTCGAGGCCTGGAGCCACTACTGCGCGTCCAAGGCCGGGGCGAAAATGCTGACCGAATGTCTTCACCTGGAAGAGGCGCATCACGGCATACGCGCCATGGGTCTGTCCCCGGGCACGGTGGCGACCGACATGCAGCGGGTCATCAAGGCCAGCGGCATCAACCCGGTCAGCCAGTTGGACTGGGACGATCACATCCCGGCCGACTGGCCGGCGCGGGCGCTGCTGTGGATGTGCTCGGAAGATGCGGACGAGTTTCTGGGAACCGAGATTTCGCTGCGCCGTGATGACATTCGCCAGAGGATCGGCCTGACGTGATCGACCTGACCCAGCAGGACGGTCTGTGGACGGTCACGATCAACAACCCCGGCAAGGCCAATGCCCTGACCGGGGCCATGTTGTCGGACCTGCTGCAGATCGCGGAAGCGGCCCAAGAGGCGCGCGCCCTGATCCTGACCGGAGCGGGCAAGGTGTTCAGTGCCGGCGCCGATCTGGACGAGGCGCGGGCAGGCCTTGCGACCTCGGACCTGTGGGAGCGTTTGTCCGGAGCCATCGCGGCGCTGCCCTGCCTGACCGTCGCTGCGTTGAACGGCACCATGGCGGGCGGGGCCAACGGTATGGCCTTGGCCTGTGACCTGCGCATCGCGGTGCCCACGGCCAAGGTCTTCTACCCGGTCATGCGGTTGGGGTTCCTGCCGCAGCCATCGGACGTGAAACGCATGCGGGCGCTGATCGGCCCCGCCCGGACCAAGTTGATCCTGATGGCAGGCCAGAAGGTCACGGCGGACGAAGCGCTTGCCTTTGGCCTGGTGGACCGGGTGGTCGCTCCGGAAGATCTGATGCAGACCGCGCGGGACCTGGTTGCGGACAGCCTAGCCGCTGATCCGCAGACGGCGGCCGGTATCGCCGGGATGTGCGGATGAGGATCGCTGCCCTTCGCCTGCGTGTGGCTGATCCCGCACGGCTGGCCGATTTTTACAGGGAAAACCTCGGCATGGTCGTTCGTGCCGAGGGAGATGCGCGGCGAGCGGGCTACCCGGGGCCCAGCGCCGACCTTCTGCTCCTGCCCGGAGGCGGCGGATACGCCCACGACCGGGGTCAGAGATACTGGAAGATCGGCATCACCTTGCCAGATCTCGACCAAGCGGCGGAATGGCTTCGGCGCGCTGGCATCAACGTCAGCCGTCCGGCCCAGTTTCGAGATATCGGTTACATGTGCCACCTCTCGGACCCCGAAGGCTTCTCGATCGAGCTTCTTCAGCATGATTTTGAGGGGAAGCGGCCCAAAAAGCAGCGGGATGAGAACCCGTTCGGACAGGCCGCCGTGGGCCAGATCACTCTGCGGACCGGCGACATTTCGGCAGAGGATGCGTTTTGCAGGGATTTGGGCCTGCGCCTGCTTTCCATGCAGGACGTGGCCTCGCACGGGTTTGATCTGCATTTCTATGCCTTCACGACCGAGGTGCCGCCGGACCCTGATCTCTGGGCGGTCGCAAATCGCGAATGGCTGTGGAAACGTCCCTATACCATTCTGGAATACCAGCATATTCCCGATGCGCGAATCGTTCCCGCGCCAGACTTTCTGGGCATCGAGGTCGAGGGCCTGGCTGCAACGGAAACAGACCCGATGGGTGATCCTTTCCTGCCAGCCTGATCAACGGCCGCGGCGTCGGCCCGGGACTTTGGATTGAAACCCAGGCGGACGTTTGCGTACCCAGTCCAGAAACCGGTTCAGCCGGGGATGCGTGCGCAGGCTTTCGACAGTGTTGAAGTCTCGCGCAAGCTCGGCTTCGGTCAGGGTGGCGTGCACCTCCTTGTGGCAGATCTTGTGCAGCAGAACCGTGGGACCGCCCTTGCCACCTTTGAGTTTTGGGATCAGATGGTGCAGGCTGCCGGTCCCGTTCGGGATCGGGCGGTTGCAGAGCGGGCAGATCGGATCGCTGTTCGTCATCACCGGAACACAGTCGCGGCTGAACGCAAGTGAGGCAAGAGGGCAGATATGGCACAGGCAGTGGTGATCGGGGCAGGCCCCGCCGGGCTGATGGCCGCCGAAGAACTTGCCGCGGCCGGGCACAATGTGCTGGTTGCCGAGGCCAAACCCTCGGTGGCCCGCAAATTCCTGATGGCGGGGAAGTCCGGTCTGAACCTGACAAAGGACGAGCCGTTTGACCGCCTGATTTCGGCGTACGGCGATGCGGCGGACTGGTTGTACCCAATGATTGCCGCATTCGATGCGCAGAGCGTGCAAAGCTGGGCGCGGGACTTGGGCCAAGATCTGTTCACGGGGTCCACAGGGCGGGTATTTCCCAAATCAAAAAAAGCTTCGCCATTGCTGCGCGCCTGGCTGGCGCGGCTGGACGAGATGCGGGTCGAGATCCGCACCCGTTGGCGCTGGTTGGGTTGGGACGGCCCCGCGCTGGTCTTTGATACGCCGGA
Organism: Ruegeria sp. CF2; assembly: GCF_056537385.1. Lineage (NCBI taxonomy): Bacteria > Pseudomonadati > Pseudomonadota > Alphaproteobacteria > Rhodobacterales > Roseobacteraceae > Ruegeria > Ruegeria sp. CF2. Next base: position 418,133 of record NZ_JBQFRL010000002.1, read on the forward strand.
AGGTCGGCAGAAAGTGGTTGCTGACGTCACGGTTCTGGCGCTTGGCGGTTCCAGCTGGGCGCGTCTGGGATCGGATGGCGCTTGGGCGCCGGCTCTGGCCGAGGCTGGGGTTCCACTGGTCCCTTTTGCACCATCGAACGCCGCACTGTCCGTCGAATGGAGCCCCCATATGGCCGCGCATTTCGGTCAGGCACTGAAATCTGTTCGGTGGCGCGCGGGCGACCTTGCCAGCCGTGGCGAGGCGGTCATTTCAGCCAAAGGCCTGGAAGGGGGCGGTCTTTACCCGCTGACACCCGCGCTGCGGCAGGGTGCTGATCTGTATGTGGACCTCGCGCCGGACCGCACGATTCAGGATCTGTCCGGGCGTCTGTCAAAAGCTGGCCCGAAAACCACTTTGACCCGTTGGTTGAAGAACGGCCTGCGACTGCCGCCGCCAAAGATCGCCTTGTTCCACGAAATGACACATGGGCAGAATCAGCGGCGCGATGATTGGGTCAAGACTTTGAAGGCTTTGCCTGTTCGCAACGCAGGCTTGCGCCCGCTGGACGAAGCCATTTCGACCGCAGGCGGGGTTGCGAAAAGCGGGCTGGACTCGGGGCTGATGCTGAGAGCCAAGCCCGGCGTGTTCTGCGCAGGCGAGATGCTGGATTGGGAAGCCCCGACCGGCGGCTATCTGTTGACCGCATGCCTGGCGACAGGTCGTTGGGCGGGGCGCTCGGCCGCAGAATGGGCCGGGCCGTCCCAAGCGGATTAGGCAGATTTGGCCATCTCACCCAGTTTCTTGTAGGCCGGACGCTCGCGAACGCGCTTGCCGTAGGCTTTCAGGCTGTCTGAATTCATCGGGAAGCCAGCCGATTTTGCCCAACTCATGCAGTGAATGCACAGGATGTCCGCGATCGTCATCTGCTCGCCCTGAAGGAATGGCCCTTTGAATCGTTGCCCCATGCGTTGAAAGCTGCGGTCAAACTCCCACTGGGCGGTTTCGACGACCTGTGGAACGCGTTTGTCCTTGGGCAGAATGAACATATGGCGGGCGGCCAGCCACAGCGGAGCATCGAATTCTTCCAACAGCGCGTGCAACAACGAATCCTGCTCGGCCCGTTCCGGGGTGCCGGCGGGGTACGTGAAGGCCCTGTGCTTGTCCGCCAGATAAGTCATGATCGCCGCGCTGTCCGAAATGACTGCGTCGCCATCCTGCAGGACAGGGATCTTGCCCGTGCCGTTCAGGTCCAGAACGCGCGGGTCGTGCGGGCCCGCATCGATCCACTCATAGTCCTGCCCCAGTTCCTCCAATAGCCAGATCACCCGAGAGGCACGACTCTGGATGCGCCCGTAGATCTTGTACATGTCATGCTCCTGCGTGGTTGCCCTGGCGACAGGGTGGGGGACTGCGCCGCCGCGTCAAGTCGGACGCGCCGTTAGTTCAATTCAGCGTGACCGCGCCAGCATGGCCAGCCGGATCAGAGCGCGCTCGACCAGGGCCATGGCCGGGGCAGTCTGCCCTGCCGACCGGAGAGACAGATCCGTATCCGTCAGCACGGTCAAAGCCGTCTGCAGCTTGTGCGCGCCCCAATTCTGCGCCTGCCGAAGTATCCGGTCACGCCGTTTGCCATAAACCGGCGGCCGGAGTTTGCCGATCCCTTGCGCCGCGCCACCGGGGTCCGAGGCGCAGGCATAGAGCGTGCGAAAATGGCGGGTCGCGCCGATGCACAGGGACACCGCATTGGTTCCTTGCGCCTGCAACCGTCGGATCAGGGGCCCGATTTCACCGGATCGGCCTTCGGCAACGACGTTGAGAACGTCATCCAGGGCCGCCTCATTGGATTGCGGTGCGCAGGCCTCAATGTCTTCGACGGTAACGTCCGACGCATCGCCACGTTTGTAAAGAGACAGCTTTTCAACGGTTTGCGCAAAGTCTCCCGGGCTGAGTTCGGTCGCCAGATCGCTGAGCACGGACATCGCGTCACGGGGAACACTTGCAAGTCCGGCTTGGGCCAGAACACGCTCGATCTCCGCGCGCGACGGTGGGTCGTCATAGATCCCGACCGCATACGCAGCCCGATGGCCTTCGAACGCTTTGCGCAGCTTCGAGCTGGCCTTGAGCTGCCCGGCGGTCACAATGATCTGAGCGTCGCCTGGCGCCCAATCCTCGAGCGCAGCGGCGATCGCCGGGGTTGCGGCGTCTGTTGCATCCTCGACGAATACGGCGCGCGCGCCGGGAAAGAACCCCACAGCCTTCACGGCATCCAGCAGAAGGGCAGGATCCGCCCGCAGATCCGAGGCCGGAAGACGGGTCAGGCGCATTTCCTCTTCGGCACCCGGGCCCAACAGCGCGGCCAATACCTGCTGGCGCTTGAGCGCAACGCGCATCGCGTCGGCGCCGTAGATCAACAATCCCGTCTTGTCGGGGTCAGGTTTGGCGAAATACCCCTCGGCGTCGCGCGGGGACAGCTTCATGAAGCCAGGCCCGGTGCGGAATACAGGCGCGTGACGATCTGATCGGACAGGATGACCATCAGCCTCTCTTTGGCATCCCGTTCATCAGCGAGCGTGGAAACGGTGGACCCCGCGGCGGAGTAGCCTACGAAATCGGCCACAGTGCCGGACACAAGGATCTGGCCCGTTTCATTGGATCTCAGCGTATAGCTGGCGCGCCCGTCAATCGAATACCGGTTGGTCTCGTTCGAGGTCGTGATGGCGGCCCCGCGGGTCACCGTAGAGACCTGCACATTCAGGCTGTAATCCTTGGCTGAACTGACGCTGCGCCCGAGGGACTGCTCCAGATTCTGCACCAGAAGGTAGCTTTCGACCGAATCTGGCGCTGACACGGCGACCTTGCCGTATAATTCGCTGCCAGCGCCGCCCGGGGCATAAACCGGCTGGAACCCACAAGCGGGCGCCACGGTCAACGCCGCCAACGAAAGCAGCAGGTTTCTGCGGTCAAACAACGACATTCACGATCCGGCCCGGAACAACGATCACCTTTTTCGGAGCAGCGCCATCCAGCGCCTTCTGCACAGCTTCGGTGCTGAGCGCGATTCTTTCAACCTGCGTCTTGTCCAGATCCTTGGCCACGCTGATCTCGGCACGGCGCTTGCCGTTGATCTGGATGGGCAGGGTGACGGTATCATCGACCAGCATCGACTCGTCCGCCACCGGCCAGGGCGCCAGCGCCACCAGCCCTTCGCCGCCCAGCATCTGCCACAGCTCTTCGGACAGGTGCGGCGTCATCGGCGACATCAGCTGCGCCAGCGTCTTGGCCGCCTGCCGCTTGGCCTGTGCGCCCGCCTTGGATTTGGCCAGCGTGTTGGTAAAGGCATAGAGCTTGGCGATCGAGGCGTTGAAGCCGAAGGATTCGACCCCGCCGGTCACGTCATGGATGGTCTTGTGCATCTCGCGCAGCAGCGCTTCGTCCTCGGCATTGGCCGGGGCGTCGGACGCGGCGATCTCGGACACGATGCGATGCACGCGGCTGAGGTGCTTGTGCGCGGCCTCGGCGCCGGCGGCGGTCCATTCCACGTCACGCTCGGGCGGCGAATCGGACAGAACGAACCAACGCGCGGTATCCGCCCCGAAGGCCGAGATGATGCTGACCGGGTCGACCACGTTTTTCTTCGATTTCGACATCTTGGCCGAGGGGATGATCTCGACCGGCTCGCCCGTCGCCTTCAGCTTGCCGTCCTCGACCTCTTCGGGAAGGTGATAGACCGGGCGGCCCTTGTCGTCGCGGGTCTGATAGATTTCATGGGTGACCATGCCCTGGGTGAACAGCGCGTCGAACGGCTCGATCGCCTTTTTCGGCAGATGTCCCGTCAGATGCATGGCCCGGGCGAAGAACCGCGAATACAGCAGGTGCAGGATCGCGTGTTCGATGCCGCCGATATACTGGTCCACGTTCATCCAGTACTCGGCTTCAGCCAGATCGGTCGGCGTTTCGGCACGCGGCGCGGTGAAACGGGCGAAGTACCACGACGAATCGACAAACGTGTCCATCGTGTCGGTTTCGCGCTTGGCCGGTTTGCCGCAGGACGGGCAGGCACAGTCGCGCCAGGTCGGGTGACGGTCCAGCGGGTTGCCCGGTTTGTCGAAGGTAACATCGTCGGGCAGGCGAATCGGCAGGTTCTCCTTTTTCTCCGGCACTACGCCGCAATCGTCGCAATGCACCACCGGGATCGGACAACCCCAATAGCGCTGGCGCGACAGGCCCCAATCGCGCAGGCGGTACTTGGTCACGCCTTTGCCCCAGCCGGCCTTCTCGGCAAAGTCGATAGTCGCGTCGATGGCTTCCTGTCCGGTGGCCTCGGTCAGACCGGCGAAATGGTTGACCCAGCGCACCTTCTGCTCTTTCGGCGGGACGAAGGCGATCTTGTCCACCGGCGTGTCGTCATCCAGGGCAAAGAAGGTGTCGATTACCGGCAGGTCGTATTTGCGGCAGAAATCCAGGTCGCGCTGGTCATGCGCGGGGCAGGCAAAGATCGCGCCGGTGCCGTAATCCATAAGGATGAAATTCGCGATCCAGACCGGCAGTTCCCAGTTCGGGTCCAGCGGGTGTTTGACGCGGATGCCGGTGTCGAAACCCAGCTTCTCGCCGGTCTCGATGGCCTCTTCCGTGGTGCCGCCCTTGCGGCATTCGGCAACGAATTCAGCAACTTCGGGGTTCTCGGCCTCAAGCTGCTTGGCGATCGGGTGATCGGGCGAGATACCCACGAAAGACGCCCCTAACAGCGTGTCCGGCCGCGTGGTATAGACGGTGATGGGTGCACTGTCGTCGGTGCGCTCGAAGGAAAACTCCAGACCGCGTGACTTGCCGATCCAGTTTTCCTGCATCAGCCGCACCTTGGCGGGCCAGTTGTCGAGCGTATCCAGCGCATCAAGAAGCTCTTCCGAGAACTCGGAGATCTTGAAGAACCACTGGGTCAGCTCGCGCCGCTCGACCAATGCGCCCGAGCGCCAGCCGCGGCCGCTTTCCACCTGTTCGTTGGCCAGCACGGTCATGTCCACCGGGTCCCAGTTGACCACGGCGTTCTTGCGATAGACCAGCCCCGCATCCAGCATGTCGAGGAACAGCGCCTGCTGCTGGCCGTAATATTCCGGGTCGCAGGTCGCGAATTCGCGCGACCAGTCGATCGACAGGCCCAGCGGCTTCATCTGCGCGCGCATGTCGGCGATGTTGCCATAGGTCCAGTCCTTGGGATGGCCGCCGATGGCCATGGCCGCGTTTTCCGCCGGCATCCCGAAAGCATCCCAGCCCATCGGGTGCAGAACGTTGTGCCCGGTGCTCAGCTTGTGGCGCGCGATCACGTCACCCATGGTGTAGTTGCGCACATGCCCCATGTGGATGCGCCCCGACGGATAGGGGAACATTTCCAGCACATAGTATTTCGGCTTGTCCGCCGTCCGTTTGGCGGTGAAGATCCCGGCCTTGTCCCAGGCCTCTTGCCATTTTGCTTCGATTTCGTTGGCCGAGTAACGCGACATCATGCGGTCCTTCGTGAATGAAAACGCCGGGCAGGGGCCCGGCGTGGTAATATTGTGATTTTCTGCGGGTTGCTAGAGCTTGTTGTCCGCGATCCGCAGCTGGCGCGCCCGCGAAAGAATCGCATCTTCGACCGCACGCGTGGTCGCCGCGCTGACCGGAGCGCCCCCGCTGGTCTGCAGAGCCACCGAAAGGGACCGCGCCGCCAAGGCCGGATCACTGATGTGCACCGTCGCCCGATAGGACCGCCCGCCGCCCGGCGGTTTGCCGTAACCCGTTATGATCACGCCGGTAAACGGATCCACCTCCTGCACCGGCAGGAAGCTGAGCACATCCAGCGACGCCGCCCACAGGTACCGGTTGACCTGGGTGACCTGTTCCGAGTTGTTGGGGCCGAACACATCCCAGATAGTCGAACGATTCGGATCGTTGAGCTCGCGGGCCTCGGACGAGCTGCCGTCGGCGGATAGAACATTGGGGTTGGGCGACGTGCTCCGATTCTGTCCGCACGCAGAAACGGAGGCAGTCAAAACGGTCAAACCCAAAATCGTCAGCAGGCGCATCGTCGGCAGGTCCTGTTTTCACATGTTTTGCTTTGCTAGGAGATACTCCTAGACAACGTACTGTGCTGCAACAACCCCATTCTTGGCTTACGTGCCGGTGCCGCTGAAATATCGGGGTGAATTCGACTGTGGCATCCTTGCACCAATTTGGGGTCAAAGAACCGAAGCTGTCCAAGGCATGCTTGCGCAACAGGGGCAAAAAGAGCGAAACGGTCTGCGTGCTGAGACATATGCAGCAGGTATGTGTCGAGTAGAAATTATTGAAACCGAGGGAAACAAGATGAAAAAAGTTCTCTTCGCATCGACCGCACTGATCGCAACCGCATCGGTTGCCGCGGCCGAAGTTAAGTTCAGCGGTTATGGCCGCTTTGGTATCGGTTACCTGGAAGACCGTACCGGCGTTGTGACCAACTTCAACACCGGCGTGACCACGACCACGACCACGACGACCGCTTCCGGGACCAACCAGAACCAGAACACTGGTCAGACCACCACCAACACCACGACCGTTTCGACCGACGAAACCATCCTGGTCTCGCGCTTCCGCCTGAACATCGACGGCATCGCGGAAACCGACGGTGGCGTCCGCTTTGAAGCACGTGTTCGTCTGCAGGCTGACGAGAACGCCGGCAACGGCGAAGCAAACGCAGCCGGCCTGAACGGCGCTCGCTTCTCGGTCATCTACGGTGGTCTGCGTGTTGACGCCGGCAACGTTGCTGGTTCGTTCGACAACTTGGCAAACTACTACGGTAACGAGCCGGGCCTGGAAAACTTCATCGGTCAGTACTCGGGCGTTGACTACAGCTTCCTGGGCTACTCGTCGACCGGTGCAGGTTCGAACGCTGTGTTCTTCCAGTACGCAGTTGGTGACTTCGCCTTCGGCGCATCGTACGATCAGGCAACCTTTGGCCTGAACGGTGTTGCAGACAGCGCAGACCGCTGGGACATCAGCTTCACCTACAGCTTCAACAACTTCACCGCAGCTGTTGCTTATGGTGAAACCAGCGCCATCGGCGACGTTGTTGAGAAGCAGAGCCTGGCAGTTCTGACCCTGGGTGCTGAATTCGGCGACTTCTCGGGCACCATCTTCGTCGCAGACGATGACGTTGCAGACGAGGACCTGAACGGTACCGCATACGGTCTGTCGGCAGCCTACAACGTTGGCGCTGCAACCACCCTGACCTTCGCTTACGGCGACGGTTCGGCTGACAACGACACCCAGCAGTACGGCATTGGCGCCATCTACGACCTGGGCGGCGGTGCATCGCTGCGCGGTGGTATCGGCCAGTCGAAAGCCGGTGACGGCGACAGCCGCCTGCGCGCTGACTTCGGTGCTCAGTTCAACTTCTAAGTTGATCTGAACCGCAAGGTTTGAGGGCGGGTCTTCGGACCCGCCCTTTTCTTTTGCGCCGACATGGTGTTTTTCTGCGGACAAATGGAAACAGAGGGAATCCATGTCGCTGCAAGAAATCACTGCCCGCATCGCCAAGGCCGAAACCGCAGCCGGCCGCCCCAAGGGCACGGTCCGGCTGATTGCCGTATCCAAGGTGCAGCCCAACGACCGGGTCGAGGCCGTGTTGAAGCAGGGTCACCGGTGTTTTGGTGAAAACCGGGTGCAGGAGGCCGCCGGCAAGTGGCCCGCCTTCCGTGAAAGCTATCCCGATATTGATCTGCATCTGATTGGTCCGCTGCAAACCAACAAGGCGCGGCAGGCGATGGAACTGTGCAACGCGATCCACTCGGTCGACCGTCCCAAACTGGCCAAAACCCTTGCGCGGCTGGCGCAAGAGGTGGGGCAGTGTCCTGATCTGTTCATTCAGGTAAATACCGGCGAAGAGGCCCAGAAAGCTGGGGTCATGCCCGCCGAGGCCGATGATTTTGTCGCCGAATGTCGATCACTTGACCTGCCGGTGCGTGGGTTGATGTGCATTCCGCCCGTCGACGAGGAGCCCGCGCTGCATTTTGCTCTGCTGGCCAAGATCGCGCGCCGAAACGGTTTGGAAGGCCTGTCCATGGGGATGAGCAGCGATTTTGAAACGGCGATTGCGCTGGGTGCAACTCATGTCCGGGTGGGGTCGGCCATTTTTGGTGACCGGGTCAAACCCGAGGAATGATGATCCGGGTTCCGGGTGCGACGCGCCGCGCGATCCAGTGCAGATGGTCGCGCTGGAACGCCACGCAACCTTCGGTCGGATAACCCGGCCTGCGCCACTGATGCAGAAAGATCGCTGATCCGCCGCCCGGTGTGGCAACGGGCCAATTCCAATCGGTAATCAGCACCAGATCGTACAGCGGATCAGCCCGACGCAGGCGTTCGTGGCTGCATGGATAGGGCTCCCGAACGTGTTGGTTGTAGTCCTGATCCCTATCGTCATCCGACCACAGATCGCCCGGCCCGATGGGCAAAGCCCACGGGGCGGGAGGCGCAATCCGATCCGGGCGGTACAGCATTCCGACAATGTGGTGGTGCCCTGTGGGGGTGGCCCCGTCGCCCTCGCGCTTGTGGTTGCTCAGGCCACCTCTGCCGACGGTGCAGGGAAACCTGCGGCCGAAGAACCGTACTCCGGTCGGCGTCACCACCAGATCAAGAGGGCTCACAGCAGGTGGCCCGATTTCGAGGCCTTGGTCGCCAGATAGGCCCGGTTGTGGGCGGTTTCCCCGACCTTCAGCGGCACACGCTCGGTAACGGCAATCCCGGTCCGTTCCATCATTGCGATCTTCGCCGGGTTGTTGGTCAGCAACCGGACCGAACTGAACCCGAGCGATTTCAGGATGTCCGATCCCAGGCGGAAATCGCGCTCGTCATCTTCAAACCCAAGCCGGTGGTTGGCTTCGACCGTGTCGAAGCCCTGATCCTGCAGGAAATAGGCGCGCATTTTGTTGGCCAGGCCGATCCCGCGACCTTCCTGGTTGAGATACAGCAGAATCCCATGCCCCTCGGCCCCCATCTGGGCCAGGGCACCGCGCAGTTGCGGGCCGCAGTCGCATTTCAGGCTGCCCATCAGATCACCGGTAAAACAGGCCGAATGCAACCGAGCCAGAACAGGTTTCGAGCGATCCGGGCGGCCGATTTCGATGGCATAGTGCTCCTCGCCACCGTCCTCTGGGCGGAAGACGTGCAGACGACCGGCCTCGGACACCTCCATCGGCAGGCGCGCGGCAACCACCTCGTGCAAGGGGCTGCGATCGGCCAGATGCGGCGCGGCGCGTGTGTGGTCGATGCAGGTCAGACCGTGTGTCGCCGCAAAGGCCCGGCCGTTTTCGACCGCAACCACCACCGCAGCGGGCAGCAGGCGGGCGGATTTTGTCAGTGCGATTGCGATGCGATGCAGGTGCGCATTGCCCTGGCGCTGAGTCATCAAGGGCCCCTTCATCGGGGCATTCAGGTCATCGGACGGGTCTGCAACCGCCTGCACCCACCCCAGATCAGCCTCGGCCGGTATCACGACCCGAGCAAGATCACCGTCATAGGCGCGGGCTTTCAGCGTTTCGGCCCGTCGTCCTGTGATGGCAACCACAGGCGTGTCGCCAAGCCCCCTCAGGTCCGCCAGACGCTGCGGGTTGAGTGTCTCTGCGGCGACGGCAACAACGCTGAAATCCCCGTCATCCGTCAGCACGACCGGAACGCCCATCCGAAGGTCGGCACGCGCCCGGGCCAGCAACTCGGTGATGTCTGGAATGAGACTCATTGATGTTATCCTGTAACGTTCGACCCTCGTCCTAGCCCGTTCGAAAGGAAATGTGAAACATTTCCGGCCCACCAGACACGAGGGCGTGAGAGCATTGCAGCAAAACTTGTTGATTGCATCTTCCACGCTCAAGTGTAGCAAAAGGTTTAGGAGGACCGGGACATGGCGCAACTCAAGAAAATCCTGCTGGTCGATGACGATGAAGACCTGCGCGAGGCGCTCAGCGAGCAGTTGGTGATGACCGAAGACTTTGATGTATTCGAAGCCTCCGACGGCCAATCCGCGATGGAGCGGGCGCGCGAAGCCATCTATGACCTTGTGATCCTGGATGTGGGTTTGCCCGACACGGATGGGCGCGAGCTGTGCCGCCTGATGCGCAAGCAGGGGGTCAAAAGCCCGATCCTGATGCTGACCGGCCATGACAGCGATGCCGATACGATCCTGGGGTTGGATGCGGGTGCCAACGACTATGTTTCAAAGCCGTTCAAGTTCCCGGTGCTTCTGGCCCGGATCCGTGCGCAGCTGCGCCAGCACGAACAGTCTGAAGATGCCGTTTTTGTCCTGGGGCCGTACACCTTCAAGCCGGCGATGAAGATGTTGATCACCGAGGACGACCGCAAGATTCGGCTGACGGAGAAGGAAACCAACATTCTCAAGTTCCTGTATCGCTCGACCGACGGCGTGGTGGCGCGCGATGTGCTGCTGCACGAGGTCTGGGGCTACAACGCCGGTGTAACCACACATACGCTGGAAACGCACATCTACCGGCTGCGTCAGAAAATCGAGCCCGATCCCTCCAATGCGCGCCTTTTGGTCACAGAATCTGGTGGATATCGACTGGTGTCGTAACCATAGGTGGATTGATGTGGATCAAAGTGATACTCTGCAAGCATCTTTAGGATAATCCCATCCCGTGCATGTCCGGGTCATGACATGTACCTCCCTGTTGGACTGCCGGGCCTTTGGCCCGGCTTTTTTTCGGATGGCACCCCGGCACCTGCCGCGCTAGTTTGCCCGAGTCGCGACAAGGGAACCCCGATCATGCCTTTCACTCTGGCCACCTGGAACATCAATTCCGTTCGCCTGCGCGAGCCGATCGTGCTGAAATTGCTGCAGGAGGAAGCGCCGGACGTGCTGTGCTTGCAAGAGTGCAAATCGCCGGTCGACAAGATCCCGACCGAGGGATTCGCGGAACTGGGCTACACCCACATGATCGCCCGCGGTCAGAAGGGCTATAACGGCGTGGCCATCCTGTCGCGCCTGCCGATCACGGACCTGGGCGATCAGGACTTTGCCGGGCTGGGCCATGCCCGGCATGTGGCGGGGCAACTGGAAAACGGGGTGATCATCCACAATTTCTACGTCCCGGCAGGCGGCGACGTTCCCGATCGCGAGGTGAACGAGAAATTTGGCCAGAAGCTAGATTACCTGACCGACATGCGCGACTGGTTCCACGCTGAAAAGCCGCAGAAATCCATTCTGGTCGGCGACCTGAACATCGCCCCTCGCGAGGACGACGTGTGGTCGCACAAGCAACTGCTCAAGGTCGTGTCGCACACGCCGATCGAGGTCGAGCAACTTGCCGAGACGCAGGATGCGGGCGGCTGGGTCGATATCACCCGGCAGGACATCCCCGAGGGACAGCTCTACAGCTGGTGGTCCTATCGCGCCCGCGACTGGGATGCGGCTGACAAGGGGCGGCGCCTGGATCACGTCTGGGCGACGCCTGATATCTCGAACGCCGGCCATTCCAGCCGCATCCTGCGCGACGCGCGCGGCTGGGAGAAGCCCAGCGACCACGCGCCCGTCTTTGCCAGTTTCGATCTTTGATCGGTGCGGGATTCCGCAACTCGGCCCTTGGTTTCCCGGTCGGCTGGTTGCATATAAGGCGCAAGACTGAATCCGGAGAGTGAATGCCATGGAACTTCTGAACGGCGCAGGCAGCCCCGCAGCCACCGATCTGATCAAAGACGGAACCGAGGCCACTTTCATGGCCGATGTCGTCGAGGCATCGCAGGAATTGCCCATTATCGTCGACTTCTGGGCGCCCTGGTGCGGTCCGTGCAAGACCTTGGGTCCGGCCTTGGAAGAGGCCGTGACCGCGGCCAAGGGCGCGGTCAAGATGGTTAAAATCAACGTGGACGAGGCGCAGATGATCGCCTCGCAATTGCGTATCCAGTCGATTCCGACCGTCTATGCCTTCTTCAAGGGGCAGCCGGTTGACGGATTCCAAGGCGCATTGCCAGGATCAGAGATCAAGGCCTTCATCGACCGCGTGATCGAGGCCGCCGGGGGCCAGAGCCCGGGCGGCCAGCTGGACGAGGCCGTGGAAGCCGCCGAAGAGATGCTGAATGATGGCGCGGCAGTGGATGCGGCCCAGACCTTTGCCGCCATTCTTGGCGAAGACCCCAAACATGCCGCGGCCTATGGCGGCCTGGTACGGGCGCACATCGCGATGGGTGACCTTGATCAGGCCGAGGCGATCCTGAACGGCGCTCCGGCCGAGATTTCAACGACGGCCGAGTTGGAAGCTGCCCATGCGCAGCTGGAACTGGCCAAGCAGGCCGCAAATGCCGGGCCGGTGGCCGAGTTGAGGGCAGCGGTCGAAGCAGATCCTGAAAACCATCAGGCCCGTTTTGACCTGGCGCAGGCGCTCTATGCCAACGGCAAGGCCGCCGAGGCGGTTGACCAGCTTCTGGAGCTGTTCCGCCGCGATCGGGAATGGAATGATGGCGCAGCCAAGGCGCAGTTGTTCACCATCTTCGATGCGCTCAAGGCCAATGACCCGATCGTTTTGAACGGCCGCCGCAAACTCAGCTCGATGATATTTGCCTAACCGCGCATCAGAGCTAGAATCGGAAACATGATGCATCCCGCCGATCTGCCGGACACGGTGTCCGTGTTTCCTCTGCCCGGGGCGCTGTTGCTGCCCCGGTCACGCCTGCCGCTGCATATTTTCGAGCCCCGCTACCTGCAAATGCTGGATGACGCCTTGAAAACCAAAGAGCGGTTGATCGGCATGGTCCAGCCGAACCCTTGTCAAAACGACGACACCAAATTGCATCGGATCGGATGCGCCGGACGTGTCACGCAGTTTTCCGAGACCGAAGACGGGCGCTATCTGATCACGTTGTCCGGTGTATCCCGGTTTCGCATACAATCCGAATTGGATGGTTTCACGCCGTATCGTCGCTGCGCCGTTACTTGGGACGGGTTCAACCGCGATCTGGGCAAAGGGGAAATAGACGATACGTTCGACCGGTCCGGCTTCCTGCGTTTGCTGGGGCGTTACTTTTCCGCCCGCCAACTGTCGACCGATTGGGAGTCGCTGAACGAGGCGGATGACGAATTACTGGTCAACTCCCTGTCGATGCTTCTGGATTTCGACCCTGAGGACAAGCAGGCCCTGCTTGAGGCGCCCTGTCTGCGCACCCGGCGCGAAACGCTTGTCACACTGATCGAATTCTCGCTGCGCGGGGGTTCAAACGAGGAACAATTGCAATGACTGAAACGGAACCGGGGTTCGACCGCCACATGCTCGAGGCGCTGATCTGCCCCCAGACCCACACCACCCTGGAATATGACGCCGAGCGGCAGGAGCTGGTCTCGAAAGCCGCTGGTCTGGCTTTTCCCATCCGCAACGGGATTCCGGTGATGCTGGTGGATGAGGCGCGCAAGCTCGACTAGATCGGGCGGCCCTGCAGCAGCTTGGGCAGGTCGCCTGTCAAACCGGCGGCCTCGCGCACGAAGCCGCGGCGCAGGTTGGGCAGGGAGCCCACGATGCCCATTCCGATGTCGCGCCCCAGCCGCAGGATCGGATTGTCGTTCGAAAACAGCTTGTTGAACACATCTGTCGCCATTGCCAGGGCCGCCGTGTCAAAGCGGCGCCATTCCTGATAACGCTCCAGAACCAGCATCGAGCCGATGTCCTCGCCGCGTCGCCCGGCCAGCGTCAGCACCTCGGCCAGAGCGCCGACGTCGCGCAGCCCGGCGTTCAGCCCCTGACCGGCGATCGGGTGCATGCCATGTGCCGCATCACCCACCAGCGCCAGCCGCTCGGCGATGAAGAAATTGGCGATGGTCAGGTTCAGCGGATAGGTGAACCGATCGCCCTGCAGGCGGATGTCACCCAGAAAATCGCCGAATCTGGGCCGCAGGACCTGAAGGTACTCGGCCTCGTCCAGCGCGTTGATGCGCTGCGCGGTGTCAGAGCGTTCGCTCCAGACGATCGAGCTGCGGTTGCCGGTCAGCGGCAGGATCGCCAGCGGTCCGGGGGGCATGAAGAACTGATGTGCGATGCCGTGATGCGGCAGGTCGTGTTCGATGGCGCAGACCAGCGCGGTCTGGCCGTAGTCCCATCCGGTCCGCTTGATCCCGGCGCGGGCGGCGGTGCCGCTGCGGCGGCCGTCGCACCCCACAAGAAGCCGACCGGACAGCGCCGATCCGTCATCCAGCGTCACGGTCACACCGCCAGGCCCGGTCTCTTGTGCAACCACGGTTTTGCCATCGACCCGAGTGATTGCCGGGTCCGCCTCCATCGCCGCAAGAAATGCGCGCCGCAGGTGACGGTCCTCGACCATATAGCCCATCGGGCCTTCCTCGATCTCGGCATGATCGAAATGCATGAAAAACGGCGACGGGCCTGCGCCGGCATGGCCATCGGTGACCTTGATCTCCAACATCGGCTGGGCGTTCTCTGCGATCCGTTCCCAGACGCCGATCGCGGCCAGCAATCGTTGCGAGGCCAGCGCCAGCGCATAGGCACGCCCGTCGAACGCCGCGGTCTTGCGAACCTTCTCGGCCAGCGCGTCGATCACGGTGACGCTGTGCCCGGTCTGCGCCAGCGCCAGGGCCAGGGCGGGGCCGTTCAGCCCGCCGCCCACGATCAAGATATCGGAAACCTGTGTCATGCGGTGCAATATGCGCGCCCTTTCGGGATTGTCCATGTGCAGTCCTGTCGCTACCGTCGCCGAAACACGAATTTTTCCGACTAGGGGGCAAAGATGCAGGACTGGCTGACCATGACGGCATGTGACCTGGGCCGGGGGATCGGCATGGGTCAGATCGATCCCGAGGAACTGACCAAGGTCTATCTGGCGGCCATCGACGCCCATCCGCACCGCGACCGCATCTATGCCCGCGTCACGCATGACCGCGCCCGCGCCGAAGCCCGCGCGGCCAAGGAACGGGCGGCCCAAGGGCTGCGCCGGTCCCTGCTGGATGGGGTGCCGATCAGCTGGAAGGATCTGTTCGACACCGCCGGGATCGGAACCGAGGCCGGATCGGCCCTGCTGCGCGGCCGCGTGCCCGAGCATGACGCAACAGTCCTGCGCAATGCGACGGCCATGGGCGCGGTCTGTCTGGGCAAGACGCATATGAGCGAACTGGCCTTCTCGGGGCTTGGTCTGAACCCCGTCACCGCGACGCCGCCCTGCGTGAATGACGAAAAGGCGGTTCCGGGCGGGTCGTCCTCGGGCGCCGCGGCGTCGGTGGCTTTTGGTCTGGCGGCTTGCGGTATCGGCTCGGACACGGGCGGATCGGTGCGCATTCCGGCCGCGTGGAACGACTTGGTGGGGCTGAAAACTACGTCGGGGCGGCTGAGCCTTGAGGGCGTGGTGCCCCTGTGCCTGCGGTTCGATACGGTCGGTCCGCTGGCGCGGTCGGTCGAGGATGCGGCGCAGATGCTGGCGCTGCTGGAGGGCGGAACGCAGGCCGATCTGCGGGGCGCCAGCCTGAAGGGGCGGCGGTTTGCCGATCTGCAGACCATCGCGCAGGACGATCTGCGCGACGCACCACGCCAGGCTTATGCCGATGCGCTGGACCGCCTGCGCGATGCCGGGGCCGAGATCGTGCCGCTGGAGGTGCCGGAGCTGGCCGAGGCGATGGGCCTGTCCGGTGTTCTCTACACCACCGAAGCCTATGGCCTGTGGCGCGACGTGATCGAAGCCAACCCCGAGGCGATGTATCCCGAGATCCTTGAACGGTTCCGCGCGGGCAAGGGGCATTCCGGCCCGGATTACGTGGCCGCGTGGTCGCGCCTGAAAGCCTGCCGATCGGTCTGGGACGCGGCCACCGCCGGCTTTGACGCGGTTCTGGCCCCCACCGCGCCGATCCTGCCGCCGGATCTGGACCGGCTGATGAATGACCATGACTATTACGTCACCGAGAACCTTCTGGCTCTGCGCAACACCCGGATCGGCAACCTGATGGGGCTGGCGGCGCTGTCGCTGCCCACCTCGACACCGTCCTGCGGGCTGATGATGCTGGGCTATCCGGGCTCGGAAGAGGCGCTTCTGCGGCTGGGTGCGGCGGCCGAGGCGGTTCTGACCTGAATGCCACAATCCCCTGATTCGGAACCTCTTTGTCTGGACGCGAGGGGGTTCGGCCTGTAATCTGCTGGAAAACCGGGGCGCCAATGATCCCGGTATCGAGGCAGCAGTCATGAATTTCCCCGAGCGGTTTTCGAACCTACCGGCCTATGCTTTTCCGCGTCTACGCGCCCTGCTCGACCATCACGCGCCGGGCGGCGAAGTCGTGCATATGACGATTGGCGAGCCCAAGCATGACTTTCCGCCCTGGGTGACCGATGTCATCGTGGAAAACGCCGCCGGATTTCAAAAATACCCGCCGAACGAGGGGTCCGACGCGCTGCGCGGGGCCATCGCCGACTGGATCGACCGCCGCTATGGCGTGCGGATGGACCCCGAGGCCAACATCATGGCGCTGAACGGCACGCGCGAGGGGTTGTACAACGCCGCCATGGCGCTCTGCCCCGAGCAGAAGAACGGCCAGCAGCCGATCGTGCTGTGTCCCAACCCGTTCTATCAGGTCTACATGGTGGCCTCGATCTCGGTCGGGGCGCAGCCGTTTTTCGTGCCGGCAACTGCGGCCACCGGGCATCTGCCGGACTGTGCCGGCCTGCCAGAGGATGTGCTGAACCGCACTGCCGTGGCCTATATCTGTTCGCCCGCCAACCCGCAGGGTGCCGTTGCTTCGCGCGACTACTGGGCCGAGCTGATCCGGCTGGCCGAGCGGTACGATTTCCGCATCTTCGCCGACGAGTGCTATTCCGAGATCTACCGCGACGCGCCGCCCACCGGCATCCTGACCGTCGCGCAGGAGCTGGGCGCCGACCCAGAGCGGATCACGCTGTTCAACTCGCTGTCGAAACGGTCGAACCTGGCGGGGTTGCGGTCGGGGCTGATCGCGGGCGGGCCGGAAAGCATCAGGCGGGTCAAGCAGTTGCGCGCCTATGCCGGGGCGCCCTTGCCGCTGCCGTTGCAGGCCGCCGCGGCCAGGGTCTGGGCCGACGAGGCGCATGTTCAGGAAAACCGCGCGCTGTATCAGGAAAAATACGCCATCGCCGATCAGGTGTTTGCGGGCGTTCAGGGCTATATGCCGCCCGAGGCGGGGTTCTTTCTTTGGCTGCCCGTCGAGGATGGCGAGCAGGCCGCATTGAAGCTGTGGCAGGAAACCGGGGTTCGGGTCCTGCCGGGCGCATATCTTTCACAAGGGGATCCGGGGCAGAACCCGGGCAAAGGCTTTATCAGGGTCGCGATGGTGGCCCCAAAAACAGAGATGCAGCGCGGGCTGATCACGCTCCGCGACTGCATCTATTCGTGAGGTACGAGGGCACATGGCATCTTACAACGCGCGCAACCGCGACCCATTGTTGGACAGCACCACCCAGGCCGCGATCGAGCGGCGCAGCAAGGAACTGATCGGGATCGCCCTGATCCTGGCCGGTCTGGCCGCCGCGGCGATGATCTGGTCCTACACGCCGGATGATCCGAACTGGATGGTCTCGACCGACGCGCCGGTGCAGAACTGGCTGGGCCGGTTCGGCGCTTCGATCGCCGCGCCGTTGTTCATGATCGTGGGCTGGGGCAGCTTTGGCATCGCGCTGGTGCTGGTCGGCTGGGGCGTGCGCTTTGCCGGCCATTTCGGCGAGGATCGCGCCGTGGCCCGCTTGATTTTCGCGCCGATCTGGATCGCCGTGCTCTCAGTCTATGCCGCAACCCTGGTGCCCGGCGCCGAATGGCGCGCGACGCACAGCTTTGGTCTGGGCGGTCTGTTCGGCGATACGGTGATGGGGGCGCTGCTGACGCTGTTGCCGATCTCGTCGCATTTCATGGTCAAGCTGATGTCGCTGGCCATGGCGGCCGGCATGCTGGCATTGGGCGTCTTTGTGCTGGGCTTCACCAAATCGGACGTCCGGCGCGGGTTCCGGGCTTTCCTGCTGGGTCTGGTGATGGCCTATGACATGCTGATGACCGCGCTGGGGCAGGGGGCTTCGGCCACGGCCCGTGCCGCGCAGGCGCGCCGGGAAAAGTGGCAGGAACGCAAGGCAACCCAGGCCGCCGGTGCCGAATTCGAGGATGAACTGGCCTATGCCGATCCGGTCTTTGAAGAGCCTGAGATCGCAGCCCCCGAGCCCGTCAAAACGGGCCTGCTTGCGCGCATGCCTGGCCTGATCCGCCGCCCCGAGCCGATGCCCGAACCCGAACTGGTCGATCCGGAACCCGTTACCGGATATGACGAGATGCCGGGCGAGGACCGGATCCGCTCGAAGATCTCCGCGGTGATCCAGAACCGCAAGGTCGCCACCGGTGAAATCGCGCCCGAGCCCGATCCGAACCGCCCGCTGACCAAGGGGCGCGGCCGTGGTCCCGACCCGCTGATCCTGAATGCGCCGCGAGCGGGCAACCTTCCGCCCGAACCTCCGCTGACTGCTGCCGGGCTTCCGCCCGAGCCGCCGTTGACAGGGCACCCGGCGCAGCCTTCTAGGGAAATGGAGACGTTCGCGGAAAACCCGCTTTCGACATATGCGCCTGAGGATATCGACGACGATCAGGTGTTCGAGGATTCAGAGGACCCAATCGCCGAGGCGCGCCCGGCCATGAAGATCCCGGTTGCCGAACCGCGCAAGCCAGTTGTCGCGCAGCCAGTCCGGCGCAACGTCCTGCCGTCGCGACGGGCTCAGGCCGAAGCTCAGCCCAGCCTGTCTTTCGAAGAGCGGCACACGGATTTCGAACTGCCACCGCTAAACCTGCTGACGAACCCGTCGGGTATTCAGCGTCATCACCTCAGCGACGAAGCGCTGGAGGAAAACGCGCGGATGCTGGAGAACGTGCTGGATGATTATGGTGTCAAAGGCGAGATCGTCAGTGTCCGCCCCGGCCCTGTCGTCACGATGTACGAGTTGGAACCCGCGCCGGGCCTGAAGGCCAGCCGCGTCATCGGCCTGGCAGATGACATCGCCCGGTCGATGTCGGCGCTGTCGGCGCGTGTCTCGACCCTGCCCGGACGTTCGGTCATCGGCATCGAACTGCCCAACGAGAACCGCGAGATGGTAGTCCTGCGCGAAATCCTGGCAAGCCGCGATTTCGGCGACGGCACCCATGCGCTACCGCTGGCGCTGGGCAAGGATATCGGCGGAGACTCGGTCGTGGCCAACCTGGCCAAGATGCCTCACCTGCTGATCGCCGGGACGACCGGTTCGGGCAAGTCGGTGGCGATCAACACGATGATCCTGTCGCTGCTCTACAAGCTGACACCGGACGAATGCCGCCTGATCATGATCGACCCCAAGATGCTGGAGCTTTCCGTCTATGACGGCATCCCGCACCTGCTGTCGCCGGTCGTGACCGACCCGAAAAAGGCGGTGGTTGCCCTGAAATGGGTCGTCGGCGAGATGGAGGACCGCTATCGCAAGATGTCCAAGATGGGCGTGCGCAACATTGCCGGCTACAACGGCCGGGTGAAGGACGCGCTGTCCAAGGGCGAATTGTTCAGCCGCACGGTCCAGACCGGGTTCGATGACGAAACCGGAGAACCCGTTTTCGAGACCGAGGAATTCGAACCCAAGGCCATGCCCTATATCGTCGTTATCGTCGACGAGATGGCCGACCTGATGATGGTGGCCGGCAAGGAGATCGAAGCCTGCATCCAACGCCTGGCGCAGATGGCGCGGGCTTCGGGCATCCACCTGATCATGGCTACGCAGCGGCCCTCGGTGGACGTCATCACCGGTACGATCAAGGCCAACTTCCCGACCCGGATCTCGTTCCAGGTGACGTCGAAAGTCGACAGCCGGACCATCCTGGGAGAGATGGGGGCCGAACAGCTGCTGGGGCAGGGCGACATGCTGTACATGGCCGGCGGCGCCAAGATCACCCGCTGCCACGGGCCGTTCGTGTCGGATGAAGAGGTCGAGGAGGTCGTGAACCACCTCAAGCAGTATGGCCCGCCCGACTATGTCGGCAGCGTGCTGGACGGCCCGTCCGAGGACAAGGCCGACAATATCGACGCGGTTCTGGGGCTGAACACCGGCGGTAACACCAATGGTGAGGATGCCCTGTACGATCAGGCGGTTGCCATCGTGATCAAGGATCGCAAGTGTTCTACCTCGTACATCCAGCGGAAACTTGCCATCGGCTACAACAAGGCTGCACGGCTGGTCGAGCAGATGGAGGACGAAGGCGTTGTTTCGGCAGCAAATCACGTGGGCAAACGCGAAATCCTCGTCCCGGAACAGTAGGATATTTAATAACAAGGGCTGAGCGCATATCTGTGTGTCATGAAACAGATTGCCTTTGCCCTTGCCCTTGCTTTGACTGCCCCTGCAGCCTGGGCCGCCGACAAGCTGCCCTTGTCGCAGATCTCGAACTATCTGAACGGACTGAAGGCCGTTCAGACGACGTTTACCCAAGTCAACGATGACGGATCGCTGAGTACCGGCAAGCTGTGGCTGCAGCGCCCCGGCAAGATGCGGTTCGAATACGATCCGCCCAACAGCGCGGTGGTGCTGGCCAATGCCGGCACCGTGATGGTGTTCGACCCCAAATCGAACCAGCCGCCCGAGCAGTACCCGTTGAAGCGCACACCGCTGTCGCTGGTTCTGGCGCGCAACGTGAACCTGTCGCAGGCCAACATGGTAGTCGGCCACACATTTGATGGCACAGCCACGGTCGTCACCGCGCAGGACCCGAAAAACCCCGAGTCCGGGCGGATCGAGCTGATGTTCACGGCAAATCCGATCGAGTTGAGGAAATGGGTCATCTACGACAACGCCGGGGGTCAAACCACGGTGCTGCTGGGTCCCCTCGACGAAGATGTCAGAATCGACAGCGGCCTGTTTTCGAACAAGGCGCGGCGCGGGTCAGAGAGTCGCTGACCCGCGGCTCTTTCAGTAGCGGCAGCTGGACAGCTGCGCCTGGTACATCTGCGCACGTGCGTCCACGTCATTGGCCACGTTCAATAGCCAGGTCTTGCCGTAGTGGCTGCCGCGTGCGTAACCCGCGCGACCTTCGTGATACGCCAGATACTGGTTCCGCGTGTCGCTGGTCGAGATTCCGATCTTCTGGCTGCTTTTGTTCATGTACCAACCGACGAAATCTGACGCGTCACGAATGCGGTCACGCTTGGCGCGCCGCTTCCCGGTTTCGCGCTGGTACTCTTCCCAGGTTCCGTCCAGGGCCTGGCTGAAGCCATAGGCGCTGCTCTGACGGCCCATCGGAATTACTCCCAGAACATATTTGTGGGGCGTCCGCGCGTCGTGACGATAGCGGCTTTCTTGGTAGATGGTTGCCATCTGGACATGAACCGGAACACCCCATTTGCGTTCCGTGCTTTTGAATGCCTTGATCATGTCCGGCCGCTCGCGTGCGATGGCGCAAGCGTCATTGAGGTTGCTGGGCGGACGCTGTGCGCCGCCCCCACAGGATGCCAAAAACAGCACCCCGAAGAGTACGAGAAGTTTTCTGCTCATGTGCCTCGTGCCTTTTTTCTTTATTCTAGCGCAGATTGCAGGCCGAGGAAATCACAATCGTATAAGAAACCCTGCAGCAGGCCGACGACTGTCAGGCATAGGTTCACAGACTGTTTCCGCGAATTTCAGATCAATGATTGGCAATTGCCGGCGGAAAGGTTTAGTAAGTGCCTTGGGGGCTGAAACAATGCTGAAGACACATGCAAAGTACCGCCTGGGCCAGGTGGTTCGTCACAAGAAACATCCCTTCCGAGGGGTGATTTTTGACGTGGATCCGGAATTTGCGAACACCGAGGAATGGTACGAGGCAATTCCCGAAGACAGCCGCCCGATCAAGGATCAGCCGTTCTACCATTTGCTGGCCGAGAACGATCAATCCTTCTATGTGGCTTATGTATCAGAGCAAAATCTGATTGCCGACCAGTCTGGCGAACCTGTTGATCATCCTGATATTCCCAACATGTTCGGGCCGTTTCAGGACGGCAGCTATCCGCTGCACTTCCAACTGAACTGATACGGTGTTGACGCCGTTGCGGCGTCAGTAACCCAAAGCGCAACCGTCCTTTCGGGGGTCGCTGGCGCCCTCCAATACTCCGCTTTGACGGATTCGGATCGCCTGGGCGCCGCCCAGAGGCGTTTCCGTTTCGACGACATTGTGCCCCATTTCCGACAATTGTTGCGCGATCCTGCGATCGAAACTGGGTTCGATCTTCAAGATCGAACCGTCGGCAAAAGCGCGGGGTGCGTCGACGGCGTGCTGCAGCCCCAAGTCGAAATCCAGAAGGTTGGAAACCAGGCGCGCGTGGCCTGTCGGCTGATAGGCCCCGCCCATCACGCCGAACGGCATAGCTATCTGACCGTTTTGCTTCAGTATCGCGGGAATGATCGTGTGCATAGGGCGCTTGCCGCCGCCCAGCTCGTTCGGATGTCCCGGTTCAAGGTTGAAACCACATCCGCGGTTCTGCAGGAGAATGCCAAACTTTTCCGAGGCGATGCCCGATCCGAAGCTGTGGAAGATGGAGTAGATCAGAGAAACAGCCATACGATCCCGGTCGACGACCGTGACATAAACCGTGTCCTTGTGCACCGCTTCGGTCAGCGGGGCGGCGGCGGTCATGGCGCGCCGGGGATCGATTAGCCCTGCCAGCTTTGCCGCCGTTTCCGGCGCCAGAAAATGTTCCATGCGCGACGTATGATCCGGGTCGGCGATGAACCGGTTGCGTGCATCGTAGGCCAGCTTGGTCGCCTCGGCTTCGATATGCGCCCGTTCGGCGCCCCACGGGTCCATGCCTGCAATGTCGAAATGCTTGAGGATGTTGAGAAGCAGGATCGCAGTCGCGCCTTGTCCGTTCGGCGGATGTTCCAGCAGTTCAGCGTTGCGGTAGTCACCTCCGACCGGTGAGGCTTCGATGAACTTTGTGTCGTGAAAGTCCGTGGCCGAATGAACACCGCCTCGGGAATTCAACGCGGCCAGCATGTCATCGGCGATTTCGCCCTCGTAAAAGGCGTCACGCCCCCTTCGGGCCACGCGACGCAGGACTTCTGCCTGACCCGGAGCGCGAAACACCTGACCTGTCGTTGGGGCGCGGCCGTCGATCAGATAGTGATCCCGGGCTGCGCCCTGCAGCGTTTCGGCCCCGATCGACCAGTCATGCGCGACGCGAGGTGCAACCGGAACGCCCGTTTCGGCATAGTGAATTGCAGGTTGAAGAAGGGCCTCGATCCCCAATCGACCCTCGGCCTCTGACAGGTGGCAGAATGCGTCAACAGCCCCGGGGATCGTCACCGCTTCGGGGCCGTCAAGTGGCACCGCAGCCAACCCACGGGCCCGCAGATCTTCGGCCGAGGCGCCAGCGGGCGCCCGCCCGGATCCGTTCAGCGCGCGCACCTTCGTTTCGCCAGCGCGATTGTAAAGAACGAAACAGTCGCCACCCAGACCTGTCATCTGCGGTTCGCAGATGCCCAGAAGTACGCCCGCGGCAATGGCGGCGTCCATTGCGTTTCCGCCGCGGCCCAGAATATCCAGCGCCACCTTTGCAGCCAGCGGATGCGAGGTTGCGCACATCCCTTCGGTCGACAAAACCTCGGAACGGCCGGGGGCGTGGAAATCGCGCATGGAATGGGTCTCCTCCTGAACGCGTCGACACTAGGGTGCCGTTGGCTGATGTCCAGTCATTTCAAGGAGAAGGTCCTCGGCGCCGTTCACTGGGTGGGGGCTGTGACACATGGCGCCGAGGGAAGCTATCTGAGCTACCCCTTGTTTCTGCCGGTCGTTTGCGGCGCGACAATGGTCCGATATGGGCGTTATTGTGGCCGATCCGCTTTTTTTGTGCGCTCAAACCGCAAGAATAGCAGGTTCTGGCCGTTTCTGCGGTCATACCGCACCTCGTCGGCCAATGTGCGGATCAGGAACCAACCGAATCCACCTTCGGGCAGATTTGAAGTATCGGTTTCCACGCTGGCAGGAATGCCATCAGGCATCTTCAAGCCGGGCAAGGGGTGCCCAGTGTCAGTGATCTGGACCTCCAGGAAATCTTTGGAATCCAGCACGGAAACCCGGACCATTCCGGGCGCGCACTCTGCGTAGGCGTGTTCGACAACATTGTTGATCGCCTCGGCCAACACGATCTTGATGTCCGCAGTCTTTTGCCCCGGCAAACCGAAATTTGACAGCCCCGCGTGCAGCGAAGCGATGGCGCGGCTGGCCTCGGCTTCGACGGCAGGGAACGCCACTTCGAGTCGGCCGTCTTCGCAGTTGACTGTCACGCCATTTGCCTCCTGGCGCTTCACTCCAACTCGGAGGCCAGCGCGCCATCTAAGTTGGGATGCAGTTTGAAAACCGTATCCATCCGTGTCAGCCGAAAAACCTTTGCCACGACAGGCTGCAATCCCGCCAGCTCCAGCCTGCGCCCATTTCCAAGTTGCTTCATGGACGCCACGATCGCGCCCAATCCACTGGAGTCTATGAACTCGACCGCAGACAGATCCAGGATGATCCGACCGGCACCATCTGCGGTTTGGGTCCGCATGTCTTCCTTGAACTGTATCGCCATGGCGGCGTCGATGCGGGCGGCGTCGACTGTGATGATCTGCGTCTCGCCTGTCGTTTTGCTGCTCAGTGCCAAGTGACTTCCCTCGGATTCCGTCGATCGATCGTAGAAATACGCTAGACGGCATTTCTTACCATTCGGTATCCAAGCACTCGACAAAAGGAGGAGTCGTCACATGAAAGAGGTTGTGATCGCTGGTGCGGCCCGGACGCCGATGGGCGGGTTTCAAGGAATGTTCGACGGCGTGCCTGCGGCGGAACTGGGTGGCGTCGCCATTCGTGCGGCGCTGGAAAACGCCAAGACGCAGACGGTCGACGAGGTTTTGATGGGCTGCGTTCTGCCGGCCGGTCAGGGGCAGGCTCCGGCGCGGCAGGCAGGGTTCGCGGCAGGTCTGGGTGAAGAGGTACCTGCGACCACACTGAACAAGATGTGCGGGTCGGGCATGAAGGCGGCAATGATGGCGTTCGATCAGATCGCGCTTGGCCATGCAGACTCGATGGTTGCGGGTGGAATGGAAAGCATGACGAATGCGCCCTACTTGCTGCCCAAGATGCGCGGCGGGGCGCGTATCGGTCACGGCCAGGTGGTGGATCACATGTTCCTGGACGGGCTGGAGGATGCCTATGACAAGGGCCGCCTGATGGGCACTTTTGCTGAAGACTGCGCCGAGGCTTATCAATTCACCCGAGAGGCGCAGGACGAATACGCGTTGAAGTCGCTGTCGAATGCGCTCGAAGCGCAGGCCAGCGGGGCCTTCTCGGACGAGATCGCAGCCGTCACGGTCCGAAGCCGCAAAGGTGAAATCATTCAGGATTCGGATGAGCAGCCCAAATCGGCGCGGCCGGAAAAGATACCGACGCTGAAGCCGGCATTCCGCAAGGATGGCACGGTGACGGCGGCCAATTCCTCGTCAATCTCGGATGGCGCGGCGGCGCTGGTTCTTGCCGCGGCTGACACGGCTGAAGCGCGCGGCCTGAATGTCCGTGCCCGCATCCTGGGCCACGCGAGCCACGCCCAGGCGCCCGGCCTTTTCACGACGGCTCCGGTCCCGGCCGCGCAGAAGCTGCTGGAACGGATCGGTTGGAGCAAGGACGACGTGGACCTGTGGGAAGTGAACGAGGCTTTTGCCGTTGTTCCGATGGCCTTCATGCATGAAATGGGCCTGCCGCGCGACAAGGTCAACGTCAACGGAGGCGCCTGCGCCCTTGGTCATCCGATCGGTGCCTCAGGTGCACGCATCATGGTGACGCTTCTAAATGCACTCGAGAAGCGTGGCCTGAAGCGCGGAGTGGCCGCGATCTGCATCGGAGGCGGCGAAGGCACTGCAATCGCGATCGAGCGGGTTTGACGCTTTGGCATTTTGCCATTAGCTGAACCGGGCCGCAGAGGTTGCGGCCCGGTTGCACTTTGGAAATGACCCCATGAAAGCTGACTACGCGCTCTTGTCCAAAACCATCGAAGCCCTGACGGAAGGTGAAACTGACCAGGTCGCTCTGATGGCCACCGTCGCCTGCGAGGTGCATCACAGCGACGACCGCTTTGACTGGACAGGGTTTTACCGTGTGACCGAGCCGGAGTTGTTGAAGATCGGACCCTATCAAGGCGGGCATGGGTGTTTGGTCATTCCGTTCTCGCGCGGGGTCTGCGGGGCAGCAGCGCGGACCGGAGAGGTTCAGCTGGTCCCGGATGTGGATGCGTTTGAGGGGCACATTGCCTGTGCCTCGTCGACCCGGTCCGAACTGGTTCTGCCGGTGCGGGATTCTGCGGGGCAGGTCATCGGGGTCTTTGATATCGACAGCGATCAGCCCGATGCGTTCGAGCAGGCCGATGCCGAAGGGCTGTCGCGTATCCTCGCGCAGGTTTTCGGGCGTCTGTAGAACCTTTATTCCGGTTCGATCCCCGAGGCTTTGAGCTGAGAGTCCGGCTCCACGTGAATGATGGTCCGGGCCTCGGGCAGCTTTTCCGCGATTGCATCTTCGATCGCGTCGCAGATGTCGTGGGCGTCTCCGACTGTCATGTTGCGATCGACGACTAGGTGAAATTCGATGAACACGGCTTTGCCGGCCCGACGTGTGCGCAGATCGTGGATCTGCAAGGCTCCCTGAGACGAGTTCCGAACGGCGGCTTCGATGATGTCCGTGTCCTCGGTGTGGGCCGCGGAATCCATCAGATCTCCGGCCGAATGGAAAATGACCTTCCAGCCTTCGCGCAGAATATTTGCGGCCACCAGAATGGCCAGCAGCGGGTCAAGAACGGCCCAGCCTGTCAGCAATACGAGGATCAGTCCCAACAAGACCCCGGCCGAAGTCCAGACGTCGGTCATCAGGTGGCGTCCATTGGCCGTCATGGCCGGCGAGCGCCGTTTCTGACCCGCCGAGATCAGCACGCGTGCCCAGACCAGGTTCAGGACCATGGCCGCGGCGTTCACTGCCAGTCCGATCGGCCCGAGTTGGTCCAGGTGTGGGGCGAACAAGGCGCCCCAGGCTTCCTGAATGATCAGGATTGCGGCGAGAACGATCAGGGTCCCCTCGGCGATGGCCGAGAAGTTCTCGGCCTTGTGATGTCCGAAAGGGTGATTGCTGTCGGCAGGACGTTCCGCCATCCGAATGGCAAACCACGCCAGCAGCGCGCCAACCACGTTGACCAAAGACTCCATTGCGTCGGAATACAGTGCGACCGACCCGGTCAAATGCCATGCCAGGACCTTGAGCAGCAGCACCAGCAGGGACACCGCCACTGACCCGATGGCCAGCGCCTGGGACGAAGTTCTGTCAATCATGTGCAACCATTGCCCGATCGCACTGCCAATTGCCAGTTTCAAACAGAACTGTAGGTGAGGAACAGGTAGATCGCGCCCGCCTGCAGAGCCGCAATGGCACACAGCAGAGTCGTCAGCCGCTTTTTTCGGGTCTTGTGCCCGAATATCCAGCGACCCAACAAAGCTGCGGGGCTGCCGCCCAACAGCGCCAGTCGCAAAAGCCACTTCTCCGGGACACGCCGCCTGCGTCGGATCGCCCGCAGCTTGTCCCAGCCGAACACCAGAAAAGTCAACGCGTTGATGGCCCAGAAATACAGAATGACGATCCACATTCCGCAGCCATAGCGTGGAAGGATCAGGACCGGTAGTGAAAAATCCCTTGGAATTTTCACCGATTCGGGACATCGTGAAAAATGTGACGTAAATTTCATGAATCGGGGGGGAGCGTGAACGATCAGGCCCATATCGCTGCGACGCTGGGGGCGGACATTCGCGCGCTGCGCAAGGCGCGCGGGCTGACGCTGACCGATATCGCTTCGCGGTTGGACCGGTCGGTGGGCTGGCTCAGCCAGGTCGAGCGCGATTTGTCCGCTCCGTCGATCTCGGATCTGCGCCTGATCGCGGAATGCCTGGGCGTGCCGATGTCGATGCTGTTCGCCCATACCGGCGTTCTGGCCGAGGAACAGGGCTATGTGGTGCGCGCGGGTTCGCGCCGGCCGATGGGGTCGGGCGAGGAAGGGCTGATCGAGGAATTACTGTCGCCTGACCTGACCGATGATTTCGAGATGGTGCATTCCACTTTTGAGCCCCAGTCCCGAATGCAGACCCCGGCCAACCGTCCGACGCAGGAGGTTGGATACATGATCTCGGGCCGTCTCGACCTTACGATCGGAGGCCGAAATTTCACCGTCGGCGTCGGGGACAGCTTTCGGATCAAGCACGAACCCTATCAATGGGCGAACCCATACGACGAACCCGCCGTGGCTGTCTGGGTGATCGCTCCGCCGGTGTACTGATGAGCTTTGAGGCCTGGACCATATTCGCGCTGTTCTGGGTGGTGTTCGTGACCACGCCGGGTCCGAATGCGGTGAATTGCATCTCGAACGGGATGAGCCTGCCATTTCCCAAGGCAATGCTTGGGGTTCTGGCGATCCTGACCCAGGCCAGCGCCTTTCTGATCCTGTCGGCTCTGGGGGTGACAGCCCTGATCGCGGCCTCGCCAACCGGGTTTTTCGTGGCTAAACTGATCGGGGCGGGGTTCCTGATCTGGATGGGACTCCGGGGGTGGATGAACGCCGCGCGTCCCGCGCCGGCCAGCCAGCGCCCGGCCCGCCATGTCTATCTCCATGCCTTGGCCGTCGCCACGATCAATCCGAAGAGCGTCGCAGGTTACCTGGCCGCGTTTTCCCAGTTCGTGCAGCCTGATGTGCCGATCTGGCAGCAAATTGCGATCATCATGCCGACGGCGCTGATCATCACGACGCTCAGCTACACCGGGTTCACACTGTTGGGTGCGGTGATGGGGCGGGCGGCGCTGGGTGCAGTGTTCAACGTCTGGGTGCGCCGCATCATGGCTACCTGTTTCATCATCTATGGCGTCCTGCTGGGAACCAGCGCGGCACCTGCAGGAAGGGGATAGAGCCATGCATACAGGATCGTGCCTTTGCGGTTCGGTGGCCTTCACGATCAACGGAGAGCTGTCACCGCCCTCGGCCTGCCACTGCGGGCAATGCCGGCGGCAGTCAGGGCATTATTGGGCCTCGACCGCGACCCACCAGGACAACCTGACCCTGAACAGCAGTGATACGCTGGGATGGTTTCAGGCTTCGGACACGGCTCGGCGTGGTTTCTGCAAGGCTTGCGGAAGCTTTCTGTTCTGGCAGCACAAGGACGAAGACACGATTTCGGTTTCGATGGGGGCTCTGGACCAGCCCACTCAGTTGAAACTGGCTCGCCACATCTTCGTGGCGGACAAGGGCGACTACTACGACATCACGGATGAACTGCCCCAAAGGGCACAATGACAGGGATCTAGAAACATGAGCGATTTTCCGACCAAGGCCCGCGTGGTCATCATCGGTGGCGGCGTCGTAGGGGCGTCCTCGCTGTACCATTTGGCCAAAAAGGGCTGGACCGACTGCGTTCTGCTGGAAAAGAACGAGCTGACCGCAGGGTCAACCTGGCACGCGGCCGGCAACGTGCCGACCTTCTCGACCTCGTGGGCGATCATGAACATGCAGCGCTATTCGACCGAGCTGTATTCGCGCCTTGGCGAAGAGGTCGACTACCCGATGAACTACCACGTGTCCGGCTCGATCCGCCTGGCGCACAGCAAAGAGCGGATGCAGGAGTTCCAGCGGGCCATGTCGATGGGCCGCTACCAGGGGATCCCGATGGAAATGTGGACGCCGGAGCAGGCCAAGGAACGCTACCCGTTCCTGGAAACTCATGATCTTGAGGGCGTTCTGTATGACCCGACCGATGGGGACATCGACCCTGCGCAGCTGACCCAGGCGCTGGCCAAGGGCGCACGCGACATGGGGCAAAAGATCATCCGGTTCTGCCCGGCCACCGGTGTGACCCAGCATGACGACGGCACCTGGACTGTCCACACCGAAAAGGGCGACATCGACTGCGACTATGTCGTCAACGCGGCCGGTTACTACGCGCAGCGCGTGGGCGAATGGTTCAAACCCTTTGGCGGCCGCACCGTGCCCGCGATGGTCATGAGCCACCAGTATCTGCTGACTGACGAGATCCCCGAGGTCGAAGCCTGGTCCAAGGAAAACGGCGGCAAGCTGCCGCTGCTGCGCGACGTGGATATCTCCTACTACCTGCGACAGGAAAAGCACGGCTTCAACCTTGGCCCATACGAGCCCAATTGCAAGGGCCACTGGATGACCGAGGACGACCCGAT
Organism: Ruegeria sp. CF2; assembly: GCF_056537385.1. NCBI lineage: Bacteria > Pseudomonadati > Pseudomonadota > Alphaproteobacteria > Rhodobacterales > Roseobacteraceae > Ruegeria > Ruegeria sp. CF2. The sequence goes on from NZ_JBQFRL010000002.1 coordinate 448,356, forward strand.
GCCCGAGGATTTCAGCTTTCAGCTTTGGAACGACGATCTGGACCGGATCGAGGACATCGTCACTGACGCGATGGAGCGTGTGCCTCTGATGGCGACCTCGGGCGTGGGCCGCGTGATCAACGGGCCGATCCCCTATGCGCCCGACGGCCTGCCCCTGATCGGGCCGATGCCCGGCGTCAAGAACGCCTTCGAGGCGCATACCTTCACCTTCGGCATCGCCCAGGGCGGCGGTGCAGGCAAGGTGCTGGCCGAATGGATCGTGGATGGCGCCACCGAATGGGACATGTGGGCCGTCGATCCGCGCCGCTACACCGACTACACCGATCAGGACTACTGCAACCAGAAGGGCATGGAGGTCTACGGCAACGAATACGCCATGCACTTCCCCCATCACGAATGGCCCGCCGCGCGCGACAAGAAGCTGTCGCCGGTCCACGCCAAGGTCAAGAAACTGGGCGGCGTCATGGGCGCCTACAATGGCTGGGAACGCGCCAACTGGTTCGCGCAGCCGGGGGATGACACTTCCGAGGAAAGCACCCACACCTGGGGCCGCTCGGGCCCATGGGAGCAGCGGATCAAGGAAGAATGCGAGGCCGTGCGCGACCATTGCGGCGTGCTCGACCTGCCGGGTTTCTCGCGCTTCGTCGTCAAGGGCGACGGCGCGGCCGAGGCGCTGCGCGGGCTGGTCACCGGCGGCCTGCCCAAGGTGGGGCGGATCAACCTCGTCTACATCGCCGACGATCGCGGCCGCATCCTGACCGAGATGTCCTGCATGCGCCTGGGCGAGGATGAGTTCGTGATGATCACCGCCGCCACCGCGCAATGGCACGACCGCGACATCCTGATGAACGCAATGCCCGCGGGTGTCACGGTCGAGGACGTGACCACCACCCGCGACACGCTGATCGTGACCGGTCCGAAATCGCGTGAGATCCTGTCGGGTCTGACCGATGCCGACCTCTCGCTGGGTTGGCTGACCCATCAGGCGGCCACCGTGGCCGGACAGCCCGCCCACCTGATCCGCGTGTCCTTTGCCGGTGAACTGGGTTGGGAGGTGCATGCGCTCAACGAGCACATGCCCGCGATCTATGACGCGATCCTTGCCGCCGGGGCCAAGCCGTTCGGCATGTATGCGCTGAACAGCCTGCGCATCGAAAAGGGATACCGCGCGTGGAAGGGAGATCTCAGCACCGACTACTCGCTGCTCGAAGGCGGGCTGGAGCGCTTCGTCAAGTTCGACAAGCCGCAGGATTTCCCCGGCAAGACCGCGTTGCTGGCGGAAAAGCAGCGTGGAGTGAAGAAGTCTTTCGTCACGCTGGTCGTCGAGGCCGGTGACTGCGATGCGCCTTACATGTCCTGCATCTGGCAGGGCGACCAGATCGTGGGCGAGACCACATCGGGCGCCTGGGGCTATCGTGTCGGCAAGTCCGTCGCGCTGGGTATGATCAAGGCCGATCTGGCCAACCCGGGCACCGAGCTTGAGGTGGAAATCTACGGCGAAAAGTGTCGCGCCGTGGTACAGGAGGATCAGCCGCTGTGGGATCCCGCAAACGAGCGGCTGCGCGCCTGACACAAGGAGGCCCATATGCGCCCGCGATATTCCAAGCAGGGACCCGGTGAGGGTCCCAACTATGACTGGGAGAATGACCATACCTTCGTGAAGGTTTCCGGTCAGGACACGGGCGGGGCCTATACCCTGATGGAAGACAACTTGAAGGCCAGCTTCGCGCTTGGCCTTCATCGCCACGACAGCCACGCCGAGACTTTCTATTTCCTCGAGGGCGCCGTGGATTTCTACGTCGACGGAGATTGGCACCTGTGCACGCCGGGCACCACCATGCATGTTCCGCCGGGTGTGCCGCATGCCTGCCGCGTCGCCGACAACAAACCGGCACGAATGCTCATGATCTTTCAACCCTCCGGGTTTGACGGTTTCCTTGCGGAACTGGCAACCATGACCCAGGCAGATTTTGAGGACGAGGCCAAGATGGCCGATCTGAATGCCCGCTACGACATCGTGCCGATGGGGCCGGTGCCGCCCCATCCCGACGACCAGACCTGAGAAGCCAGCGAAATGAATGCTCCAAAGACGATGTGCGGTGTCTATCTGACAGGTCACGGTGGTCCAGAAGTTCTGGAATGGCGCGAGGATATTCCGGTTCCAGTACCCGGGCCCGGGCAGGTTCTGGTCCGCGTGGTCGCGGCAGGCGTCAACAACACCGACATCAACACGCGGATCGGATGGTATTCCTCGGACGTCACCGGCGCGACGGACGCGGTTGACCAAGAGGTCGAAGCCGGCGGGTGGGGCGGCGCGCTGTCCTTTCCCCGCATTCAAGGCGGAGATATTTGCGGCATAGTCGAGCAGATCGGGCCGGGTGCCGGCGTCAAACCGGGGCAACGCGTGACCTGCCCGATCAACCTGCCGCGCCCGCGCCCGGGTAACCCGACAGGCTTCATCGCGCTTGGGTCCGAGATCGACGGGTCTTTTGCGCAATACTGCCTGCTCGAGGCGGATGACCTCTATGACGTGACCGCCTCACCGCTGTCGGACGTGGAAATCGCCGCCATCCCCTGTGCGTTTGGCACGGCCGAGAACCTGTTGACCCGCGCGGGCGTGACTGCCGGGCACAAGGTGCTGATCACCGGCGCCTCGGGCGGCGTCGGGCTGGCGGCCGTGCAATTGGCAGCCTTGCGGGGAGCAACCGTGTGGGGGGTGACCAGTGCCGCCAAGGCCGAAGTGGTACGGGCGCAGGGTGCGGCTGGTACGTTCGAGCGCGACGCGCCGCTGCCTCAGGACAGCTTTGACGTGGTGATCGACGTGGTCGGCGGCCCGGCCTTTTCCGGCCTGATCCTGGCACTGAAGCCGGGCGGCCAATATGCCGTGTCCGGGGCCATCGCCGGCCCGATCGTGCAGGCTGATCTGCGCGAAATCTACCTGCGCGACATCACGATCCACGGCTGCACTCACCAAGCCTTCGAAGTTTTTGGCCGACTGGTCGAGTTGATGAACGCGGGTCGGATCAAGCCGTTGATTTCCAAGACTTACCCGCTGCGCGAGATCGTCCAGGCGCAGACGGACTTTCAATCAAAGACCCTGCCCGGAAAGCTGGTTCTCATACCGTAAGGAGGCACCGAGATGGCAGACATCACGCTGTTGGATGGTTCGATCGGTCAAGAGCTGGTCAAACGTCGTGGCGAACAGCCAACCGCCTTGTGGTCAACCCGCGTAATGATCGACGAGCCGGGGTTGGTCGGAGACATCCATCGGGATTATTTTGACCGCGGGGCAACCGTCGCGACGACAAACACCTACGCCGTGCACCGTTCTCGCCTCGTACGAGCGGGGATCGAGGACCAGCTGGAGCAACTTATTGATGCGGCTCTGACACAGGCCGAACTGGCGCGCTATGGGCGGGCGGGGCGTATCGCCGGTGCGCTGGGCCCCTTGCTGGCCACCTATCGCCCCGATCTGAACCCCGATCCCGACGAGGCCGCGCAGAAATTCGCGGAACTGGTGCGATTGATGCAGAACCGGGTGGACCTGTTTCTGATCGAAACCGTCTCGTCCGTGACCGAGGCCGAAGGCGCGCTGCGTGGAACTGAAGGCTGTGGCAAGCCGGTCTGGCTGGCCCTGTCGGTCATGGACGAGGACGGTACGCAGCTGAGGTCGGGCGAACCGCTGGGCGCGATCGCGCCACTGGTCGAACGCTTCGATCCCCAGGCGGTTCTGATCAATTGCACCCGACCCGAGGCGGTGCCCGCGGCGCTGGAGATCCTTGCGGAACTTGAAAAGCCCTACGGTGCCTACGCGAATGGTTTCACCCGGATTTCCGACGGCTTCCTGAAAGACGCTCCGACAGTCGACGCGCTGGAGGCGCGCCACGATCTGGACCCGTCGGCCTATGCCGTACATGCGATGAGTTGGGTTGACCAAGGGGCCACGATCATCGGTGGATGCTGCGAAGTGGGCCCTGAGCACATCGAAGCTTTGGCCAACGCCCTGCGCTCGGCCGGGCACAGGATCGTGTGAGTGGCGGGTATGGCGGAGAAACCGGACCCTGGAAAACCCGAAGGCGTCAAGGCGCAGTGGCATTTTGACATCATCACCGCGCCGGGCTTCGTTCTGCTGGAACTGGCGTCGGTGGTGGATGTGCTGCGTCTCGCCAATCGGGTTTGCCCGCACCCGCCGTTCACTTATGCCTATCGGTCGCTCAAGGGAGGGACCATCGTCAGCAGCAGCGGCGCCAGCATTCCGACCCAGCCCGTTACGCGCCAACCGGACGCCGACTATCTGTTCGTGATCGGCAACACCGACCCGGACCAGCCCGAGCTGTCGCTGGGCCGGGTTGTGTCCGACTATACCTATCGCGGTGCGCAGGTCTTTTTGCTGGCCGAGGCCGCCAGCCGATACATCGACGAACACGGAACGCCCGACATGGCAACACATTGGGAAAACGCGTCGATCTTCCGCGAACGCGGTGCCCGGTTCGAGGCTAAGCTTTCGATCGCGACCGAGCAGGGCCCGGTCGTGACCTGCGCGGGAATGGGGGCCACGGCCGATATTGCTTTGGCGGTGATCGGGCGTCACATCTCGGGGCCGGCCAAGATGACGGTGGCTGACATCATGCTGCACGAACACATCCGCGACTTTTCGTCGTTGCAGCCGTTTTCGGGCGCCAAGACGACAACGACCGGGGACGCCCGGCTGGATCAGTGCATCAAGTTGATGCAGGCCAATATCGAAGATCCGTTACCCATCAATCAACTGGTCGAAGAGCTTGGAATGTCGAACCGCTCGCTGGAGCGCAAATTCAAGACATTCTTTGGCACCACACCGAATGGGTTCTACCGGGAGATGCGGTTGGCCAAGGCCAACAACCTGCTTTTGAATACCACTATGAGCGTGCGCGAAATCGGCCTCGCCTGCGGCTTTCCCAACGGGTTCTCATCCGTCTACAAAAGCTTTTTTGGGATCACGCCATTCGCTCTGCGCCGCCAGAAACGCCAATCGGCGCTGCGGTGATTTTTGTGCTGCAGTTGACGTTTTTGATGCATTTTTTGTCGCCTGTTCGTGGCACTCTGACGCCGACTCGAGATTGGAGACTTCGGAATGGTTGATCTTCCCAGCAAGGCCCGCGTGGTGATCATCGGTGGCGGTGTGATCGGATCCTCGGTGGCCTATCACCTGACCAAGAAAGGTTGGAGCGACGTTGTTCTGCTGGAGCGCAAGCAGCTGACCAGTGGCACGACCTGGCACGCGGCTGGCCTGATCGCCCAACTGCGCGCCACCGCGAACATGACCAAACTGGCGAAATACAGCCAGGAACTCTATGGCGCGCTCGAGGAGGAAACCGGCGTCGCCACCGGCTTCAAACGCTGCGGCTCGATCACCGTGGCGCTGACGGATGAGCGTAAGGAAGAGATCTATCGCCAGGCCGCCATGGCCCGCGCCTTCGGGGTTGAGGTCGAAGAGATCTCGAACGAGCGGGTGGCCGAGCTTTATCCGCATCTGAATCTGGATGGGGTCAAGGGCGCCGTCTATCTGCCGCTGGACGGCCAGGGCGACCCGGCCAATATCGCGCTGGCGCTGGCCAAGGGTGCCCGTCAGCGCGGCGCCGTCGTCAAGGAACGGGTCAAGGTCACCGAGATCGCAAAGCAGGGCCGCAAAGTTACCGGCGTCGACTGGGTGGCGGATGATGGCAGCGCCTCGGGCCATATCGAGTGTGACATGGTGGTCAACTGCGCCGGCATGTGGGGGCATCAGGTGGGGCGCATGGCGGGCGTGAACGTTCCGCTGCATGCCTGCGAGCATTTCTACATCGTGACAGAGGGCATCGACGGCCTGACCCAGCTTCCGGTTCTGCGGGTGCCGGACGAATGCGCCTATTACAAGGAGGACGCCGGGAAAATCCTGCTGGGCGCCTTCGAGCCCAACGCCAAGCCCTGGGCGATGGACGGCATCCCCGACAGTTTCGAGTTCGACCAACTGCCCGAGGATTTCGACCATTTCGAACCGATCCTCGAGGCCGCCTGCAACCGCATGCCGATGCTGGCCGAGGCGGGCATCCATACCTTCTTCAACGGGCCGGAATCCTTCACTCCCGACGACGCCTATCACCTTGGCCTTGCGCCCGAGATGGACAATGTCTGGGTCGCCGCCGGGTTCAACTCGATCGGGATCCAGTCTGCGGGCGGCGCGGGAATGGCGCTGGCGGAATGGATGGACTCGGGTGAAAAACCCTTTGACCTGGGCGACGTAGACATCAGCCGGATGCAGCCATTCCAGGGCAACAAGCAGTATCTATTCGAGCGGTCCAAGGAAACGCTGGGCCTGCTCTATGCCGACCACTACCCCTATCGGCAAAAGGCCACGGCGCGCGGCGTGCGCCGGACGCCGTTCCACCACTACCTCAAGGAACACGGCGCCGTCTTTGGCGAGCTGGCCGGCTGGGAGCGCGCGAACTGGTTTGCCAATGAGGGGCAGGAACGCGAATACCGCTACAGCTGGAAGCGCCAGAACTGGTTCGAGAACTCGGCCGCCGAACACCGCGCAGTGCGCGAGAACGTGGGCATGTATGACATGTCCTCGTTCGGAAAAATTCGGGTCGAAGGCCCCGATGCCCAGGCTTTCATGAACTATATCGGTGGCGGCGACTACGCGGTTCCAAACGGCAAAATCGTCTACACCCAATTCTTGAACCGGCATGGCGGGATCGAGGCAGACGTGACCGTGACCCGCCTTTCCGAGACCGCCTATCTGGTCGTGACCCCGGCGGCGACGCGACTGGCCGACCAGACGTGGATGATGCGTCATTCGGGCAATTTCAATGTGGTCATCACCGATGTCACGGCCGGCGAAGGCGTTCTGGCGGTGATGGGCCCCAACGCGCGGACCTTGCTTGAAAAAGTTTCGCCCAACAACTTCTCGAACACGGCAAACCCATTCGGCACCGCGCAGGAAATCGAGATCGGAATGGGCCTGGCACGCGTTCACCGCGTGACCTATGTGGGCGAACTTGGGTGGGAGGTCTACGTGTCGTCGGATATGGCCGGCCACGTTTTCGAAACGCTGCACGAGGCTGGGCAGGACATGGGCCTGAAGCTGTGCGGCATGCACATGATGGACAGCTGCCGGATCGAAAAGGGCTTCCGTCACTTCGGCCATGACATCACCTGCGAAGATCACGTTGTGGACGCCGGTCTCGGCTTTGCCGTCAAGGTAGACAAGGGATGTGATTTCATTGGCCGAGATGCGGTGATTGCCCGCAAGGACAGCGGCCCCCACAGCCGGCTGGTGCAATTCAAGCTGACCGACCCTGAACCGCTGCTGTTCCACAACGAACCGATTATCCGCGATGGCGAATATGTGGGTTACATCAGCTCAGGAAACTATGGCCACACTTTGGGTGGCGCGATCGGCATGGGTTATGTCCCCTGCAAGGGCGAAAGCGCGGCCGACGTGCTGTCCTCGACATACGAGATTGACGTCTGTGGAGTTAAGGTCCGCGCCGAGGCGTCGTTCAAACCCATGTACGATCCGAAATCCGAACGTGTGAAGGTCTGATGGCGGGTTGGGGGCGTTGCTCCCACGCAATTGCATAGTGACGGATGGAGGTTCTTGACGAGGCCTCCATCTGGCCAAGACTTTAGCGAAAAACAATGCAGAGCCGAACATGGTTCCGCCGGTCGCACCCCTGACCACAGGGCTGCCGACCCATCACAATTCGTTATGGGCGTCTTCAAGCTTTTCTGAGTTTCAATGGCAAAGGACTTTGCCTAAAGACGGGGGGTATCAGCTGGAGACCATTCATGGCCGAGCGCCCGACCCAAGCCCAGAACACGGATTCGCCAAAAGGCCTTGCGCTGGCTGTTACGGCGTATGTCCTTTGGGGTTTTCTGCCGCTCTACATGAAGGCAATGGCGCATATCGGTCCCGTCGAAATCGTGGCGCATCGCATCATCTGGTCGGTACCGGTGGCCGGGCTGTTGCTGGTGGCGCTGGGGCGAACGGGTGATCTGAAGGCGGCGCTGCGCGATCCGCGCATGTTGGGAATGGCATGCCTGACGGCGGCCCTGATTTCAGTGAACTGGGCTATCTACGTCTGGGCGATCGCCAGTGGCAACGCTCTGGACGCGGCGCTGGGGTATTATATCAACCCGCTGTTCAGCATAGCGCTGGGAGCGATCATGCTGCGCGAGTCCCTGACCCGAACACAGTTGATTGCCGTGGGGCTTGCCGCCTTGGGCGTTCTGGTTCTGGTGGTCGAGGCCGGCCGTCTGCCATGGGCGGCGCTGGGGTTGATGGTCAGCTGGGGATTCTACGCGTTCTTCAAGCGCTCGTTGCCCATCGGACCAAACCAGGGATTCCTGCTTGAGGTTCTGATTCTGTTGGTTCCCGCGCTGGCTTACGTAACCTGGTTGGGCGTGCAGGGCTCCGGACATTTTGGAGGCGCCGCAACGGATACCATGCTGTTGGCCGGGGCAGGTATCGTGACCGCCGTTCCGCTGCTGGTCTATGCCAACGGGGCCAAGCTGGTGCGACTTTCGACCATGGGCATCCTGCAGTACATCGCGCCGACCATGATATTCATCACGGCGATCACGCTGTTTGGTGAGCAGATCGACCGCGGGCGCATGATTGCCTTTCCGCTGATCTGGGTCGCACTGGTTGTCTATTCAGTGCCCATGATCCGTCAGGTGCGCGGTCAGACCTGATCGAGGATCATTCGCGCGGCCTGCTCTGCCCAAAGGCGATAGGCTTTGGGGCTTGGGTGATAGCCGTCCACAGCGGCCAAGGCCGGATCGTCGGGCAGGTGCAGTGCCAGATGCCGGGCCTGTGGAAAGCTCGCGATCACCTCTCTCAGCCCTTCGTCAAGGCGCGCGGATTGCCGGCCCAGAACCCATGCCAAGGGCTGTGGCAAGGCCGGGAACCGATCCATCTGCGGGACGCCCGTCACGATCACAGTCCGCACGCCCAGATCGACGGTAAGCAAGCGCATCAACTCTGCCTGCTGCCGTTTGAACCGGTTGCAGGTCACGGCTCGGGTGACGTCGTTGACGCCCAAGGCCGTAACAGCCGCGTCAAACTGGCCTTCGATCCTGCGCAGGTCTTCGATCGTGTCACCGGTCGTGTGGCCGGTCGTTGCAACAAGGCGCCACTCCACGCTGAACTGGCGGCCGAGCAGTTTAACCAACTGGCCCGACAGCGCCTGTTCCTGAGTGCCTGCCCCAACACCTGCGGCTGAACTGTCGCCGGCGATCAGCAGGCGCAGTCTCGGCCCGCGGCCTTGCCGGCCCTCACGCGCACCAGCAGGTTCGGGCAGCCCCACGGCCCTTCGCCGCACCAGCAGAGCCTGTGCCGCCAGCACCGGCAGCAGCGGAACTCTCAGAAGCTGATCGGCGGCAATGGGCACGGATGGCTCAGCTCAAAGCGTTACGAAATTCCAGGAACCGGGGGTCTTTCATGACGCGCGCCATCATGGCCTCGCGCAGGGCGCCAACGGTCTTGTAGGGACGCATGGCGACTTCGAATGTCTGAATCAGCCCGTCGTCGTTGAGCGTGATCAGGTCAACGCCAACCGCGTCCAGTTCACCCACCTTGCATTGAAACTCCAATGCCCAGTCTTTGCCATCGCCCATGATCCGGCGGTAGCGAAACTCGGAAAAAACCTGTCCAACATGACCCAATACCGCCGCCACCGGGGCGCGGCCTGTCCAGGTGCTGTAGTAGGTCGGCGGAAGGAACTGCACGTCTTCGGCCAGCAATTCATGGATCAGGCTCTCGTCGCCCTTGGCGACCACTTCCTGCATTCGTTCGATCGTCGGTTGCATGTCATCTCCTCTGCCTGGCGCGAGAGTTGCCGAGAAGCCTTCTCTTCGCAAGGACGACGTTGCGAGAGGCGGCGCCCTGCGATAGGCAGCGCGCATGAGCGATACCTATGATCCCCCCAAAACGCCGCTGGACGTGCTGCACGAGGATGCGCAGGTGATCGTGGTGAACAAGCCGGCGGGCCTGCTGTCGGTGCCCGGCCGTGGAGAGCACCTGGCCGATTGTCTGCTGGTCCGTGTGCAGGCCGCATTTCCGCAGGCCTTGCTGGTCCACCGGTTGGACCGCGATACCTCAGGCGTCATGATCTTTGCCCAGACACCGCACGCTCAACGGTATCTGGGGCAGCAATTCGAAAACCGGCAGACACGAAAAACCTACGTCGCCCGCGTGTGGGGCCGGCTGGAACCCAAAACCGGCACGGTAGACTTGCCGTTGATCGTGGATTGGCCCAACAGGCCGCGCCAGATGGTGTGCCACGAGACCGGAAAGCCGGCGGTCACGGATTGGCGGGTCGTCCGGTACGACGGGGACACCACCCGCGTTCGCCTGTTTCCAAAAACCGGTCGCTCGCACCAGTTGCGGGTCCACATGCAGGCACTGGGCCATCCGATCCTGGGCGACCCGTTCTATGCCGAAGGACCAGCGCGCGATTTCCCCAGGCTGATGCTTCATTCCGAGGAATTGCGCGTCAAACACCCTGAGGATGGCATATCGATGAAATTTCGCGCGTTGCCGGATTTCTGAGCGCCTTCGGGGCGGCGGGTATTCGCCGATCTCACGTTTTTGTCGCTTGAGCCTGTTTGTGTCAGGCGTGCTATAATCACGTCAAACACGTAACCCGGAAAAACGGGTGCAGGAGCAGAAGGTGAACCCATGAAAATTTCCAGATTCTTGCTGCCGGTCGGGCTGAGCGCCGCATTTGTGCTGGGGGCCTGTACCGACCCCGGTACATTGCGGGTTCAGGACGACCCGAACCAGAACGCCAAGCAGGGAGCGTTGCTGGGCGGTCTGATTGGCGCCGGTGTTGGCGCCATCGCCAATGACTCGAACCCTGGGCTGGGTGCCGTTTCCGGTGCGGCCATTGGTGCTGCCGGCGGCGGGTTGATCGGCAACCAGTTGGACCGGCAGGCAGCCGAACTGCGTCAGCAACTGGCCAATGACGGTATCACGATCGTCAACGCCGGAGACCGGCTGATCGTCACGGTTCCGAATGACATTACCTTCGATACCGACAGCGCCACGGTCCGGCCTGCGCTGAGAGCGGATCTGGTCCGCGTGGGGCAAAACCTGGTGAACTATCCCAACTCGAACGTACAGATCATCGGGCACACCGACAGCGATGGTGAAGCCGGCTACAATCAGATCCTGTCCGAACGCCGCGCCAATTCGGTGGCGGATGTTCTGCAGGCCAATGGCGTCAGCTATGCGCGTATCGCCACGATCGGCCGCGGTGAAAACCAACCGATCGCCTCGAACCTGACGCCCGAGGGCAAGGCGCAGAACCGCCGGGTCGAGATCGTGATCGTGCCAAGCGGCAACGCCTGAGCCGATCAACAGCAAACCGCCGGGGGCCGCCGCGAGCGGCCCCTTTCTTTTTGCACATTGACTGCGCGTCAGGCGGGCTATGGTTTGCGGTCGGGATGACTAAACTGCAGCCGAAACACATGACGGAGATATCCTGATGTCCGAACCGATCCTTCTGGGCCTGTCCGGCTCGTTGCGGCAGAACGCCACCAATCGACGCCTGATCCGCGAAGCGGCGCGCCTGTTCGGCGCGGGAACGTTCATCGAAGCTGATCTGAACCTACCGCTCTATGATGGAGATGCTGAGGAGGCCGAGGGGGTCCCGGCCGAAGTTCAGATCATGGCGGATCAGATCGCCAGTGCCCATGCGGTGGTCATTTCCACTCCGGAATACAACAAGGGGCCGTCAGGCGTTCTGAAGAACGCGCTGGACTGGGTCAGCCGGACCAAGGGTAATCCCTGGGCCGACAAACCGGTTGCGGTGATGTCAGCAGCGGCGGGCCGGGCCGGAGGCGAACGGGCGCAGATGATCCTGCGGTCTTTCATGGTGCCGTTTCAGCCGCGCATCCTTCAGGGCCCCGAAATTCATCTGGCCGACAGCTCGAACGAGTTCGACGATGCAGGTCGGTTGCGCAGCGACCGGTACGAACGGACGCTGGGCCAGTTGATGGAGAAGCTGCGGGCCGAAGCAGGTTTCTGAGCCTTGTCGGGCTGGCCGGGCCTGCTTAGGGTGCGCCCATGACGGATCAAGTTTCCTCGGAAATTCAACATGACGTGATGGACCCTGCCCGGGCGGCGGCGTTTCAGGTGGCGTTGGGGCAGGCACCTTCGATCGGTATGGGCACGTCGCTGCCGCCGTTCTTTCACCAGCTGTATTTCTGGTCACCGCGCCCGCCCGGGGACTTGGGGCGCGACGGCCATCCCGCGGTGGGCCGAGGGCTGGTACCCGACCTGGGTCTTCCGCGTCGGATGTGGGCCGGTGGGCGACTGCGGTTCGCCGCTCCGCTGATCGCTGGCACACCAGCGGAACGCCGCTCGACCTTGAGCAATGTAAGCACCAAGACCGGACGGACTGGGCCCTTGGGGTTTGTGACCCTCAAGCACGAAATCTGGCAGGACGACACGCTGTGCCTGACCGAATGGCAGGACCTTGTCTATCGCGAGGATCCGTCGGCCGATGCACCAAAACCAGCGGCCCCGGTTGCCCGGACGGACGAAACAGACCTGCGCCAGGTCGCGTTCGACACCACGCTGCTGTTTCGGTACTCGGCGCTGACTTTCAATGGCCACCGCATCCACTATGACCTTGACTATGCCCGCGATGTCGAAGGCTATGCCGGGCTGGTGGTTCATGGACCGCTTCTGGCGCAGCACCTGATGCTGCTCGCCACTGATCTCATGGGGCCGCTGGCCGAGTTTTCCTTTCGCGCGTCCTCTCCGCTGATGCATTTCGAGCCTGCCACGCTGTGCCGAAACGGGAACGATTTTTGGGTCCGCGGTCCGGACGGTCGGCAGTGCATGCAGGCCGTGGCCCTTCCACGGTCACAGTGACGCCTCGGGGCGGAAGGCTTCGGGGATCGAATCCTGTCCGTTCAGTACAAGGTCTGCCATGACCTCGGCTACCTTTGGGGCCATGCCGAACCCGATCTTGAAGCCGCCATTGGCAATGAACTGACCCTTGTGCAGCGGGTGTGCGCCCAGCATTGGCGCTCGGCTCTTGCTGCGGGGGCGGACTCCGGCCCAACGCTCGATCACCTCCGCGCCGTGTAGAACAGGAACCGCCTGCAACGCGCGCTGGATCACATCGTCAAGCGCAGCATCGGTGCCGGTCGGGTCGTCATAGTCCCGCTCGGACGTCGAGCCGATGGCCAGTGTCCCGTCGGCGTGGGGCACGAAATGGATCGACTCCGCAAACAGCTGCGGCACCTGGCCCGCGTCGAACCGCAGCAGTGCCGCCTGTCCCTTGACCCCGTTTCCGACCGCCTTGCCGAAAGCATCGGACAGTTCCAACAGGCCGGACACCCCGGTCGCATGAATGACTGCCCCGGTGTCCGGGGCCTCGGGCACGACCTCAACCCCCATCACGGCCAGCGCGGCCACCAGCGCTGCGCAGGCCCGGCGTGGATGCATGCGTGCACTCAACGTATCGTGGATGACGAAACCCGTTGCGCTGGGCGGGCACCATGATCCGACCGAGCGCGCCTCGACCACGGTCCATTCAGCCCGACCCTGCCAAAGGTCGCGGGCCGAGGCCGCACGCTGATGCGCCAGGTCGAGGCTCTTTGGGTCGTTGATGGGCTGGATCCGCCCCAGACGCGCATAGCCGGGCGAAACGCCGCCGGTGGCTTCCACCTGTCGCCAGAACGGTTCGGCCATCAGCAGGCTTTCGAATTGAAATGCTTTCTTGTCGTTCCAGTTTTCCGGAACGTGCGGGGCAAGGGCACCCACCAGCCCACCGCTGGACCCTGAACCCGCGCCGTAAGGATCGACGACCCGGACCCTGGCGCCACGTCGCGCACAGGTCCAGGCGATGGACAGGCCGAATATCCCAGCCCCGCGGATCGTCACATCGACCATTGCCAATCCCCTTTTCCTTGTTCAGTGTCGCACCGCTTAGCTACAGGAATTCCCGATGGCAGACCAGCGCGCCAAATTGTCGTGGAGGGATGAGACAGTCCCTGTTTCTGATCGTTTCGACGACCCCTATTTCAGCCTTCAGAACGGGCTGGAGGAGACCCGTCATGTCTTTTTGCAGGGCAACGATCTGCCCGCGCGCTTTGCCCCCGGTTTTCACATCGCCGAGCTGGGGTTCGGAACCGGACTGAACATGCTGACCGCTTGGTCGGAATGGGAGAAGTCCGGGCAATCGGGTCCGCTGACGTTCACCAGTTTCGAAGCCTTTCCGATGGCCCCTGCCGATATGAACCGCGCGCTTGCGGCCTTTCCCGAGCTGGCGCCCTGGGCCGACCGGTTCCTTGACCGATGGCAGGGTGGCGGATGTGATTTGGACACGCTGCGTCTGACCGTGATCGAAGGTGACGCCCGCCAGACGCTGCCCCTTTGGGACGGGCTCGCCGATGCCTGGTTCCTGGATGGATTCTCGCCCGCCAAGAACCCTGAGCTGTGGCAGCCGGAACTGATGCGGCAAGTGGCGGTCCATACAGCGCCCGAAGGGACGGCTGCCACCTACACCGCAGCCGGGTTCGTGCGGCGTGGGTTGCAGGATGCCGGGTTTTCGGTATCCCGCGCGCCGGGATACGGCCGCAAACGGCACATGATGCGGGCGACCAAGGCATGACCCAGACAAACAACGTGCGGGCGGGTATTGCGCTGATGATCGCGGCCACGATCGTGTTTGCGCTGCAGGACGGCATCTCGCGCCATCTGGCCGGCACGTACAACACCTACATGGTGGTCATGCTGCGATACTGGTTCTTTGCGGCTTTCGTGATTGCCTTGGCGGCGCGTGCACCCGGTGGTCTGGTAGCCGCCGCCCGGACGCGGCAACCGGGCCTGCAGATCTTGCGCGGCCTGCTGCTTGCCGGCGAGATCTGCGTCGCCGTCTACGGCTTTACCATTCTCGGTCTGATCGAGAGCCAGGCGGTGTTCATCTGTTATCCGCTTCTGGTCGCCGCGCTCAGCGGCCCTGTGCTGGGCGAGAAGGTCGGCTGGCGGCGCTGGTCGGCCATCGGGGTCGGATGCGTTGGCGTGCTGATCATTCTGCAGCCCGGCATGGGTGTTTTCAATCCGTGGGCAGTGATCCCTCTGATCTCGGCGCTGATGTTTGCGTTCTATGGTCTGTTGACCCGCTATGCTGCGCGTCAGGACAGCACCGCAACCAGTTTCTTCTGGACCGGGATCGTCGGAGCATTGGTCATGACCTGCATCGGCCTGTGGTTCTGGGAGCCGATGGTGCCGCGGGATTGGTTCTGGATGGGGCTGCTGTGCATTACCGGCGTTCTGGGGCATTGGCTGCTGATCAAGTGCTACGAGATGGCCGAGGCCAGCGCCGTACAGCCCTTTGCCTATTTCCACCTGATGTGGAGCGCAATCCTGGGCATCACGATCTTTGACGAGACCCTGCGCCCCGCGGTGATCGCGGGGGCGGGGCTGGTGGTAGCGGCGGGTCTGTTCACCCTATGGCGCGAACGCAGACAGGGTTGATCCGACCAACTCCTGCGAGAAGGGGATCGGCAGCGCGGGTTTGCCCAGCCTTGCGCGGTAAACAGGCAGGCTCTCGGTCACCCGCATCACATAGTTGCGGGTCTCGTTGAAGGGGATCGTCTCGATCCAGTCGACGATATCCACCGCGCCGGTCCGCGGGTCGCCGTAGCGGTCCATCCATGATTTCGGGCGATTGGGGCCGGCATTGTAACCTGCGGCCATCATCACGACGTTGCCGTTGAATTCAGCAGCCAGCCCGGCCAGATAGTTTGCCCCCAGTTTGGCGTTGTATCGCCAATCCGAGGTCAAACGTCCCGTCTGATGGCCGCTGAGAATGCCAAGTTCCTGCGCGACCAGCTTGGCGGTCGCAGGCATCACCTGCATCAGGCCGCGCGCGCCGGCACCGCTGATCACGACCGGGTCGAATTCGCTTTCGCGGCGGGCGATGGCCAGGGTCATTTCCTTGGCCATTGGCAATCCGATATCCGCAACGGGATGGACTGGATAATACGCCGCGGGCAATACGACTCCATTCGTCGCGGCCCGTTTGGCGATCATCACCGCCAGATGCGGCTCCTTCAACTCGACCGCCAGATCACCCAGCTGGCCGGCCTGCACCGGATCCAGGCTCTCGACCAGGTGCGTCAGGAACCGTTCGCCCAATTCCGGCTCACCAGCTCGTATCAGCAGCAGCCCCGCCTCAAGCACACTGGACTTGGCGAACTCGGCTTGTTTCCAATGGGGCGCCCGGCGCGGGTTGGCCAGGTCGCTGTCAAATGGCCGTCCGATCTGTTCTGCAGCCAACAGACCATAGAACGAGGTCTGATAGTCGGCGCCGATTGCATAAGCCTCGTAGGCTTTCTCGGCGTTTCCGGTTGCGGCGTAGGCCCGGCCCAACCAATACCCGCCCCGACCCATCGAGATCGGAGACTTCACAGCCCCCAGAAAGTTCTGGAAATGCCGAACGGCCGTGGCCGGGTCGTTCAGCTTGCGCAAAGCCAGGAAACCCGACAGCCACTCGAGGTCGGCATAACCATACCCCATCTCGGGTGTCATGTGGTGATTGGCGGCGATGGCATAGGCCCGGTTCGCATCACCCTGACGCATTTCCAGCCGAGCCAGCCTGCGTCGCCCTTCGGCCCACATGTCGGGTTCGCCCAGTGCCTGCGGGCTGGTCGAGCGCGCCAGCATCAGATCAATGGCGCTGTCGTCCAGCTCTTTGCGGTCCCGCCATACGAACCGGTCAAAGGCCAGCCCCGGATCATCGGCAAGCGCCTTCGGAACGGCGGCAACCTTGCCATCCACGCCGGGTTGGCGCTTTTGCAGGGCGATCCGCGCTTCGGCCAGTTTGCGGTAGTCTTCGCTGACCAGCGGCAGCATCTGGGCCGAGCTGATCAGATGACCATCCCACAGCATTCGGTCCAGACGAGCCTCGTGATGCGGTTTCAGCAGTGACCCGAAGTTCTGAACGTAGTCCTGCTGCAAGCCCGAGCCCATCGGCATCGTCCGCCAGGCAGTGACGATATCCGCCTCGGCCTCACCGGTTCGGCCTTTGGCCTTCAGTGCCACGGCATAGTTCAGAGCTCCTTCGGCAGTCTGTGGCGGGTTGTCCTTGTAGAACTTCAGCACCCGGTCCGGGTCCGCGCCGGTAAAGGACGGCTCGCTTTTGCGGCGCAGCCAGGCAAGGCCCGGCCAATCGGGCCGCCGGTCCAGAAAGACCAGAACATCGCCAGAGCTGCCGAACCCTTGGCGCAGCCAGTGCCACACGATGATGTCGCGCGCGACCGAGCCGCGGGTGCCGGCCACGCGCAAGGCGGCGTTCCAGTCGCCTTTGCGCATTTCGGACATTGCGGCCCGAAGATCGGAAACCGCATCGGCCCGCACGACCTGAGTTTGAAGCGTCAAAGCTAGAATCATCGTCGCGATCAGCGACAGAATCCGTGTCATCCCTTGCATTTCCCGACCAACCGAGGATACAGCCATTCAGGATAAACCTTGCGCCGCCGGGATCAACTCAAGAAACCTAAATTCGTGTCGGCCCGCGGCGCGCATCACACGATTGAACCTCAAGGAGCGTTCCATGTTCAAAGGCTCGATGCCAGCTCTCGTCACCCCGTTCCGCAACGGCGAGTTGGACTTGGATACGCTCAAACAATTGGTGGAATGGCAAATTGCCGAAGGGTCGACCGGTCTCGTGCCCGTCGGCACGACCGGCGAGAGCCCGACGCTGAGCCACGAGGAACACGAAACCGTAGTGGCCGAGGTGGTCAAAGCCGCCGCGGGGCGCGTGCCGGTCATCGCCGGGGCCGGGTCGAACAACACGGTCGAAGCCATCCGGTTCGTGCGATTCGCACAGAAAGTGGGTGCGGATGCGGCCCTGGTCGTCACGCCCTACTACAACAAGCCGACTCAGAAAGGCCTGTTGTCGCATTTTCGGGCACTGCATGACTGTGCGGATATTCCGATCATCATCTACAACATTCCGGGCCGCTCGGTCATCGACATGAACCCGGACACCATGGGTGCGCTGGCGCAGCTGCCTCGGATCATCGGTGTCAAGGACGCCACGGGGGATCTTGCCCGCGTAAGCCAGCAGCGCGCTGCCTGCGGCAAAGACTTCTGCCAGCTTTCGGGTGAGGACGCGACGGCCCTCGGTTTCAACGCTCATGGTGGCGTCGGCTGCATCTCGGTCACCGCGAACGTGGCCCCCAAGCTGTGCGCCGAGTTCCAGCAGGCGACCCTGTCGGGCGACTATGCGACGGCGCTGGAGTATCAGGATCGGTTGATGCCGCTGCACGAGGCCATATTCATCGAACCGGGCCTGGTGGGTGCGAAATACGCGCTCAGCAAACTGGGACGCTGCACCGAAGAAGTGCGGTCGCCGCTGACGACGCTGGAAGACAGCACAAAGGCCGCGATTGATGCCGCGATGGAGCATGCTGGCCTGATCTGATCAGGCTTGTTCCGAAAGAAAAAGGGCGGTGTCCGGGAGAACCGGCACCGCCCTTTGCTTGCCTGCTGAGCGACTTAGCGCTTGCCGTAGTACAGCCCGACCACATGTTCGGCCTGGGCAAAGAAAAGCCAGCGCGAAGTTGCGATACCCGCCATATGAGACAGCACCGCCAGCGCTCCGACCAGGTGGTTGAACGGCAGGATCAACAGACCGACGGGAACCACGAAGGCCAAAGCAAAGGAAATGGCCCGCAGCTTGTCTGCGTGTTTGCGTCCGACAACGTGAACGAATTCGCGCAGCAGATAGTTGGTTCCTGTATGCGGCGGTTCAAACGCGCGGACAGAACCTCTGTCGCCAAGACCAGTTGCCGTACCAAGATTGGTTCCCGAGTTGGCCAAGGCCTGATCGCCCGAACGCCAGTACAGAATCTGAACCAGCGCGGCGATCAACAGCAGCGGGATCGCAAATGCGGTCTGCCCCGCCAAAAGCGCGCCGCCGGCCACGCTGAAGCTCAGAAACATCACAGGCGTCAGTGTCAGGTTCCACCGCGGGATCGTCTTGAGTTGCGTGTAGATCATCGAGGTCGTGAATACGGTCGCCAATGAGAGCAGCGAACCGATCAGACCCAGACCGGACCAGCGTTGGTCCAGAAAGATCACGCCGATCGCATAGAGCCCCATGACCAAAAGGGCCAGAACTGCGCACCAGCCCTCGCGGCTGAGCCAGCTTGTCTTCCATTGGGTGAACGCCTTGAGCGCGCGCTCGGGGTGGCCGAGGTGAAAGGTCGAGGCCATGAGACCACCCACGGACAGCGCATAGGCGATGGCGAAGAACACGAAGGCCACCCAGCCCGAGACATTCGGAAAGCCGAGGCCCAGGAAAAACAGCAGGCCGAAGCCCAGCCCCGACAGGGTGGTGAACAGGATGACGGAAGGTGCGGGATGCATGTCAGAGCTTCTCCAATGCCTTGTCCAGCCAGCCAAGGAAGCCCTTCGGCTCGTCGGCGATCGGCGCCAGCAGGGGCGCCAGGATGTCGATCTGCTCTTCGACTGTATCCTTGGGGCGGGGTGGCAGGTATTTGTTGACCGGTTTGGTGCCCATTTCGGGCATCAGATCCATTCCGCCGCGCTCGGCCACCAGTTGGCTGACCGCGCTGTCGGGGTCGCCCAAGTCACCGAAATGGCGGGCCCCCGCGGGGCAGGTCCGCACGCAGGCGGGAACGCGGTCTTCCTCGGGCAGGTTGTCGTTGTAGATGCGGTCAACGCAAAGGGTGCATTTCTTCATGACACCCTCTGCGGCGTCCAGTTCGCGCGCGCCATAGGGGCAGGCCCAGGCGCACAGGCCACAGCCGATGCAGTCGCTTTCGTTGACCAGCACGATCCCGTCCTCGACCCGCTTGTAACTGGCGCCGGTGGGGCAGACGGTGACGCAGGGCGCATCCTCGCAATGCAGGCAGGATTTCGGGAAATGGATCAGCTGGGCGGCACCTTCGGCCGGCTGCACCTCGTAGGAGTGCACCCGGTTCAGGAATGTGCCCGAGGGGTTGGCGCCATAGGCGTCCTGATCGGACAGGGGGGCGCCGTAGTTCTCGGTGTTCCAGCCCTTGCAGGAGATCACGCAGGCATGACAGCCGACGCAAGTATCCAGGTCAATGACCAGGCCCATTTTTCGCTCGGTGGATTGGGGAAGTTGGGTCATGGCGTCTGCTCTTTGTCGAGGGCCGGGGCCGAAAGGGGGGCAACCCCCTCCTGAGCCGCTCGGCTCAATTCATCCCCGGAGTATTGCGGGCCAAATGGAGTGTGGGGCAGCGTCATTTGCCAACCTTCCATGCGAGATCCTTGGGGCCGGTGCCGACCGGAGATTTGATTGGCGGGAATTCCGGCTGGCTTTGGGCGTCTGCCGGTGCTTCGGCTTTTTCGATCTTGACCTTGAGGTCAAACCACGCGGCCTGTCCGGTGATCGGGTCGGAATTGGCCCAGCGAAGACCGTCGCCCTTGGGTGGCAGCAATTCGTGGATCAGGTGGTTGAGCAGAAAGCCCTTGGTCGCCTCGGGTGCGTCGGGCTGCAACGCCCATGCCCCTTTGCGTTTACCGATGGCGT
The DNA here is from genome assembly GCF_056537385.1 of Ruegeria sp. CF2. Taxonomy (NCBI): domain Bacteria; kingdom Pseudomonadati; phylum Pseudomonadota; class Alphaproteobacteria; order Rhodobacterales; family Roseobacteraceae; genus Ruegeria; species Ruegeria sp. CF2. The sequence continues at coordinate 468,929 of NZ_JBQFRL010000002.1, forward strand.
TCCATGTCCAGACGGTGTTGTCGTTCAACGCAGCCATTTCTATCACCGGCACAGTGATTTCTCCGTGCGGAGAACTGACTTTGGCCCAGTCCCCGTCCTTCAGTCCGTGTTCGCGCATCAGCTTGGTGGGAACATATAGCGGGTTGCGCCCGTGCAGTTGCCGCAACCAGGCATTCTGCGTGCCCCAGCTGTGATACATCGCCATGGGGCGCTGGGTCAGGGCGTTGACGGTAAAGCCTTCGTTTCCGGTCTGGTCGGTCTCGTACCAGATCGGAAGCGGGTCCATGGTTTCCGTGATGCGGCCGCGCAGGTGGTCGGGCGGCTGGCGGTCACCATGGCCTTCGGCTGCCAGCTGGAACTTGCGCATCGGTTCGGAATAGAGCTGGAACAGGTAGGGTTGCGGACTGTCATACAGGCCCATTCCCACTGCCCAGTCCTGATAGGCGGCGTTCCAGGGTTTGTAGAACAGGGCCTCGTCCGGGATGTGTTCCAGGTAGAAGCCGCCATTCTCGATGTAGCGGTCCAGTTGGTTCGGGTTCACGTCGCCCCGACCCACCTGCGAGCCATCTGCGCCGCGGAACCCAGCCAGCGGGCCGATCCCGGGCTTACGCTGGTGGTTGACCATGTAGTCGGCGTAGTCCGTATACTTGGCCGAGCCGTCCTCATCGGTGAAGCCCGGCAGACCCAGCTTGTTGGCCAGCTGGATCAGCACCGTCTGAAATCCGCGCACGTCGCGATCGGGTTCGATCACCGGCCAGCGGATCGCATCTGCGGCTCCGTCGGCCTCGCAGATCGGGCGGTCGAGGAGCGAAATGCAGTCATGGCGCTCCAGATAGGTGGTGTCGGGCAGGATCAGGTCGGCATAGGCCACCATTTCCGAGGAATAGGCGTCGGAGTAGATGATCCGCGGGATCACGTAGTCTCCGTTGTCATCCTTGTCCGTCAGCATCTCGATCACGCCCTTGGTGTTCATGGTCGAGTTCCAGGACATGTTGGCCATGTACATGAACAGCGTGTCGATCTTGTAGGGATCGCCCGCGTGAGCATTCGAAATCACCATGTGCATCAGCCCGTGGCTGGACATCGGATTTTCCCAGGTAAAGGCCTTGTCGATGCGCGCCGGGCTGCCATCGGCCTTCAGGGCCAGATCTTCGGGGCCGCGCACGAAACCCAGATGCGGGCCGTCCAGGGGCGAGTTTGGCGTGACCTTGCAATGGGGGGTCGGGTGCGCCTCGACCGGCTTCGGATAGGGCGGCTTGAAGCGGAACCCACCCGGGACTTCGACCGTGCCAAGCAGGATCTGCAGCACGTGCAGCGCGCGGCAGGTCTGGAATCCGTTGGCATGGGCCGAAACGCCGCGCATCGCGTGCATGGCCACCGGCCGGCCGATCATCTTGCTGTGCTTTTCGCCCCGGAAGTCAGTCCATTCCTGGTCCAGCTCAAAGGCCTCTTCAAAGGCGACGCGCGCCAGCTCACCGGCGATGGCGCGGATCCGGCTGGCGGGTACGCCGCAATCCTCGGCCACCGCTTCGGGGGCGTATTCGTCGCTGAGGTATTTTTCCGCCATCAGGTGGAAGACCGGGCGGTGGGTGATGCCGTCTATGTCATAGGTGGCGGTCAGGTCGGGCCGGACGCCCGGTTTGTCGAAGGCCGTCGGTTGCCCCGTGACCCGGTCGATCACCAGCGGCTTGCCGTCCGCGTCCCGCAGAAACAGGCCCTTTTCAGAGCCTTCGGCGGCGTTGATCAGCACCGGCGCGTTGGTATAGCGGCTCATGTAATCCAAGTCGATCTTGCCGGCTTTCATCAACACATGGATCAGCGACAGGATGAACAGCCCGTCGGTCCCGGGCGTGATGCCGACCCAGTCATCGGCCACTGCGTTGTAGCCGGTGCGGATCGGGTTCACCCCAATCACGCGGGCACCACGCGCCTTGATCTTTCCGATGCCCATCTTGATCGGGTTGCTGTCATGGTCCTCGGCCACGCCGAACAGCATGAACAGCTTGGTGCGGTCCCAATCGGGCTGGCCGAATTCCCAGAACGCGCCGCCCATCGTGTAGATGCCGCCGGCCGCCATGTTGACCGAGCAGAAACCGCCATGGGCGGCATAGTTGCAGGTGCCGAAATTCTGGGCCCAGAAGCTGGTAAAGGATTGCGACTGGTCACGGCCGGTGAAAAAGGCCAGCTTCTCGGGGTTGTCCTCGCGCAGCGGCTTGAGCCAGCCGACGGCGATGTCCAACGCTTCGTCCCAGCTGATTTCCTCGAACTCACCCGACCCGCGCGGACCCACCCGCTTGAGCGGAGCGCGCAGGCGTGACGGGGCGTTGACCTGCATGATACCCGCGCTGCCTTTGGCGCACAGAACCCCCTTGTTCACCGGGTGGTCACGGTTGCCCTCGATGTAAGCGACCTTGCCATCCTTCATGTGGACGTTGATCCCGCATCGGCAGGCACACATGTAGCAGGTTGTCTTGCGAACCTCGTCCGAGACCTTGGGAGACGTGTCGAGCATTGGCTGCTGATGGGTCATTTGCGGATCCAGTCGTTTGCGTCGGGACGAACTTGTCACTTTCAGCCCGGATTTAGAATACTGTTCTGACGATGGCGCCAGATTTGATGGTCATGTTCCCAATGCCTGCAGCACGGTCACGGCGATCATCTGTTCGACATCCTCGGCGCTGCAGCCGCGGGACAGATCATTCGCCGGTCGGGCCAGACCCTGCAGCACCGGGCCGATCGCCATGTATCCACCGATCCTCTGGGTGATCTTGTAGCTGATGTTCCCCGCGTCCAGATTGGGAAAGATCATGACGTTGGCCTTTCCGGCCACTGTCGATCCCGGAGCCTTTTTCTGGCCGACGGGGGGGTGAAAAGCCGCGTCGAATTGCAGCTCGCCGTCGACATGCAGCTCGGGATGCTGTTCGCGCAAAAGACGTGTTGCCTCGGTGACCTTGTCGACACCGGGATGTCTTGCGCTGCCTTTGGTCGAAAAGCTCAGCATCGCCAGCGACGGCTGTTCCCGCAGGATGGCCCGGGCCGACTGGGCCGAGGCGGCTGCGATATGGGCCAGCTCCGATGCGGTCGGATCAATCACGAGCCCGCAATCGGAAAACAGCATCGCGCGCGCATCAGGTCCGCCCTGGTCCGGCGGGTACATCAGGAAAAACGAGGACACCAATCCGGCATCCGGGGCCAGGCCGATCACCTGAATCGCCGTTCGAACTACATAACCGGTCGTGTGGACAGCGCCACCGACCGTTCCCGTGGCGCGCCCTGTCCGGACCAGCATGGCCGCGTAGACCAAGGGCGTTTCGGCGGCGGACCGGGCCGACACCGCATCCACGCCCTTGTGCCGGCGCAGATCGTGGTAGATGGCCGCGAACTCCTCGGTCAGCGGCGACTCGGTCGGGTCATGGATGGAAAGGCCATCGCCCGGTGCGGCGCCCTGCGCCTGCAACTCGGTCTCGATTTCTGCCCGCGGTCCGACAAGGATGATGTCGGACAGCCCTGCGGACCGGGCGGCAAGCGCCCCCGCAACGATGCGGGGATCACTGCCTTCGCTCAGAGCAACGATTGGCCGGATTGCCGGAGCTTGCTGACGCAACAACTCGATGGGTGTCAGGGTCATCCGCTCCAGCTCCGTTCCCGCTCAGACCTGCTGCGGCACCATGTCGTCGGCCGAAATGCCGGCCACGGCCACAGGCTTTTTCATCGCGTCGCGGCGGAACGGCTCACCCAGTTCTTGGTTGATCAGGGCTTCGATCAGGGTGGTGATGCCGTTCTTCTGGTCTTCGATGGCCTGGTTCAGGGCGGCGGTCAGCTCGTCCATGGTGCGAGCGACGACACCCTTCAGGCCGCAGGCTTGGGCGATGCCGGCATAGGACACTTTGGTGTCCAGTTCGGTGCCAACGAAATTGTCGTCGAACCACAGGGTCGAGTTGCGCTTTTCCGCGCCCCACTGGTAGTTGCGGAACACGATCTGCGTCACGGCAGGCCATTCCTCGCGGCCGATGGCGGTCAGCTCGTTCACCGCGATGCCGAAGGCGCCGTCACCGGCAAAACCCACTACGGGCACGTCCGGGCAGCCGATCTTGGCGCCGACGATGGCGGGCAGGCCATATCCGCACGGTCCGAACAGGCCGGGGGCCAGATACTTGCGACCTTCCTCAAAGGACGGGTAGGCGTTGCCGATGGCGCAGTTGTTGCCGATGTCCGAGCTGATGATGGCTTCTTTCGGCAGCGCGGCCTGAATGGCGCGCCATGCCATGCGGGGGCTCATCCAGTCGGGCTTGGCCGCGCGTGCGCGCTCGTTCCAGCTGGTACCGGGATCGTCGTCCTCGTGGTCCATGCTGCTGAGCTGCTGGGCCCAACGCGACTTCTTCTCGGCAATCTTGGCCTTGCGCTCGGCGCGGCCTTCGTCTCCGGCCGTGTCGCTCAACTGGTTCAGGATGCCGGTCGCCACCTTGGCCGCGTCGCCAACGATTCCGACCGAGACCTTCTTGGTCAGGCCGATCCGGTCGGGGTTGATGTCGACCTGGATGATCTTGGCGTCGGCCGGCCAGTATTCCATGCCATAGCCCGGCAGGGTCGAGAACGGGTTCAGGCGGGTGCCGAGGCACAGCACCACGTCGGCTTCCTTGATCAGTTCCATCGCTGCTTTGGATCCGTTGTAGCCCAGCGGACCGGCAAACAGCGGATGGCTGCCGGGGAAGGCGTCGTTGTGCTGGTAGCCGACGCAAACCGGCGCATCCAGACGCTCGGCCAGGGCCTTGGAGGCCTCGATGCCGCCTTTGGCCAACACCACGCCCGCTCCGTTCAGGATCACGGGGTTCTTGGCGTTCGACAGCAGTTCGGCGGCCTTTGCGACAGCGGTTTCACCGCCTGCGGGACGCTCGAAATCGACGACCGCGGGCAGTTCGACGTCAATGACCTGGGTCCACATGTCACGCGGGATGTTGATCTGGGCCGGGGCGCTGGCGCGCTTGGCCTTCATGATCACGCGGTTCAGAACCTCGGTAACGCGGGATGGATCGCGGACCTCTTCCTGATACGCGACCATGTCCTCGAACAGCTTCATCTGTTCGACTTCCTGAAAGCCGCCCTGTCCGATGGTCTTGTTCGCGGCCTGCGGGGTGACCAGCAGCAGCGGTGTGTGGTTCCAGTAGGCGGTTTTGACGGCAGTGACGAAGTTGGTGATGCCGGGGCCGTTCTGTGCGATCATCATGGACATCTTGCCGGTGGCGCGGGTGTAACCGTCGGCCATCATGCCGGCGCTGCCTTCATGAGCGCAGTCCCAGAACATGATCCCGGCCTTGGGGAACAGGTCCGAGATCGGCATCATGGCCGAGCCGATGATCCCGAACGCGTGTTCGATGCCGTGCATCTGCAGAACCTTAACAAAGGCCTCTTCTGTCGTCATTTTCATTTGGACGCTCTCCAAGCAATGGTGGAAACGGTCAGGCGATACGCCTTGGCTTGCCATTGGTTTTGGCGCAACGGGGGCATCTGGGTTAGGGCCAGACACGGCGCCGGAGTAGGTCCAGTGTGGCCTCAGCAGGCCCGGATTGCGGCCGCAACCCGCTCGATTCCCACAGGTATCCGGTCAGCCGAGATCGAGGAATACCCCAGGCGGTAATAGTTCCTGGGCCGATCCGGCCCCGAGAAGAACGCAGCACCGGGCTCGATATGAACACTCTGATTCTGCAGCGTTTTCGCCAGTTCGGCGGTGTCGACGTGGTCCGGTGCCTTCATCCACATCGACGATCCACCAAAGACACCGCGTCCGGCCACGGTCAACCCGTTCGCCTCGATCGCGTCCTCGATCGTCTTGCGCCGCTGCATCAGAGCCTTGGACATACGCCGTATCTGGGCGTCATAGTGCCCGAGCGACAGGAAATAGGCCGCCGTTCGCTGGATATGGCCGGGTGGGTGTCGGAAAACGAGCGACCGCAGCGCGCGGGCCTCGCGGATGAACGGTTCGGATCCGACCATGTACCCCAACCGCAATCCCGGGAACAAAGACTTGGAAAAGCTGCCCACGTAGACCACACGCCCGTCCTTGTCCAAGGACTTGAGCGCCGGGGACGGGGCACCCAAGAAGGCCATCTCGAACTCATAGTCATCTTCGACGATCATCGCGTCCAGTTCGCGGGCGCGTTTCAACAGGTCGTGACGCCGGGCGACGGGCATTGTCGCGGTTGTCGGGCATTGGTGGCTGGGCGTGGTGTAGATCACGTCGGTGCCGTCCGGGATGGACTCGGGCGGTAACCCATCCTTGTCCACCCGCAATGGTGTCATCGAGGCATCCGAGCAGCGCATAAGCTCGTGCAGAGCGTAGTAGCTGGGATCCTCGATCGCAGCCTTGCGCCCATGGCCCAGAAGAATGCGCGAGGTCAGCCAAAGGGCGTTCTGAGCGCCCAGCGTGATCAGAATTTCCTCGGGCCGAGCGGCGATACCGCGGCGGGGCAAGGTGTGGCGGGCAATGAACTCGATCAGCAACGGATCGTCCTGATCCACGTAGTCGCCGGTCAGCGAGTCGAAATCCTTGTGGCCAAGGGCCCGAACGGCGCAGAGGCGCCAGTTCGCATGATCAAACAGGGTGCGGTCGGCCTGGCCGTAGATGAACGGATAGCTATATTCTCGCCAATCCGGTGGCTTGGCCAGAAAATCACCCTCGGAAAAGCGGCGGGCCAGTGCGGCGTCCCAGTTGACGGTTTCTTCGCTGCGCTGAACCGGTGTGTATTTCGGTGGCACCGGCGCGTTCTGTGACACGTAGTACCCGGACCGGCCTTTGGCCGTCAGATAGTCATTTGCCAGCAACTCGGTATAGGCCAGCGTCACCGTGATGCGGCTGACACCCAGATGCGCGGCCAGTTTGCGCGACGACGGCAGTTTCTCACCGACATGAAAGCGGCCTGACAGGATGCCCTCGGCAATCATCTGCTGGATCTGCGCCTGCAGAGTGCCCTGACCGCCCGGTTTCAGAAAGAAGGTATCGACCGAAATTCCCATGCCTCGTTATATGTTGGACTTAAATACAGGGCAATCTGGACTTATTCGGGATCAACGGAAATTTATCGATGCGGTTGACTCGGGCTCTGCTTATCACTAAAAAACTAGAAATCTAGTTTAATGGAGATAACCAAATGTGGGAAAAAGCTGCTGCAGGGTTTTCCGCGATGGGGTCCGAGGCGCGATTGCAGGTGCTCAAGACCCTTGTACGGGCCGGACAGGCCGGTCTGACGGTCGGGGAAATCCAAAGCCGCACGGGGATGGCACCATCCACCCTTGCTCATCACCTGCGATTCTTGGCGGCGGGCGGCGTGGTCGAGCAGGAGAAATCCGGTCGGACCACAATCAACCGTGCATGTTTCGATGAATTGAGATCATTGGCGCAGTTCATCCTCAGCGAATGCTGCGCGGATGAATCCAGAAAGGTTGCCAACGATGGCTGAATTGACCCAATCCCCGAAGGCCGTTGGTCAAACCCTGTCCGGTCTGCTGAAGACACCCTGGGCCCTGATCGCGGCGATCCTTGTGCTTGTGGCCATTCTGGACCCGGGCAATTGGGTGAACGTCACGACTTTTGCAGCCAAGGCTCTGGTGCACACCGGTCAGTACATCCTGTTTGCAGTGCTGTTGCTGTCCTACCTCAAGGCCAGCGGGGCCGAGACTATGGTTGCCCGAGCCTTCGAGGGCCGTGAAACCCGGATGATCCTGCTGGCCGCTTTGTTCGGCGGGTTGGCTCCGTTCTGCTCTTGCGAGGTGATCCCGTTCATCGCAGGCCTGCTTGCATTGGGTGCGCCCTTGTCGGCGGTCATGGCCTTCTGGCTGAGCTCGCCGTTGATTGACCCGCCCACGCTTTTGATTACGGCGGGCGCCTTGGGCTGGCCATTTGCGATCGGCAAAGCCCTTGCCGCCGTGGCACTGGGATTGTTCGGCGGGTTCGCGGTGCGTTTTCTCATGCGTCAGGGTGCCTTTGCCCAACCTCTGCGCCACTATGAACCGGCCGGATGCTGTGGCTGCGGTCCGAAGAAAGACACGCTGCTTTGGCGCTTTTGGCAAGAGCCCGAACGCCGCGTCCGGTTCCGTCGGGAATTTGTGCAGAACGGCCTGTTCCTGCTGAAGTGGCTCGCTCTGGCCTATGTGCTCGAGGCGCTGCTGGTCAGCTATGTTCCGGCTGATCTGATCGCGCGGCTGGTTGGTGGCGACGGTGCCGTGCCGATCGTGATCGCCGCCTTTGTCGGGATGCCGGCCTACCTGAACTCGTATGTCGCGCCGCCGCTTCTGGCCGGCCTGATGGAGCAGGGGATGAGCGCAGGCGCGGCGATGTCCTTCATGATCGCCGGGGCCGTCAGTTCCATTCCGGCCATGGCGGCTGTCTGGTCTCTGGTCAAACCCCGTGTGTTCGCAGCCTATATCGGGCTTGGGATCAGCGGAGCTATTGCAGCCGGGATCCTGTTCCAGCTTCTGTAAGAAGAAAACCGCCCGGAGTATTCTCCGGGCGGTTCTGCATATCAGCTTGCGCCGCAGTTGCTTGGCAATTTGAACCGATAGCGTGGTTCGCCGCTGTCAACGAAAACCCGCTTTTCTACGCAGGCCGTGGTTCCGACACTGCGCGCGATCGGCGCCTCGGTCGCGGTGATTGAAGTTGCCGATCCGTCCGGCAATCGAACCGACGCGATGACCCCGTTCTTGAGATCACCATTGATTGGCGTAGCCGACAGTACGGGAACAGTCAGAAACGCTTCGTGTTCGTGTTTCCCATCGCCGCTGAACAGCAGCAGACCGGCAGCTACGGCAATAACGGCCACGCCGCCCAGAATGGCCAGTCCTTTGGTTTTTGCGAAAGCGTAGATCGAAACCGCCCGGTGCGGCCCGAAGATAGACGATAGAATATTCAGCATGGTCCAGTTCCAAAAAAAGGCCCCGGTCCATCGGACCGGGGCCAGCACAGTGTCAGTTGCGCAGATCGTCCTCGTCGTCTTCTTCGGCACCGCCCTTGGGCAGGTTGAAGAAGCTGTCGGCATCCACCACTGCTTCGTCTTCTTTTTCCTCGTCGCTGTCATCGGACAGCGAGAAGGTTTCCAGCCCCTCGATCGCCGTGGGGATCTTGGGAGCGGCATCCATTTCCAGCGACTGTTCGGTCGAGACCAGCTTGCGGCGCTCGTCATCGCTCATGACGCCACCTTCGGCGGCCTTCTTGGCGGCGGCTTTCTGGACGGCGGCATCCAGTTCGGACTGTTTGCAAAGACCCAGCGCGACCGGGTCGATCGGCTGCATGTTGGCGATGTTCCAGTGGGTGCGCTCGCGGATCGACTGGATCGTGGGCTTGGTGGTGCCAACCAGTTTGGCGATCTGGCCATCGGTCAGTTCCGGGTGGAACTTGACCAGCCACAGGATCGAGTTCGGGCGGTCCTGGCGCTTGGACAACGGCGTGTAGCGCGGACCGCGGCGCTTTTCCTCGCCGGCAGCGGCGGGGTTGAACTTGAGCTTCAGCTTGTGCAGCGGATCTTTCTCGGCCTTGTCGATCTCTTCCTGGGTCAGCTGGTTGTTGGCGATCGGGTCGAACCCTTTGACGCCTGCCGCCACATCGCCATCAGCGATGCCTTGCACTTCCAACTCGTGCATGCCCACGAAATCCGCGATCTGCTTGAAGCTGATCGTGGTATTGTCCACCAGCCAAACGGCGGTTGCCTTGGCCATCAGGGGTTTTGCCATCAGCCCGTCTCCTTTGAATACATCTGTCCCGTCGCCGGAATTCGGCGGCCCCGTGGTCTTGGGGCAGGTTTCCGTTGTCGGGGAACTTGGCCCGTATATAGTCGTGCAGATGCAAGAAGGGAAGAGGCGAATGCGCTGGGCGTTGTTGGGGCCGCTGGTGTGGATTTTGGGCGCGACGGCCGCGCTGGCCGATGGCGAGAAGTCGGGCGTGTTCGACTATTACGTCCTGTCGCTGAGCTGGTCGCCCAACTGGTGCGCCCGCGAAGGCGACGCGCGCGGATCCGACCAGTGCGATGCGCGCCACGATCACGGCTGGATCCTGCACGGATTGTGGCCGCAATATCACCAGGGCTGGCCGTCCTATTGCCCGACAGCCAAAGCACCGCCGTCCCGCGCGATGACCCGACAGATGGAAGATATTCAAGGCAGTTCGGGCCTGGCCTGGCACCAGTGGAAGAAACACGGCACCTGTTCGGGCCTGTCTGCGGTGGACTATTACGAGCTGTCCCGGCAGGCTTATGAGCGCATTACCCGACCGCCGGTGTTTCGCAAATTGGACAAAGCCGTGAAACTGCCGGCGCGCGTGGTCGAGGATGCCTTCCTCAGTGCCAATCCAAGGCTCGAGCCGGACATGATCACCGTCACTTGCAAGCACGGTTACATCGAAGAAGTGCGCATCTGTCTGTCACGTGATCTGGACCCGGTGCCCTGTGGGCGGGACGTGATCCGGGACTGCACCGCTTCGGATGCGTTGTTCGATCCGATTCGCTAGAGCTTCTTGTTCTGGCAGTCCCGCGCATAGTCCAATGCCTTGGCGGTGCCTTTCAGATCGATCGCCAAAACCCGCTCGCCCGCGGGGTTGTAGATCGTCATCGTCTTGTTCTGGGCGATGGCCGCAACAAAGTTCCGGTCGGTGAAGAACACGGTCGCACCGGGCACCCGATCCTGCTTGAACCCGATGGCTGTGGCGTCAAAGCTCTTGCCGTCCAGCTCGAACCGGATCGGATAGGATTTGCCGGGCTCGATGTTGCCCCACCCCTTGTGGAAAACGGTGAAATAGCCCCGATTGTCCAGAGCATCATAGCCCAGGCGCACCACGGACAGGTCCTGATACACCGTCTGGATCAGACAGCCGTTGCCCAGATTGGGGTCCATCATGATGTTCCAGCCTTCGACGAACCCCTTGTCGACCAGTTGCTGTGACCACGCGGAAGTGGCGGTGAAGGCGGCGAAGGTCAGGGCGAGAAGGCGTTTCATGGCGGGTTCCGATATCAAATGGGTCAGGCTAGGGCATAGTACACGGTGCGGGGTCGACGGAAAGATCATTCTAGGCCTCGGCAGCAGTGCATGATGATCTATGTGCATGGAACAACACGGCTTTGCCTTGTGGGGCGGGCGCTTGAAACAAGGACGTTGCAAAATACGTCTTGCCCAATAGACCAAGGAGCAAGCCATGCCTCAACATCCAAGAACATTCTCTCACATCGGGTTGTCCGTCCCGAACGTGGACAAAGCCGTGAAATTCTATTCCGAGGTTTTGGGATTTTACGTGATCATGCCGCCAACCCACGTAGTCGAGGATGACACGGACATCGGCGTGATGTGCACGGACGTGTTTGGCCCGAATTGGAAAAAACTGCGTATCGCGCATCTGGCGACCGCCGATCGTATCGGGATCGAGCTTTTTGAGTTTGATGGAAACTACGCGCCGGAAAACAACATCGACTTTCGCAGGAACGGGACGTTCCATTTCTGCGTCCAGGATCCTGATGTCGAAGGCTTGGTGGAAAAAATCGTGGCGGCCGGCGGGAAACAACGCATGCCTATCCGATACTACTACCCCGGCGAGAAACCCTACCGCATGGTCTATGTCGAGGATCCGTTCGGGATAGTCTTCGAGATCTACAGCCATTCCTATGAATTGACCTACTCGTCGGGTGCCTACACCTGACCGATGGGTAAAGTGGTACCTTGCAATCGGGGAGGGGCGAGAGCGTGCTGCTTGCAGGCAGCACGCGGCGGCTACAGTTCTTTCCGCGCCCGCAGCGCTGCGGTGATGGTCCCGTCATCCAGATAGTCCAACTCGCCCCCGATCGGCACGCCCTGCGCCAGCGAGGTCAGGCGGACCTGTCCTTCCAACTGATCTGCGATGTAATGGGCCGTGGTCTGGCCGTCGACGGTGGCGTTCAGGGCCAGGATTACTTCCGTGATGTTTTCGGCGGTCACCCGGTCGCGCAGCCGGGGGATCCGCAGGTCTTCCGGGCCGACGCCGTCCAGCGCCGAGAGCGTTCCGCCCAGCACGTGGTAGCGGCCCTTGAATACGCCCGCGCGTTCCATCGCCCACAGGTCGGCCACGTCTTCGACCACGCACAGCTCACCGGTGGCGCGGTCTTCGGAATTGCAGATGTCGCAAATGTCCGTCGTGCCCACGTTGCCGCAGTTCAGGCATTCGCGTGCGGTGGCGGCGACCTGCTGCATGGCGTCCGACAACGGCGTCAGCAGCAGGGCGCGTTTGCGGATCAGGTGCAGCACCGCCCGCCGGGCCGAGCGCGGTCCCAGCCCCGGCAGCTTGGCCATCAGATCGATCAGGGCGTCGATGTCACTGTTCGAACTCATGGCCTGTCCTGCGTGGCTTTGGCGGCGGGGGGTTGAGGGGCGAAGATCAGAACGGCAGCTTGATGTCCGCCGGGAGGCCCATGCTTTCGGTCAGCTTGGCCATTTCTTCCTGCGACCGCTCGGCGGCTTTGGTCTGCGCGTCCTTGATTGCGGCTAGGATCAGGTCCTCGACCACTTCCTTGTCGTCGCTGTTGAAGATCGAGGGGTCGATGTCCAGACCTTTCAGTTCGCCCTTGGCCGAGGCCGTGGCCTTGACCAGGCCCGCGCCGGATTCGCCGACGACCATGATGGTGTTCAGCTCTTCCTGCATCTGCGCCATCTTGGTCTGCAGTTCCTGCGCGGATTTCATCATCTTGGCCATGTCGCCCAGACCGCCGAGTCCTTTGAGCATCTGTGTGTCTCCTGTCATTCGATTTGCGGCCTAAATACGGGCCGTCTGCGTCCTTCACAAGGGCAGCGCGCCTTCTGCGCGGATGATCAGTCTTCCTCGAACGGGTCCCATTCGTCTTCGACCTCGGGCAGGGCTTCGGTTTCGACCTTGGCCGCGCGGTCCTCGGGTGTTTCAATCCGGGTGATGCGGGCCTTGGGGAACTGTGTCAGAACCGCCTGAACCAAAGGGTGTTCTTCGGCCTTGGCCTTCAGCGCCAGCTCGGCCGCGTCGCGCAGTTCGGCGATGGTGGGCGCGTCCCCGTCCGAGACGATCGAGACCGCCCAGCGATTGCCGGTCCAGCGCTGCAGCGCGGACCCGAGCCGCGCGGCCAGGTCGGTGGGCGCCTTTTCGGTGGGCGTGAACTCGATCCGGCCCGGCTGGTACGAGACAAGGCGGACGCCGTTCTCGACCTCGACCAGCAGCTTCACGTCACGGTTGGCGCGGATCAGCTCGACCACATGCTCGAACGTTGGATAACGCGCCAGCGCGGTCTGCACGTCCTGAGCCAACGCCGCCGTCGGCGCACCGCCCGCACCGCGCGGGGCAGGCGCATGGGCCGAGGCCGTCGCGGTCACGGGCGGGGCGCTGTTTCCGGCAACCGGGACACCGCCCCCCGGCCCGCCGGCGGGCGGCGGAGGGCTGTCCTGAAGGCGCTTGATCAACTCTTCCGGGCTAGGCAGGTCGGCCACATGGGTCAGGCGGATCACCGCCATTTCCGCGGCCATCATCGCGTTGGGCGCGGCCGAGACTTCCTCGAGCGCCTTCAGCAGCATCTGCCACATCCGGGTCAGCACCCGCATCGGCAACGCCTCGGCCATCTGCTGGCCGCGGGTGCGTTCATCGGGCGAGACGGTGGGATCTTCGGCTGCGTCGGGGGTGATCTTCACCACCGAGACCCAATGCGTGATTTCGGCCAGATCGCGCAACACCGCCAGCGGGTCGGCGCCCTCGGCATATTGCGCGCCCAGTTCGGTCAGGGCCCCGGCCGCATCGCCGCGCAGGATCATGTCCATCAGGTCCAGCACGCGGCCCCGGTCGGCCAGTCCCAGCATCGCGCGCACCTGATCGGCGGTGGTTTCGCCGGCACCATGGCTGATTGCCTGATCCAGCAGCGAGGTCGCATCCCGGGCCGAGCCTTCGGCGGCGCGGGTGATCAGTGCCAGCGCGTCATCCGAGATTTCCGCGCCCTCGGCGGTGGCGATCTTGCGCAGCAGGCCGATCATCACTTCGGGCTCGATCCGGCGCAGGTCGAACCGTTGGCAGCGCGACAGCACGGTGACCGGAACCTTGCGGATCTCGGTCGTGGCGAAGATGAATTTCACATGCTCGGGCGGTTCCTCCAGCGTTTTCAACAGCGCGTTGAAGGCGCTGGTCGACAGCATGTGGACTTCGTCGATGATGTAGATCTTGTACCGCGCGCTGGCGGCGCGATAGCGCACGCTGTCGATGATCTCTCGGATGTCGTTCACGCCGGTGCGGCTGGCGGCGTCCATTTCCAACACGTCCACATGGCGACCTTCCATGATGGCCACGCAATGCTCGCACTGGCCGCAGGGTTCGGTCGTTGGGCCGCCATTGCCGTCGGGTCCGATGCAGTTCATGCCCTTGGCGATGATCCGGGCCGTGGTCGTCTTGCCGGTGCCGCGGATGCCGGTCATGATGAAGGCCTGCGCGATCCGGTCCGCCTCGAACGCGTTTTTCAGCGTGCGCACCATGGCATCCTGACCGACCAGGTCGGCAAAGGTTTCCGGGCGGTATTTTCGGGCGAGAACCTGATAGGCGGGGCTGGACTGTGTGGTCATGTCTGCTCTGACGGATTCGTACTGACGATGCAGGGTAGAGTTCCCGGTGCCCCGCGTCCACAGCGCCGGTGCAGGTTTTTCGCTTTGGCGAGCGCGCGGTGTGAGGCATACTGCGCGGATCAAGTTCAATCAGCCAGTTTCGGGGGGAACGTCTGATGACAAATCTTGTGGTTCATGCATTGCAGGTGGGCGGCGGGACGCTGGCCCTGACCTCGGTTCCCGGCGGTGGCGGCGACTATGAGGGAGACCTGGACCTGATTTCAGCCTGGGCGCCGGGGCTGGTGATTTCGATGACAACCCTTGCCGAACTGGTTGCCGTGGGTGCGGGCGAATTGGGCTGTGACATCCATCGGCGCGCCTGTCGGTGGGCACATCTGCCGGTCGCCGACTTCTCGGCGCCGTCGACCGAGATATCCGGCCGATGGCCCGAAGTCAGCGCCGCCGCCCGCCATGCGCTGTCGGGCGGCGGGCGGGTACTGGTTCACTGCCGGGGCGGTTGTGGGCGGTCTGGCATGGTTGTTCTGCGCTTGATGATAGAAAGCGGCGAGCAGCCGGAACAGGCCCTGAAACGCCTGCGGGCCGTACGCCCCTGCGCGGTCGAGACTGATGCTCAGATGGACTGGGCCGTCGCCCCGGCGCGCGAGGCACTGGTGACCTGACCTTCAGGCGGTTGCGCGGTACTCGCGCTCGACCCTGACCACCGGCATGATCGCCGTGGCCTGCAGCATCGCACAGGGTCGATCGCCGATGACCTGTGCGGGCAGGGCGTCGCTCTGGTCGTCAAACAGCATGTCGGCGTAGGTATCAAGGCAGTCGGACGGGGTGTCGGCGGCCGCTCCGCAATACACGCGGATCCGTTCGGAACGTGCATCGAACCGCGCCGTGCAGCCATGTTCGCAGTGGGCCAGTTCGCTACTGCCTTCCACTTGGAAGTCGGGGGATGTCGCGGCCTGCGCCGTCGCCATTGCCTGCGCGATGGCCCGTGCTATGCGCGCCAGTGCCGGGCAGGTCTTTCCGGTGCGCTGGCAGATGGTTGCCGCGAATTCATGGGTGTCGGTCTTCCAAATCATGTTGCGCCCTCCGCGCGCTGAGCGGGGTGGATTTGGACAGACGCCGGTTTCAAGGCCAGACCCTGCCCGGACACCCCGTCCGAGTTTCGGTTTCACGTTTGATGGCAGGTCTCCTGACTTGCGGGTCTTTGCTTTGCCGACCTTCCCAACCTTGCGGTCAGTGGTATTTCGGCATCGCTCTCCGCCTACAGTTGCGGGGGCAGTCGCGGCCTTGGTCCGCTCCGGAGTTCCGGGTTGGACCGCACCGTGTTCCCTTTTCATCCCGGACCGAAACGGCACGGGAACCATCCCCTCATCGCTAGCGGTGTATCCGGGATCGAGTCAAGACGGTTTCAGCCCGGTTGCCGGAGTGTGTCCCAAGGGAACAGATCAGGCAGTCTGCGCAGCACATTCGAATCCCTGCGGGCACGGGCCAATTGCCAGCCGCCCTGCATTACGATGAACAGGGTGTCCGCAGCATTTTCGGGGTCGGAAACTCCGAACCGCGCGGCGTGATTTCGAACTTCGACGATCCAGCTTTCATACATACGGTCGGCATGTTCCCGAAACGCGCGGTTGTCGGGGCTTTCGAACAGGGTGGCGGCGATCGGGCAGGTCTCCCATTGGGCCGAGGTGTCGAACAGCTTCGCGATTTTGTGGCACAGGGTCGTGACCCCGTCGCGAAAATCCGCGGCGTCGTCGAATGCCGCAGCAATCATGCTCAACATCCCGTCCGAGGCCCAACTGGCCGCCGCCAGGGCCAGATCCGGCTTGCCCTTTGGAAAATGGTGATAAAGCGAACCCTTGGGGGCTTGCGCTTCGGCCAGCAATTCCGCCAGACCGACACCGTTATAGCCCGAGCGCTGGAACAGTCGGGCGGCAGTCACGATCAGGCGATCTTTGGTGTTTGGTGGACGTTGGGTCATGCAGGCCAAATATTGACAGGCCTAGACCAATTGGTCCAGACACAAAGTATTAGACCGATCGGTCCAGAGTGTTTGGAGGCAAAGATGTTGGATTCGCAGCACGCGGTTGACGTGGAAGACTTTCAGTTTCCGTCGGGCCAGACCCAGCTGGCGGCGCGGCTTTACACTCCGGCGGTCGAGCCGCAAACCGTTGTTGTGCTGAACGGCGCAACAGGAGTGCCACGTGACTACTATCAGCACTTTGCTCGCTGGCTGGCCGCCGAGCGCGGTATGGCTTGCCTGACATATGATTACCGGGATTTCGAGCATTCGCTGACCGGGCGGCTGAAAGACTCGAAGGCCACGATGGCGGACTGGGCGCTGATCGACATGCCCGCAGCGCGTGCCGAGATGCGCCGTCGATACCCGCAGGCAAAACTGTGGGTGATCGGGCATTCGGTCGGTGGAATGCTGGGTCCGCTGCAACCGGAAATCGAACAGATCGACCGGATGATCTGTGTGTGCGCAGGTTTGGTGACGGTGGCCGATCACCCGTGGCCCTACAAGGGCTTGGCGACTTTGTTCTGGTATGGCCACGTGCCACCTCTGGTGCGTCTTCTGGGGTACCTGCCGGGGAAACTTCTGGGATTCGGAGCCGATTTGCCGGCGGGCGTCTATTGGCAATGGCGCAAGTGGTGTACATCGCCCACCAGCTATCTGCCCGAATTGGGAGACACGCTTCCCCAGGCGGATTGGAGTCGGGCGAACGCCACGGCGGATATCATTGCGTTCGAGGATGACCAGACTGTGCCACCGCCCGCGGTCTGGCGGCTGTCTGAACTCTATGGTCCGACCGCCCGTCGGCACTTGTTGGAGCCCAAGGATTTCGGGCTGTCCGAAATCGGTCATATCGGCGCCTTCGCCCGGCGCAGCAGTGCCGTTTGGCCGCGATTGATCGCCTGACCCGCCCGCAAGCGCGGTTTTCAGGAACAACGACGAAATACAGAGGTTGGATTGACCGGGCCGAATACGTGGCGCGGCGTCAAGTGAGAGGTTGGACATCGACCCAAGCGGGGCTCGTTGTGGCTGCTTCCTTCCGGACCTGACCAGGTTGGCGAGGCGCTTGCCCGCGCCAACCTCTCGACCGACGATATAGGCATCACGCACCCGCTTGGCAACCCGTCACAAAGACAGGCGTACCCTAAGAAACCCGCGCGCGTCCTGCCCGTCGGTGGTGGCTGCAAAGTGGTCGAGCTCGTGCAGGTAGTTTGCAGCGCGTGGCCCGGTCTTCAGAATCACGGACCGGCCCGCCTGCGGAGCAAAGGAAAAGCTTTGGGCGGTGTTTTCCACCGGATCCGGACCCAATCGTCCCGCCAGGTAGTCGCGCAAGATTCCCTGGAGGCTCAGCGGCGGCACCGGGATCAGCCGGGCCGGGTCTGGGACGGGAAAGTTGCCGCCGCCATTGGCTCGGTAGCTGTTTGATGCAACGACGAATTGTTCATCCGGATCGACGGGGCGGCCCCGAAAGGCAAGATCGCGCAGGCGGGAATGGGACGTGTCGATCAACTGGCCGCCTAAATCATATCGCGCGGGCTGGGTCAGATCGAACCTGTAGGTCACCCCATGCAGCACGTCGAAATTGTGCCCGGTGCCCTCGGGGTCGATCAGAACCTGCTCGTCGCTGTTGCCAAGTTGAGAAAACTGGGCAGCCGACATCTCCAGCCACTCGGCGATCTGGCGGCCATCCAGCAGCATGGCGGCCAGTTGGTTTGGAAACACATGCAAGTCCGAGACATGCCTTACGGTGACATCGCCAGCCGGGACTTCGGTGTAATGCCGTGGTCCGGCCCGGCCTCCGAATTTCGAAGGTGCGGCTGCGGACAGAACAGGGAGGGTTTCAAAGGTCGTTCCGGCCAGAACCGGTCGCAGGGCTGCCGCCTGTGCTGCGGCGACCAAGTTCAGCCCCTGATCCACCCCGCAAAAGGTGAAATAGCTGTGCAGGGTACGATTGATCCGGCCCACCGGCTGGGCAGCGGCTTTGCGGGTCGCCTTATGGGCGGCGGCAAAAAGTTCGACCATCTCAGGGTCTTCAGGAACGACCCGAGCGCCGGTTTCAGCCCCGCCCGGGCAGATCGCGCGCAGATGCGCGCTGTGACCAGCAATTCTCACTTCTCCCGTGGCGTTCACGGCAAGCGTCAGGTCGATCACCCCCAAATGCGACCCCGCTGATCCGGGCATGACCAAGGGTCTGGCCAGCTGCGGGTTACCATCGCTTGGGTCGGGCAGTGTCAGGTGCGTGTGTCCGGCCACGATTGCATCAATACCGTCCAGAGCAGAAAGCTGTGCGACCACATTTTCCGACATCGGCGCGGCGTCGGGCTCGCCTAGGCCGGAATGTGCAAGAGCCACAATCAGGTCGCAGCCCTGACGACGCAAATTCTCGGCCATCCGGCGCGCCGTGGAGACGGCATCCTCGGCTACGACCTGGCTTTGCAATTGTAGTGCTTCCCACTTCACCGTCTGCGGCGGCAGGATCGAGAAAACGCCAATTCGGACAGCAATGCTTTGGCCGTTGACATGGACATGACGGGTCAGGATGGCCTGTTTCTGCCAGGGCGCGACCCCGGTCAGACACTGCATGTTGCTGCACAAAACCGGGCAAGGTGCCCGAGAAACGATTCGGCCCAGAGCCGGCAGACCAAAGCCGAAGTCGTGGTTCCCCAGCGCAATTGCGTCGTAGCCCAAGCGCCCAAAGGCGGACATCAAAGGGTGGGTCGTGTCGGTCTGTTCGGCCGCCCAATCACCCAGAAGTGTCCCCTGAAGGGAGTCGCCGTTGTCGAACAGCAGGACAGTTGCATTTGCCTCTTCCGCCTCTTGACGTGCAGAGCGGATCAAGCTGACGGTTCGGGTGAAGCCCACACTTGGTTCCGGCCGGTCTGCATAATAGTCGAAACTGCTCAGATTCATGTGCAGATCGGTCGTTGCAAGAATCCGGATGTGCGCGGTTTCCAAGTGGGGATGTGCCTGAAGCAGGGAGGATTTCAGAGCCAATTTTCTTCTTTTAGGTGCTGTTGTGCATACGTTTTCACTGAAAGGTAGAATACAGGCAATCGTCAGGGCTTCCATGCGTCCTTTGCGACAACGATGCTTTTTGCGAGTGTGAATTCCCATTGCACCAGTGCCCAAGTCGTGGCAGCCCTTGTGCAAATTCCAAAGGGACAGGCATGAAACGGGCGGAAAGCGTGACATTTGGCGGCTCTGGACTGGACCGGGCGGCGCAGATCCGTACCGATGCCAGAGCCTTGGAGGCAGCACGGTCCGATCCCACGGCGCGGTGCATCCTGATGTGGCGGGGCAAACCGCTGGTCATGGGCGAAGCGCTGGACCAGTTGGCCTTGGTTCCGATGGACCACGATCTGGTTGCGAACGGACCCGGCGGGGCGATTGACCAACCGATCTTGCTGGGCCGCAGTGAAGCGAGTGCGCCGCTGTTTGCCATGGACATTTCGATTTGGTCTGCCGACGGGTTGGACCTGTCGGGTGTTGGAGCTTTCGTGGACCGAACCGAACAGCAGCATCCGGGGCTGCCCGTGGGCCACGTGTTCGCCGAGCTTCGTCGGATCATGACCCGGCTGTCGGCCCGGGACGCCGAATTGGCAGCCACCGCCAAAGCCGTGATCGGCTGGCACGAGACGCACAGGTTTTGCGCGCGCTGCGGCAACCCGACCAACATTTCACAGGCGGGGTGGCAACGGCTGTGCCCGGCCTGTGGCGGTCAGCACTTTCCACGCACCGATCCGGTGGTGATCATGTTGGTCACGCATGGCGATTCCGTCCTGATGGGCAGATCTCCGGGGTGGCCCGACGGCATGTATTCACTGCTGGCCGGTTTCGTCGAGCCGGGCGAAACCCTCGAGGCCGCCGTGCGGCGCGAGGTCATGGAGGAGGCCGGCGTTCCGGTCGGACCCGTCAGCTATCTGGCAAGTCAACCCTGGCCATTTCCGTCGTCGCTGATGTTCGGGTGTGCAGCGCAGGCGCTGTCCCGCGAGATCACAATCGACCCGGTCGAGATCGAGGACGCGATGTGGGTCACCAAGTCCGAGATGATGCAGGCTTTTGCGGGCGAGCACCCCAAGCTTCTGCCGGCGCGAAAGGGGGCAATCGCGCATTTTCTTTTGCGTAACTGGCTTGCAGATACGCTGGACTGACGAAACACTGACACCCTGACTGAGCAGAAAAGGCCGACATGCAGGTTTCAGCACGCGAAGATATCCAGGCGCCGATCGATGCGGTGTTCGACATGGTCGCGGACTTCGAACGGTTCGAGCGCATGGCGATGCGCCGCGGTGTCGAGGTTCGACGCACTGTCGAGATGCCGGGCCACTGGGTCGGGTCGTGCTGGGAAGCCGATATCATGATCCGTGGCAAGCCCCGCCACGTCGCGATCGAGGTGGCCGAGTTCGATCGCCCCACAGTCATGCGGTTTCGATCGACCAGCAGGGGCATGAACGGCCTGACCACGATTGATCTTCTGTCGCTGTCGCAAAAGCAGACGCGGCTGAGCATCGAGATGTCACTGGCTGCCAAGACCTTGCCTGCGCGTCTGCTTCTGCAGTCGTTGAAGCTGGGCAAGGCCAGATTCCGGCGCCAGTTCCAGATGCGACTGAGCGATTTTGCGCGCGAAATGGAAGAACGCTATCTGCACGGGGCTTGAGAGCCGGCGTTTGACTGGCGGTGAACAGTCCCCAGCTGCTTGCGCGTGGGAGCAGACTAACCGCGTGGTCGAGCAGCGGGGTACACGCCCAGCACTTCCACATTCGTGGTGAAATGCTGCAGTTCATCCATCGCGAGTTGCACGTTGCGGTCCTCCGGGTGGCCGACGATGTCGGCGTAGAACTGAGTCGCCGTGAACGAGCCATCAACCATGTAGCTTTCCAGCTTGGTCATGTTGATGCCGTTGGTGGCAAAACCGCCCATGGCCTTGTACAGCGCCGCCGGAATGTTCCGGACCTGGAACACGAAGCTGGTGATCATCCCGTGCTCGCCACGGCGGCGGCGGTCGTCCTCGCGCGACATCACCAGAAAGCGGGTCGTGTTGTCGTCGCTGTCTTCGATGTGGCGCGCCAGCAGTTCTAGGCCATAGATTTCGCCAGCCAGTTCGCTGGCCAGGGCCGCCGAATGTTTCTCACCCGCTTCCGAGACCTCGCGCGCCGCGCGGGCGTTGTCAGGGCTGACGCGCCCGCGGATGCCGTGGGCCTTCAGGAAGTTTGCGCATTGCGGCAACAGCACCAGATGCGAATGGGCTTCGGTGATATCTTCGAGTCTTGCGCCCGGCACGCCCAGCAAGTTGATGTGAACCCGCACGAAGGCCTCGTCCACGATGTGCAGCCCGCTGTGCGGAAGAAGGCGGTGGATATCGGCCACTCGTCCATAGGTGCTGTTCTCGACCGGCAGCATGGCCAGATCGGCCTCGCCCGAGCGCACCGATTCGATCACGTCCTCGAATGTTCGGCAGGGTAGCGCCTCCATATCCGGACGCGCATTGCGACAGGCTTCGTGACTGTAGGCGCCGGGTTCCCCCTGAAAGGCGATGCGTTTGGTCATTTGGTCGATTCCGTGCAACAAGTTCCAGAATTGGGCGTTTCGTCGCGGTGTCTATACCTTGCCTCTTGCAAGGGGAAGCCTTAGACACCCCGAAGACAGCTGAAATGGACTCGCGATCAATGTTCGACACGATGACAGTTACCAAGGCCGCAGCCGGCCTGTTCGGTGCCTTCCTTGTACTCCTCCTGGCAAAATGGGGGGGCGATGTTCTCTACCATGTCGGCGGGCACGGCGAAGCCGCCTATGTTATTGAAACCGAAAGCTCGGGCGAAAGCGCTGACGGCGAAGAGGTGGTCTTTGCCGATCTGCTGGCCGCAGCTGACCCGGAAAAGGGCGCGAAGGTTTTCCGCAAATGTTCGGCTTGCCACAAGCTGGAAGAAGGCGCCAATGGCACCGGTCCCTACCTGTATGGCGTCGTGGACCGCCCTGTGGCGGCGGCTGCGGGCTTCGGCTACTCGGCGGCGATGCAGTCGCATGGCGGCAACTGGACCCCGGAAGAGCTGGATGCGTTCATTGCAAACCCCAAAGGCTATATCCAAGGCACTTCGATGAGCTTTGCCGGTCTCAAAAAGGCTCAGGAACGCGCAGACCTGATCGCGTACCTACAGACGATTGGCGGCTGATCTGCCCACCCAGACACCGAAAAGCGAAAGCCGCTGCCATGTGCAGCGGCTTTTTTTGTCTGAGCAAAACTTCACAAAGCGCTCACGCATTCTAAACTTGCAAGTGTCAGTGCTGGGCTTTTAGCTTGCCCACAAGGACATGGACAGAAGACAACATCGAAGGATGACCCGTATGATTTCCCATCTGCCTGGCGCGCGCGAACAAGGTTTTCGTCATTGGGTCGCGGCATTGGGCATTTCGGCGGCGTTGGTTCTGGGGCAGGCGGGGCCAGCCCGGGCCGACGAGGACCAGATCATTCGCAGCCATGGCTACTCGTACTTCGGCAATCTCGACTACCCCGCCGACTACACGTACCTGAACTATGCCAACCCGGATGCGCCCAAGGGCGGCGAACTGTCATTGGCCGCATCGGGCACGTTTGATTCCCTGAATCCATATTCACGCAAAGGTCGCCCCGGAGCGTTGACGACACTGCAATACGATCGGCTGATGGACAGCACCGATGACAGTGTCGGTCAGTACTACGGCGTTTTGGCCGAGAGCCTGGAGTATGACGCCGACCGCAACTGGGTCATTTTCCACCTGCGCCCCGAAGCGACGTTCTGGGATGGCACGCCCGTCACCGCCGAGGATGTGGTCTACAGCCACCGACTGTTCATCGAACAGGGCCTGCCGTCATATGCACAGGCCGTCGGGCGGATGGTGACCGGCGCCGAGGCGCTGGATACGCACACGGTCAAGTTCACGTTCAATCCCGAATTGACGGCCCGCAGCCGGATCGAAACCGTCGGCGCGACGCCCGTATTCTCGAAAGCGTGGTTCGAGGCAGACCCGTCCCGCCGTCTCGACGAGCCGCGCCTGGAAGTCGCCGTTGGATCTGGGCCGTACAAATTGGACAGCTACGATATCAACCGGCGCATCGTCTACAAACGCCGGGACGACTACTGGGGCAAGGACTTGCCGTTCAACAAGGGCCGGCACAACTACGATACCATCCGAGTCGAGTATTTCGCGGACCAGACAGCCGCCTTTGAAGGCTTCAAGGCAGGCGAATACACGCTGCGGATCGAAAGCGACCCCAAACTGTGGGCGACCGGGTATGACTTCCCCAAGTTGAAAGAGGGCTACGTCGTCAAGGACGCGATAGCGAATGGCAGCCCGCCGACCCCGTCGGGCTTTGTGTTCAACCTCGCGCGTCCGCAATTTGCGGACAAGAATGTTCGAAAAGCACTGGCGCTGGCATTCAACTTTGAATGGGCCAATGAGTCTCTGCTGTTCGGGCTGAACTCGTCCCGCGATTCGTTCATCGAAGGCACGCCGCTTGAAGCGATGGATACACCGCAGGGGGCAGAGCTGGCATTTCTGCAAGCTTTGGGTGACGTGGTTCCACCCGAACTGTTGTCCGAACCGGTGACGACCGTTCACGAGTCCAACCCGGCGCGCCTGAACGATCGGCGCAACCTGCGCAAAGCCTCGAAACTGTTGGACGAAGCCGGATGGCCTGTGGGCGACGGCAACTTGCGCCGCAATGCTCAGGGTCAGACCCTTCGGGTGAACATCCCCTATCCGTCCAACCTGCCGACATCGACGGCCACGATGATCGAGACCTTTGTCCAAAACCTCCAGGCGCTGGGCGTGGATGCGTCGGCCGAAAAAGTCGACCCAGCGCAGTACACCCTGCGCAGCCGCGAGCGTGACTATGACATGGTTTATTCGACACGCTATGGCGCGTTCCTGTCCACTGGCGGTGGCCTCAGTCAGATGTATGGCTCGAAAGAGGCCGAGTTCAGCCTGTTCAACCCGGCAGGCCTTGCCAGCCCGTTGGTGGACGCCATCATCGAAGCGTCTTTCGCGACCAACAATCAAACTGATCAGGACGCAGCGCTTATGGCCTTGGATCGCGCCTTGCGCTATGAGTTCTTCATCATACCGGATGGGTATATCGCGGAATACTGGACAGCCTACTACAACATGTACGAATACCCCGATCAGTTGCCGCCCTATGCGCTGGGATACCTTGATCTGTGGTGGATCAATCCCGAGAAGGAAGCGGCCCTGAAAGCAGAAGGCGCGCTGCGTTAACATGGGCGCATATATTCTTCGACGCCTGTTGCTGGTCATTCCGACCCTTCTGGGCATCATGATCGTCAACTTCACGCTGGTGCAGTTCGTGCCCGGCGGTCCGGTCGAGCAGATCATCGCCCAGATCGAAGGGCAGGGCGATGTATTCGCGGGTTTTGCGGGGTCCGGTGACGCGGGTGCCGGGGCCGAACCCGGCGGTGGCGTTTTCGATGACAAATACGTGGGCGCCCGCGGCCTACCGCCGGAATTCATCGCCGAACTGGAGAAAGAATTCGGCTTCGACAAACCGCCGGTCGAGCGGTTCCTGAACATGATGGGCAACTATCTGACGCTGGATTTTGGCGAAAGCTACTTCCGCTCGGTCTCGGTGATCGACCTGGTGCTCGAGAAGATGCCGGTCTCGATCTCGCTGGGCCTGTGGTCGACGCTGATCGCCTATCTGGTCTCGATCCCGCTGGGCATCCGCAAGGCGGTCAAGGATGGTTCACGCTTTGACACATGGACCAGCGCGACCATCATCGTGGCCTATGCGATCCCCGGCTTCCTGTTTGCGATCCTGCTGCTGGTGCTGTTTGCGGGCGGCTCCTACTGGCAGATCTTCCCGCTGCGCGGGCTGACCTCGGACAATTGGGAGGACCTCAGCCTGCTGGGCAAAGTGGCCGACTACTTCTGGCACATCGCCCTGCCGACCATCGCACTTACGATTTCCGCGTTTGCCACGCTGACGCTACTGACCAAGAATTCGTTTCTGGACGAGATCAAAAAGCAATACGTCATGACCGCCCGCGCCAAGGGGCTGAGCGAGCAGCGCGTTTTGTACGGCCACGTATTCCGCAACGCGATGCTGATCGTGATCGCCGGCTTCCCGGCGGTGTTCATCGGCGTGTTCTTCGGCGGGTCGATCATCATCGAGACGATCTTCTCGCTGGATGGCCTCGGTCGTCTGGGCTTTGAGGCCGCAGTGGCGCGCGATTATCCGGTGATCTTCGGGACGCTGTTCATTTTCGGTCTGCTCGGTCTGGTCGTCGGCATCATCAGCGACCTGATGTATGTGCTGGTCGATCCGCGCATCGATTTCGAGAAACGCGAGGGGTAAATGGCACTTTCTCCTCTGAACCAACGTCGCTGGCGCAATTTCTGCCGCAACCGCCGGGCCTTCTGGTCGCTGATCATCTTTTCGGTGCTGTTCGGTCTGTCGCTGTTCGCGGAATTCATCGCCAATGACAAACCGATCCTTGTGAAGTATCGGGGCGAGTTCTATACGCCCATCTTCAACTTCTACGCCGAGACCGAGTTCGGCGGCGACTTCCAGACCGAGGCGATCTACCGCGACCCCGAGGTCCGTTGCCTGATCGACAGCGGCGGGCTGGATGACTGTTTCGATGACCCCGAAGGCATCATCGAGCAAATCAAGGCGGGAACGTTCCAAGCCGAGGGTTTCGAGCGTGGCTGGGCCATCTGGCCGCCGATCCCCTATTCCTACAACACCAGCGTCGACCGTCCCGGAGCCGCGCCGCTGCCGCCCAACGGGCAGAACCTGCTGGGCACCGATGACACCAAGCGCGACGTGCTGGCGCGTGTCATCTATGGCTTCCGCCTGTCGATCCTGTTCACCCTGATCGTCACCGGCGCGGCCAGCCTGATCGGCATATTCGCCGGCGCGTTGCAGGGCTTTTTCGGCGGCTGGCTGGACCTGATCTTCCAACGCATCATCGAGATCTGGTCATCCACCCCGTCGCTTTACGTCATCATCATCATGTTCGCGGTGCTGGGGCGCAGCTTCTGGCTGCTGGTGATCCTGATGGTGCTGTTTTCCTGGACAGGCCTGGTGGGCGTAGTGCGGGCCGAGTTCCTGCGCGCCCGCAACCTGGAATATGTGCGCGCGGCCAAGGCGCTGGGCGTAGGCAACCTGACCATCATGTTCCGCCACATGCTGCCCAACGCGATGGTGGCCACGCTGACCTTCATGCCGTTCATCGTGACCGGCACGATCGGCGGGCTGGCCAGCCTCGATTTCCTGGGCTTTGGCCTGCCGTCCTCGGCGCCATCGCTGGGTGAACTGACCCTTCAGGCCAAGCAGAACCTGCAGGCGCCGTGGCTGGCCTTCACCGCCTTTTTCACCTTTGCCATCATGCTGTCGCTGCTGGTCTTCATCTTCGAAGGCGTGCGTGACGCGTTCGACCCGCGAAAGACCTTCTCATGAGCTTGCTGGATGTCAAAAACCTGAAGGTCTCGTTCCGTCAGGACGGGCAGGTGACCACGGCGGTTCGGGGCGTGTCCTTCCATGTCGATCGCGGGGAAACCGTGGCGCTGGTAGGCGAATCCGGGTCGGGCAAATCGGTCACGGCTCTGTCCACCGTGTCGCTGCTGGGCGACAGCGCGATCGTCGAAGGGTCGGTCACCTATGACGGGCAGGAGATGATTGGCGCATCCGAGCAGCGCCTGATGGAGGTGCGCGGCAACGACATCAGCTTCATCTTCCAGGAGCCGATGACCTCGCTGAACCCGCTGCACACGATCCAGAAGCAGATGGCGGAATCGCTGGCCCTGCACCAGGGTCTGACGGGCGACGCGGCGCGCGCCCGGATCGTCGAATTGTTGAACAAGGTCGGTATCCGCGACCCCGAGGAACGGCTGGACGCCTATCCCCATCAGCTGTCCGGCGGACAGCGGCAGCGGGTGATGATCGCCATGGCGCTGGCCAACAAGCCCGACATCCTGATCGCGGACGAGCCGACCACTGCGCTGGACGTGACAATTCAGGCGCAGATCCTCGAACTGCTGGCCGAACTGCAGAAATCGGAAAACATGGGGATGCTGTTCATCACCCATGATCTGGGCATCGTGCGACGCATCGCCGACCGGGTCTGCGTGATGAAGGATGGCGAGATCGTCGAGACCGGCCCCGTGGCCGATATCTTCGACAACCCTCAGCACCCCTATACCCGCAAGCTGCTGGCAGCCGAACCCACGGGCATACCCGACCCGATCGACCCCGCGGCCGAAGAAGTAGCCCGGACCGAGCATCTGAAGGTCTGGTTTCCGATCCAGCGCGGGTTTCTGAAGCGCACGGTCGGCTATGTGAAGGCGGTGAACGACGCCACACTCAGCGTGCGGGCGGGCGAAACCGTTGGGATCGTGGGCGAAAGCGGCTCGGGCAAGACCACGCTGGCGCTGGCGATCATGCGGCTGATCGCCTCCGAGGGCGCGATCACCTTCCGCGGACAGGATGTGCGCCGCTGGTCCACGCGTGAACTGCGCCGCCTGCGCAAGGACATGCAGATCGTGTTTCAGGACCCGTTCGGCAGCCTCAGTCCGCGGATGACCTGCCAGCAGATCATTGCCGAGGGTCTGGCGATCCACAAGGTCGACCCGCACCGGGCCCCGCGTGAACTGGTGGCCGAGGTGATGACCGAGGTTGGCCTGGACCCGGCGGCGATGGACCGCTACCCGCACGAATTCTCGGGCGGGCAACGCCAGCGCATCGCGATTGCCCGCGCCATGGTGCTGCGGCCCAAGCTGCTGGTGCTGGATGAGCCCACCAGTGCGCTGGACATGACGGTGCAGGTGCAGATCGTCGAATTGCTGCGCGACCTGCAGAAGAAATACGGGCTGGCCTACCTGTTCATCAGCCACGACCTGAAGGTGGTGCGGGCGATGTCACACAAGGTGATCGTCATGCGCAACGGAGACGTGGTCGAGATGGGCGCTGCCGAAGATCTTTTCGTCAACGCCCAGGATGACTATACCCGCGAACTGATCGCTGCGGCAGGCTAGGCGTTGGCCGCTTCGCGCGCCGCCGATTTCGGCACCGGGCCGCGCAGCTCTTCATAGTGGTCGAACTGCAGCTTGACCCAGCCGGTGCCGCGTGTGGCGCTGGCCAGTGTGCGGTGTAGTTCGTCCTCGGCCACGGCGGGCAGTTGGGCGTTGAATATCTCCCAGCCCGGCGCGTTCGGGTTGCCCTCGAACCCCAGTACCTGCCCCTGAAGCGAGCTGATCGTGGGCACCAGATCGCCCACGAAGGCCGACGGAACATGGATCTCGGCGTTCAGGATCGGCTCCAAAACAACCGGCTTGGCCTGTGGCAAGGCTTCGCGCACGGCGTTCTTGCCTGCCGTCCGGAAGGCAAAATCGGAACTGTCTACGTTGTGATGCTTGCCGTCATGCAGGGTGACCTTCACATCCACCACCGGAAAGCCCTCGGGGCCCTGCGCCAATGCATCGACCGCGCCTTGTTCGACCGAGGGGATATAGTTCTTGGGCACGGCGCCGCCCTTGACCACCTCGTCGAATTGAAATCCCGATCCGCGCGGCAGCGGCGCGACTGAGATCACCACATCGGCGAACTGCCCCGCTCCGCCGGATTGCTTGCGGTGGCGGTGTCGGTGTTCGACCGTGGCGCGGATGGTCTCGCGATACGCGGTCTCGACCGGAGAGGTTTCGATCTCGATCCCGAAATCCTCGGCCAGCTTGGCGACCACCCGCCGCATGTGCTGCGGCCCTTGGGAGCCGAGAACGGCGTGGCCGCTCAGCTCGTCCTGTTCCAGCGTCAGGCCCGGGTCGATCTCGACCAGCCGGGACAGCGCGTTGGACAGGCGCACGTCGTCGCGTTCATGGGCCGGCGACACCACCTGCCGATAGGCGACCGGATGCGCCGTGGCCCAATCCGGCAGCGGCGTGGAGCCGCTGCTGTCATAGATATTGCCGGGGTTG
Organism: Ruegeria sp. CF2; assembly: GCF_056537385.1. NCBI lineage: Bacteria > Pseudomonadati > Pseudomonadota > Alphaproteobacteria > Rhodobacterales > Roseobacteraceae > Ruegeria > Ruegeria sp. CF2. The sequence goes on from NZ_JBQFRL010000002.1 coordinate 498,474, forward strand.
AGGTGATCGGATTTCACCGCCAGCCCGATCTCGCCGGCCTTCAGCCCGTCGATTTGGGTCTTTGCGTCCAGCGCGGTCAGGTTGCCAACAGTTTCGCCGCCCAGCGGGTCATGCGCCTTGATCCCCTCGCCCAGCCCCCGTAGGACGATGATTTTGCCAATGTGCTTTTTGACGTCGGCGAACCCGGCGATGGCGCGGGCGGCCTCGGGCGCCGCGTCCCGGTCGGCGGCGATGTCGAATTCGGGCGCCTCGTGCCGCAGGGCCTTCATCAGGCGGGTCAGCCCGTTGCCATGGCTGGCTGCGCCCAGACAGGCCGGGATCAACTGATGGTTCTGCAGGACCTGCGCGGCCAGGTCATAGACCTCGGCGCTGGGCGGTTGCTTGTCCTCGATCAGCTGCTCAAGCAGGTGGTCGTCGAAATCCGACAAGGTTTCGAGCAGTTCGGTGCGGGCTTCGGCCTCGCGATCGGCCACCGATTGCGGCAGTTCGATCAGCGCCGAGGGCTGACCTTCCTGATATTTCCACGCGCGCTCCGAGATCAGGTCGACGGCGCCGACGATGGTTTCGCCTTCACGGATCGGCACCTGTCGTAGGGTGATGTGATGGCTGCAATAGGTCTGCAGCGCGGCGATGATGTCGCGGATGCGGCCGTTGGGGTTGTCCATCCGGTTGATGAACAGAAAGCAGGGAATGCCCGCCTCCTCAACCAGCCGCAGATAGGGGGCACACAGAACCGCCGCGTCCGGGTCCGGCGGGACCACCACCACGGCCGCGTCGGAAATGGCCATGGCGGGTCCGGCATAGGCCAGCGCATCGCCCCCGCCATCCACGTCGATCGCACACCATGGTTCGTCCAGATAAGAAAAACCGTGCAGATGCACGGTTCCGGACAGGTCGAATGTGGTGGGCCGGCCATCAAGGCGACTGATGGCCTCGACCAGGGTTGTCTTGCCCGATTGGCTGGGGCCGAGGACGGTAAAAACGCGCATGGGTGCTGTCCTTTCGTCAAGTTGCAGAGTGGTTGCACGAAAGGAGCTGTCGAACGCGGATGCGCCGGCGAGTCTGTCTGAATGATGGCCTGCCTCGGCGTCGGGCGGCCCGCCGCCCGCCTTCCGAGTGTGGGGAAAACCCACCGCGCGCGTCAACCCCCCGCTTTTTTGCATTGTGGCGACTGGCCGGTTTGCGGCCTGCCGCCTGTCGTCAGATAGCCGAGCTGTGGCCTGCCTTGCTCAGGTCATAAGCGTCGAAGGTCCGGGCGATCATCCGGGTCAGGGCGCGCGCTTCGGGCGGGATGAACAGCCCGTCATCGGTGATCTGCAACAACCCGTCGAAGGCGTCATTGGCGCGCTGGTACATCGCCGTCAGCTCGGCTGCCAAGATGTCGTGGTCGCGCAGGATTTCGGCCGTTTCGATGCGGAAGTCGCACATCAGGGCCTCGATCAGGCGGGCGCGCAGAATGTCCTGATCCTTGAACAGATGCCCGCGCGAGGTCGAGAACCGGCCATCGCGCACCGCTTTGGTATGGGCCGACGTGGCTGGCGCGTTCTGCGCATAGCCCTGCGGGAAGCGCGAGATCGAGCTGGCGCCGACACCGATCAGAACCTCGGCCTGATCGTCGGTATAGCCCTGGAAGTTCCGCTTGAGCCGCCCGGCTTTCAGTGCATGGGTCAGCCCGTCATCCTTGGTGGCGAAATGGTCGATGCCGATTTCTTCGTAATTGTCCCACAGGAACAGACGGCGGGCGGTGTCGAACAGATCAAGCCGCTGTTCCGGCGTCGGCAAGGCGTCGGACGGGATCAGCTGCTGGCGTTTCGCCATCCACGGCACATGCGCGTAGCCATACAGGGCCACCCGGTCGGGGTTGAGGGACAGCAGCTTTTGCACGCTTTCGGTCATCCGCGCCTTGGTCTGGTGCGGCAGTCCGTACAGGATGTCGGCGTTCAGGCTGGGCACGCCGCGCTCGCGGATCATGTCGATCGCTTCGCGGGTGGTGTCATAGCTTTGGATGCGCCCGATCGTCTTCTGGATCTCGTCGTCGAAATCCTGAACCCCGATCGATGCGCGGTTCATCCCGGCCTCGGTCAGCGCATCCAGACGGGCGGCGTCCACTTCGTTGGGGTCGATCTCGACCGAGAATTCCGCGTTGGGTCCAAGTGGGACGATGCCCAGAATATGCGCGGCCAGTTCGCGCATCAGGTCGGGGTTCAACAGCGTGGGCGTGCCCCCGCCCCAATGCAGGCGCGACAGGGTCACCCCAGCAGGCAGGCGCGCGGCCAGCAAGTCCAGCTCGGCCTTGAGGACATCGACATAGGCGATGACCGGGTTGTCGGTCTGGGTGCCCTGGGTGCGGCAGGCGCAGAACCAGCACAGCCGGCGACAGAACGGCACATGGACATAGAGCGAGATCGAACTGCCCGGCCGGATGGCGGAAATCCAGTCGCTGAACATGTCGGGCCCCACGTCATTGCTGAAGTGGGGGGCGGTCGGATAGCTGGTATAACGCGGTACCTTCGCGTCAAATAGTCCGAGCTTTGCCAATTGAGGTTTTACTATCATGACGACACCGGTATAGGCTCGACGACCAGAAAACCTTGACTGAGATCAAGTGGACGCGCGCATGACCCTGAATACCCTCGTTGACCACTCCAATTGCGAAGATTGCCCAATTCGGCATCGGGCCGTCTGCGCGCGCTGCGATGCGGACGAGTTGGTCGCGTTGGAAGAAATCAAGTATTACCGCAGCTTCGAGGCCGGTCAGACGATCATCTGGTCGGGCGATCAGATGAATTTCGTAGGCTCGGTTGTGTCCGGGATCGCGTCTCTGACCCAAACCATGGAGGACGGGCGCACCCAGATGGTGGGCCTGCTGCTGCCCAGCGACTTCGTAGGGCGGCCGGGGCGCGACTCGGCGCCTTATGACGTTCAAGCGACCACTGACGTGGTCATGTGCTGTTTCCGCAAGAAACCGTTCGAGGACCTCATGGGCCGCACGCCGCATATTGCCCACCGCTTGCTGCAGATGACGTTGGACGAGTTGGACGCGGCGCGTGAATGGATGCTGGTTTTGGGCCGCAAGACCGCGCGAGAGAAGATTGCCAGCCTGCTGTCGATCATCGCGCGCCGGGATGCGTCTGCCAGCCAGAAGGGTTCATCCGGTCCCATCGTCTTCGACCTGCCGCTGACCCGCGAGGCGATGGCCGACTACCTTGGTTTGACGCTCGAGACCGTCAGCCGTCAGATTTCTGCGCTGAAAAAGGATGAAGTGATCCTGCTGCAGGGCAAGCGCCACGTGACCGTTCCGGATATCGGCCGCCTGATGGAAGAGGCCGGGGATGATTCGGATGGCGGGTTTCTGGTCTAAGCGGTTTTTCTGAGCCACTCGACGACGCGCCCGACCGGTGTCTGCGATCGGACGGCACGTGGCGACCACAGCTTGAGCTTGTCGGGAAGAGTGACCGCCGTTTCGAACGGAGCCACCAGTCGACCGCTGTCCAGATGCGGCTGAACCAGCGCTTTGTGTCCCATCAACACACCCGCACCGTTCAGCGCTTCTTCAACGGCCAGCGCGTACAAAGAGAATACCGGCCCGCGGGGTGTGAACGCCCATCCGGGTCGCGCCGCCGCCACCCATGTTTGCCAATCGTCGAACCAGGTCGAATCGGACAGGCAGGTCACATTCGCCAAGTCCTCGGGCGTAGTCAGGCGATGCGCCAAGGCCGGCGCGCAAACCGGAAAGATGGCGTCTTCGGCGATGGGGTCCCCCAAGTCTCCGCCGAAAAACAGGTAGATGTCGAAGGGCGCGCGCTTGAGGTTGGGCGGGGTTTCCTCGGCCGTGAGTGAAACTTCGATCTCGGGCTCTGCGGCTCGAAGTTCGGGCAACCTTGGCGACAGCCACAGCTGTGCAATCGAGGGCAGCGTCACGATGTGCACCACTTGCGGCTGTGCCTGGGCGCGCATGGACAATGTGGCTTGTCCCAAAGTGTCGAAGGCCTTGGTCAGGTCCGGCAACGCCTTCTGTCCCAGCGCGGTCAGGGCAACGCCTCTTGCGGTGCGCTCGAAAAGGGGCGCACCCAGTTCGTCTTCCAACGTTTTGACATGGGCTGATACCGCGCCGGCGCTGACGCCAAGTTCCGTAGCCGCCGCCGAGAATCCGCCCAAGCGGGCTGCGGCCTCGAACGCACGCAGCGCGTTCAGAGGTAGGGGTTTGGGGCGCGGTGGAGCAACGGGCATGGATTTAGGCTCAAATTTTCTGACCCTAATTTTTCGCAAAACTGATTTGCGCGCAAGTCAGGATCTTTGCATCGTTGGCCGCAAAGACGGAGGATCAGATGCAGCACCTTGCTCACCGTGCCTGGGTCCAGGACCACTGCGAAAACCTTGTTCAGACCATCGCCCGGAAGGTTGCCGACAGCAACTCGGAGGCGATCGAGGCCCGGATCGACGCGCTGATAGCGCGAAACTCGGATATTCATGATGCCGAGTGTTTCAATCTGAATCCGGCGACAAATGTCATGAATCCAAGGGCCGAGGCAGCACTGGCCGCGGGTCTGGGCAGTCGTCCATCTTTGGGCTATCCGGGCGACAAATACGAGATGGGTCTCGAGGCCATCGAGGAGATCGAGGTGATCGCGGCCGAGCTTGCGGCCCGCGTGTTCAACGCGCGATACGCCGAAATCCGAGTGGCATCCGGCGCCTTGGCCAATCTGTATGGCTTCATGGCTCTGACACGGCCGGGCGATACGATCATCGCGCCTCCGGCCGCGATCGGCGGGCATGTCACCCACCATGAGGGTGGCTGCGCAGGGCTTTATGGTCTGCAAACGGTCAATTCACCAGTGGATGCGGACGGGTACAGTCTGGATCTGGCCGCTCTGCGCGACATGGCCAGAACGCACCGGCCCCGGTTGATCACCGTCGGTGGCTCGCTGAACCTGTTTCCGCATCCTGTGTCGGCCGTGCGCGAAATTGCCGACGAAATCGGGGCCAAGGTTCTGTTCGATGCGGCCCACCAATGCGGGATCATCGCCAGCGGGGCTTGGGCGAATCCGTTGGATGAAGGCGCGCATCTGATGACGATGAGCACCTACAAAAGCCTGGGCGGCCCGGCGGGTGGGCTGATCGTCACCAACGACGCCGAAATTGCCGAACGGCTGGACGCCATTGCATTTCCCGGAATGACGGCCAATTTCGATGCCGCGAAATCGGCGGCTCTGGCAATCTCATTGCTGGACTGGGTCGACTTCGGGCCGGCCTATGGACAAGCGATGATCGATCTTGCGCAGGCAATGGCCAGCAAGATGGAAGATCAGGGATTGCCAGTGTTCAAAGGGGCTGGTGGAGCCACCACCTCGCACCAATTCGCGCTGAAGGCCGCCGACTATGGGGGCGGGCAGGCGGTGTCAAAACACCTGCGGCGGGCTGGGTTCCTGGCATGTGGTATCGGTTTGCCGATCGCCCCGGTTGCGGGTGACATGAACGGATTGCGGATCGGAACGCCCGAATTGGTCCGGCGGGGCGTGACGCCCGAACATGCCAGCGAACTTGTGGCCCTGTTCGCCGAGGCGCTGTCTGCGGATGATCCCGCATCGGTCGCGCCCAAGGTGCGGGATCTGCGATCCGGGTTCCAGGGGATGCACTACGTTCGTGCGTGACCCAACGGCCCTGCCGTGTTCTAATGCCTTTGCGTGAAACAATATTCAGGAGCAAGGCATGGAATTCGGTAGCCTATTGGCAATGCTGTTTGTCGGCGCGATCGCGGGCTGGTTGTCGGGCAGGATCATGAAGGGCCGCGGCTTTGGCGTGATCGGGAACATCATCGTCGGTATCGTTGGCGCTTTTCTCGCCGGAACGATTTTTCCCGCGCTCGGGTTTTCCGTCGGCGGCGGTATAATGTCGTCGATCTTCTTTGCAACGATCGGAGCCGTCATCCTTCTGTTCCTGATCGGTTTGGTTAAAAAGGTCTGACGAAAAACCGCCCCGGACGGGGCGGTTATTTTTTTTGCCGTGCCCGCGGTTCAGTGGGCCAGGAAAACCGGAACCGAGGACTGTTCCAACATGTTCCGTGTCGCGCCACCCAGAATGGCCTCGCGGAACCGCGAGTGACCATAGGCGCCCATCACGATCATGTCGGCTTCGACGTCTGCGGCGTGACGGTTCAGAATGTCGGACACACGCGTCATCGTCTTGCTCAGCACGTCGATTTCGCATTTCACGCCATGGCGGGACAGCATTTGCGACAGCATACCGCCCGGGTCCGAGCGATCAGGGCCGTGACGCGGCGGATCGATCACAACGATCCGGGTCAGTTCGGCCGCTCGCAGGAACGGCAGCGCGCGCCGAATGGCATTCATCGCCTCGACACTCTCATTCCAGCCGATCAGCACCGTCCGAGGGCTGGCGAACGGTTTCGCGTCATCCGGGACCACCAGAACCGGGGCGTGACCCTCGAACATGGCGGCTTCGATGATCGGTTCGGCCTCGGCGCCGCGGTCCTTGCCATAGGGCTGCGGCAGAACGACAAGGTCCGAGAAACGGGCCCGATGCGCGACGTGCCGACCCAGATCGGCGATCTGCGCCACGCCGTTCTCAGCGGACCAGCGTACGCCTGACTTGCCCAGGAAATCCTCGGCAAAGGCAAGCACTTCATCGGCCTCGGCATTTGCACGCTTCAAGGTCTCCTGAAGGATCAGGGCGTTTGCGCCCGCGTAGTAGTAGCCGGTCTGGCTACGGTCGACACCGAGGCACAGCGCTTCGGCATGGCCGTCCTGCGCTTCGGCCAAGGCGACCAACTGGGCCAGAGCCGGCTTGGCAAACTTGGTTTCCGTCATGACGGTGAGAAGAGATTTATAAGCCATTTCGACCTCGTGTTTCGGGTTCTGAAACCTGTGCGACCAGGTAACCCATTCATTTGCTTATGCCTGTCACAGTTTTCAGGCTATTGTCTTGATGCAGATCAAAGCAGCATTGGTTGTGCATGGATCATACAGCAACCAGTCAACGAAAGCTCTATGCGGCACAAGAATCGCCCGGAGCATGGCAAAGGGACGCAATATGTCGAATTACATCAAGCTGATCGCGCTTGGTCTGGTCGTGCTGTTCGCAGCGATCGGATCCAACTATGCGCGGGATTTGGCGTATCAGGTGCACGCGATACTGGTGATGCTCATCGCCGGTGGCCTGTTCATCTGGACGCTGCGAAACACGGATGAGCCGGATATTCTTGTCGATCGTTCGGGTGAGTACATGGATGGCGTGATCCGCTATGGCGTGATCGCAACCGCCTTTTGGGGTGTCGTAGGGTTCCTGGTGGGAACTTTCATCGCGTTCCAGCTGGCCTTTCCGGTGCTGAACTTCGAATGGGCGCAGGGGCTTCTGAACTTTGGCCGGTTGCGCCCGCTGCACACATCAGCGGTCATTTTCGCGTTCGGCGGCAACGCCCTGATCGCCACATCCTTCTATGTCGTGCAGCGCACAAGCGCCGCGCGTCTGTGGGGCGGCAACCTGGCCTGGTTCGTGTTCTGGGGGTATCAGCTGTTCATCGTTCTTGCTGCGACCGGCTATGTGCTGGGCGGAACCCAGTCCAAGGAATATGCCGAGCCTGAATGGTATGTGGACCTGTGGCTGACCATCGTCTGGGTGGCCTATCTGGCCGTGTTCCTGGGGACGATCGTCAAGCGGAAAGAGCCCCACATCTATGTGGCGAACTGGTTCTACCTGGCGTTCATCGTTACCGTCGCGATGCTGCACCTGGTCAACAACATGACCATTCCGGTCAGCATCTGGGGTTCGAAATCGGTCATCGTCTGGTCGGGCGTTCAGGATGCCATGATCCAGTGGTGGTATGGGCACAACGCTGTGGGCTTCTTCCTGACCGCGGGATTCCTGGGCATGATGTACTACTTCATTCCCAAGCAGGCCGAACGCCCGGTCTTCAGCTACAAACTGTCGATCATCCACTTCTGGGCGCTGATCTTCCTGTATATCTGGGCTGGTCCGCACCACCTGCACTATACCGCGCTGCCTGACTGGGCCTCGACGCTGGGCATGGTGTTCTCGGTCGTGCTGTGGATGCCTTCGTGGGGTGGCATGATCAACGGCCTGATGACTCTGTCGGGCGCTTGGGACAAGCTGCGTACCGACCCGGTCATCCGCATGATGGTGATCTCGGTCGGCTTCTACGGCATGTCCACCTTCGAAGGTCCGATGATGTCGATCCGCGCGGTGAACTCGCTGTCGCACTACACCGACTGGACCATTGGTCACGTGCATTCCGGCGCGCTGGGCTGGAACGGCATGATCACCTTTGGTGCGCTGTACTTCCTGGTCCCAGTTCTTTGGAAGCGCGAGCGTCTGTACTCGCTGCAGATGGTCAGCTGGCACTTCTGGCTGGCCACCATCGGTATCGTGCTCTACGCCGCGTCGATGTGGGTCACCGGTATCATGGAAGGCCTGATGTGGCGCGAAGTGGATGCCAACGGCTTCCTGGTGAACTCGTTCGCCGACACCGTGGCGGCCAAGTTCCCGATGTATGTGGTGCGTGCGCTGGGCGGTGTTCTGTTCGTCGCTGGTGCGCTGATCATGTGCTACAACCTGTGGATGACCGTCCGGCGGGCCCCGGCCAAAGAGGCCAGCCTGACCGTCGCGGTCCCGGCTGAATAAGGAGGGCCGGAGCAATGGCAATTCTCGACAAACACAAGATCCTCGAGACCAACGCGACCCTCCTGCTGATCTTCAGCTTCCTGGTCGTGACCATCGGTGGCATCGTTCAGATCACTCCGCTGTTCTACCTTGAGAATACAATCGAGAAGGTGGAGGGAATGCGCCCCTACACCCCTCTCGAGATGGCGGGGCGTGAGATCTACATCCGCGAAGGCTGCTATGTCTGCCACAGTCAGATGATCCGCCCGATGCGGGACGAGGTCGAGCGTTATGGCCACTACTCGCTGGCGGCCGAGTCGATGTACGACCACCCGTTCCAGTGGGGGTCCAAGCGCACCGGGCCCGATCTGGCCCGTGTGGGTGGCCGCTACTCGGATCAATGGCACGTGGACCATCTGCGTGATCCGCAATCGGTGGTGCCGGAATCCGTGATGCCGAAATACGGCTTCCTGGAAAACCGCAAGATCGACGGCCGGTATATCGGTGACATCATGGCAACCAATGCGGTTTTGGGCACGCCTTACACAGACGAGATGCTGGAAAACGCAGTTGCCGATTTCCGGGCGCAGGCCGATCCGGACAGCGACTATGACGGGCTGCTGGAGCGTTATGGCGAAAACGTCAACGTGCGCAACTTCGATGGTCAGCCGGAACTGACCGAAGCCGATGCGTTGGTTGCATATCTGCAGATGCTGGGAACGCTGGTCGACTTCTCGACCTTCACCCCGGATGCAAGCCGCTAAAGGAGGGTGTGATGGAAGAATACACGATCCTGAGGCAATTCGCGGATAGCTGGATGCTGCTTCTGTTGTTCGCCTTCTTTGTCGGCATCGTCATCTGGGTGTTCCGCCCCGGTGCCAGCAAGGAATACAAGGACACCGCAAACATCCCGTTCCGGCATCAAGACAAACCCGCCACATCCGAGGAGGCGCGGAAATGAGCAAGACACCTGAAAAACAGCCGGGTGATCCCAAGACGACCGGTCACAGCTGGGATGGCATCGAGGAATTCGACAACCCGATGCCGCGTTGGTGGTTGTGGACCTTTTACGCGACCATCTTCTGGGGTGTGATCTACACGATCATGTATCCGGCGTGGCCGCTGGTGCAATCCGCAACCGCCGGTGTGCTTGGCTGGTCTTCGCGCGAGCTGGTGCAGAAGGAGATGGTTTCGTTCGAAGAGGCCAACGCTCCGTGGAACGCCAAGCTGGTCGAGACACCGCTGGATGACATCGCCAAGGATGCCGAGCTGCAGCAATATGCGGTCAACGCCGGTGGCGCCGTGTTCCGCACCTGGTGCGCGCAGTGCCACGGTTCGGGCGCGCAGGGTGCGAAAGGTTTCCCGAACCTTCTGGACGACGCCTGGCTGTGGGGCGGCACCTTGGATGACATCGTCACAACGGTCAGCTACGGCATTCGCAACGAAGAAAGCGACGACGCGCGCTACTCCGAAATGCCGGCGTTCGGCGAGATCCTCGAGCCCGAGGAAATTACCCAGGTCGTGCAATATGTGATGTCGCTGACCAACGCCCAAACCGACGATGCTGCGGCGCAGGCGGGCAAGGTTGTCTACGAGGACAACTGCGCGGCCTGTCACGGCGAAGACGGAAAGGGCGATATCGCGCAGGGCGCACCGAACCTGACGGATGCGATCTGGCTGTATGGCGGCGATGAGAAAACGCTGACCGAAACGGTGACCTACAGCCGGTTTGGCGTCATGCCCCCCTGGGACACGCGTCTGACCGAGGCGCAGATCCGCGCCGTGTCGGCCTATGTCCACCAATTGGGTGGCGGTCAATAAAATCCAGGAACACCTTCGGGCGGCGTGCCGCCCGAAGGCCTAGGTGCCGGCTGTTCCATCTGTTCGCGCGTTTCCTGAACAGCCGGCACCGCATTTTCCGAAAATAGTGCCGACAATGGCCCCGGTCCAGCGCGGGCACGCAAACTGATCCTAAAGGTTGCGCGGATCCAACTCGCGGCTCTTGCTGACCCACCAGTGTCCGGCGGGCAGCCATCTTTTCCTTTTTGGCGCATTCGGCTTGGGCGCGTCGCGCAGCTTGGGGGCGTTCAGCCGCGTGGCGGTCATGAAGGAAGCAGCGTAGATGTTCAGCATGGACTTTTTCCTGATGCGTTGAACTCGGGTTTCAGCATCGGCTCTTGACCGGATATTTGCGACTCAATTACCGTGTCCATATGTAAGCAGAGGTTACATATGGACTGGCTGAACCTTCCGCCACTATCGGCGCTACGGGCTTTCGCTGCATTCGCCGAGCACAGAAACATCGTCAAGGCTGGCGATGCGTTGAATGTAAGTCATGCCGCCATAAGCCAGCAGTTGCGCGCGCTTGAGGCGCATATGGGCGTGACCCTGTTGGACCGGTCGGGCAAGACTCTGGTCCTGACGTCGGATGGCGAACACCTGGCCCGTAGCGTTGAGCTGGGGTTTGGCGCCATCCATGCGGCGGTCTCGGACTTGGTGCGCGCGGGAGAGGATCGGCCGGTACACGTCTCGCTGACCTCCTCATTTGCTGCTTCATGGCTGATGCCGCGGCTGCCGATTTTCCGGTCGGATCACCCGGGGATCGATCTGACCTTGGATCCGTCACCGGAACTGGTCGATCTGCGCCCCGGCGGGGTGGATGTCGCGATTCGATACGGGGCAGGCGATTGGCCGGGCGTCCGGTCCGAGATGTTGTTGAAAACCCCGATGGTCATCGTTGCCGCGCCCAGTCTCTTAGGGTCCAGATCCGAGTGGTCGCCGGCTGATCTGGCCCGTTTGCCGTGGCTGGAAGAGGTGGGCACGACCGAAGCCAGCACATGGCTGGCACAACATGGGGCGGCCATGGACCCAGGCGCCGGACGGACCAGTCTGCCGGGCAACCTGGTCCTTGAGGGCGTTCGCGCGGGGCAGGGGGTCACGGTGACGGTGCGACATTTCGTCGAACGTGATATCGTGGCCGGAAGACTAGTTGAACTTCATGTCGCACCGGACGCCCGAGGCTACCACATCGTGATGGCGCAAACGCCGCAGAGAAAGGCGGTGAAGACGTTCGTCGGGTGGCTGAAACGCCAAGCGAACCAGGTGTGACAAAAGGTGTCTGCGCGATGCGCTTTTGACCCATGTCAAAGTTGTCCGGTGTATGATCTGGAACAAGTCGCCCGACAAACAGCAAGATCCGGAGCCATGCCGTGAGCGATCACACCCCAGCCCCCAGCCTTTACGCCGCAAGGGAACCGATCTTTCCACGGCGCGTTTCCGGCAAGTTTCGGAACCTCAAATGGATCATAATGGCCGTCACGCTTGGCATCTATTATGTGACGCCGTGGATCCGGTGGGATCGGGGGCCCAGCCTTCCGGATCAGGCGGTGCTGCTGGATCTTGCGAACCGCCGCTTTTACTTCTTCTGGATCGAGATCTGGCCACACGAATTCTATTTTGTAGCCGGTCTGCTGATCATGGCCGGCTTGGGCCTGTTCCTGTTTACGTCGGCCTTGGGGCGGGTGTGGTGCGGCTATGCCTGCCCACAGACGGTTTGGACCGACCTTTTCATTCTGGTCGAGCGCTGGATCGAAGGCGATCGAAACGCCCGTCTGCGCCTTCATCGTCAGAAGAAGCTGGATTTTCGCAAGGCCCGCCTGCGATTGACCAAATGGGTGGTCTGGTTCCTGATCGGTCTGGCGACCGGCGGGGCCTGGGTGTTCTATTTCGCGGATGCGCCGACCCTGGCGCGGGACCTTGTGACCGGCAACGCTCATCCGATCGCCTATACCACCATGCTGGTTCTGACCGGCACGACCTTTTTCTTCGGCGGGTTCGCGCGAGAGCAGATCTGTATCTATGCCTGTCCGTGGCCGCGAATTCAGGCGGCGATGATGGACGAGGACACGCTGGTGGTTGGCTATCGAGAATGGCGGGGCGAGCCGCGCGGCAAGGGCAAACGGACGGCCGACTCTGAACTGGGCGACTGCATCGATTGCATGGCCTGCGTCAATGTCTGCCCGGTCGGGATCGACATCCGTGATGGCCAACAGCTGGAGTGCATAACCTGCGCGCTGTGCATCGATGCCTGCGACGACATGATGGCCAAGATCGGCAAGCCGCGCGGTCTGATCGACTATATGGCGCTCAGCGACGAAACGCGTGAACGCGCGGGCCAGCCTCCCAAGAACGTGTGGAAGCACATCCTGCGGCCCCGGACGATCATGTATACCGCGCTTTGGTCGCTGGTGGGTTTTGGACTGCTGTTTGCGTTGTTCATCCGGTCGGATATCGATCTGACGGTGGCGCCGGTGCGCAATCCGACATTCGTGACCATGTCCGACGGTTCGATCCGCAACACCTACGACGTGCGGTTGCGGAACAAACATGGCGAAGACCGCCTGTTCAAACTGTCTCTGGTCGGTGACCCAAGCCTGCAGGTTCAGATTGAAGGAACAGACCTGGATACGGTAAACGTAACTGCGGACACGGCGCAGTTGACCCGGGTCTACATCGTCGCCGCGAAAGATACAGCGCCCGCATCGGCGGAAACGACACCGGTACGGATCTGGGTCGAAGACCTGCAAAGCGGCGAGCGCGCCTACAAGGACACCACGTTCAACGGGCGGGGGAACTGAACCATGGCCGAGCGCAAATTCACCGGAAAGCACGCTCTCGCGGTTTTTGTCGGGGCCTTCGGGGTCATCATCGCCGTCAATCTGGTGCTGGCCTACAAAGCAGTCGCGACATTTCCCGGGCTCGAGGTTAAGAACTCCTACGTTGCCAGTCAGGAGTTCAATGAAAAGCTGCAGGAGCAGCAGTCTCTGGGCTGGGATGCAGACGTGGAAACCAAGGGCGGCCTGCTGATTCTTCGCATCACGGATGCGCAAGGCGTGCCTGTGCGGGTGGCCGAGCTGCAAGCCGTGGTCGGCCGCGCAACTCATATGCGCGAGGATTTTTCGCCGGACTTCACCTTTGACGGTGTGGCGTATTCCACCCCGGCGACACTTGGAAAAGGCAACTGGAATGTCCGTATCGTCGCGCGCGATGCGGACGGCGCGGAATTCAGTCGGCGCATTCCGTTGTACATCAAGGGTTAGGCTGATGTCGTCGCAGGTGACATCCGGGACCGCAGCCTGTCCGGGCTGCATCGCGGCTCCGGCGGAACCGGCCAGGCCGGTTCCGGTCGACGTTCAGATCGCGCTGTCACTGCCGGGCATTCATTGCTCGGCCTGTATTGCCAATGTCGAACGTGCGTTGAACGCGCACCCCGGCGTACAGGACGCGCGGGTCAACCTGACGCTCAAGCGCGCTCTGATCAAGGCGGGGCCCGAGGTTCGGGCAACGGATCTGATCCCGGTCCTCGATCGGGCCGGGTACGAGGCGCATGAGCTGGATCCAGGTGCCCTGTCAGCCACGCAATCGGACAAGGCCGGACGAGACCTTTTGATGCGGCTCGCAGTCGCCGGCTTTGCATCGATGAACGTGATGCTGCTGTCAGTGTCGGTCTGGTCCGGCGCCACCGACGCGACGCGCGACATGTTTCACTGGATTTCGGCGGCCATCGCCCTCCCGGCCATTGCGTTCTCGGCCCAACCGTTTTTTGCCAACGCGTGGAGCGCGCTGCGTGTTCGCCGCCTGAACATGGACGTGCCGATCGTTCTGGCAATCCTGCTGGCCTTGGTCACTTCGCTTTGGGAAACGGCGCTGAGCGGTGAGCACGCCTATTTCGATGCGGCTTTGACGCTGACGTTCTTTCTGCTGGCGGGGCGCTATCTGGATTACCGCACCCGTGCCGCGGCCCGCTCCGCCGCCGAAGAGCTGACAGCCCTCGAGGTGCCGCGCGCCACCCGCCTTGTTGACGGGGCCGAGCGCGAGGTCGCTGTTGCCGAACTGGCCGTCGGTGACCTGATCCTGGTGCGACCAGGGGGGCGGATGCCGGTGGACGGCAAGATCGTGACCGGTGAATCCGAGTTGGATCGGTCGTTGCTGACCGGTGAAACCCTGCCGGTATTTGCCCAGCCGGGCACGCAAGTCAGCGCGGGTGAGGTCAACCTGACCGGGCCGCTGACCATTCAGGCAACGGCGGTGGGCGAAGAGACTTCGCTGCACCGCATGGCAGATCTTGTGGCCATCGCGGAATCCGGGCGGTCGCGCTATACGTCCTTGGCGGACAAGGCGGCCAAGCTGTATGCCCCAGGGGTTCATATCCTGTCCGCACTCAGTTTCGTTGGCTGGTACATCTATTCTGGCGATCTGCGCACAGCGCTGAACATCGCCGCCGCTGTGCTGATCATCACCTGCCCCTGTGCGTTGGGGTTGGCGGTTCCTGCGGTCACCACCGCGGCCTCGGGGCGGCTGTTCCGCAAGGGGATGCTGATTAAGGACGCCACGGCGTTGGAGCGGTTGGCCGAGGTCGACACCGTGGTGTTCGACAAGACCGGAACGCTCACATCAGGCGCGCCTCAACTGGTCAACGGTGGCAAACACACAGGCCGTGAGATCGAGATCGCTCTGGCCTTGGCACAGACTTCGTCGCATCCGCTGGCGGTCGCCCTGACCCGGGCCGCTCGGGCCGAAGGGTATACCCCGGCCGAGGTTGAAAACGTCACCGAGATTCCCGGTCACGGGACCGAGGGCCAGTTTCAGGGACAGCTCGTGCGGCTGGGCCGGGCCGAATGGGTGGGCGCGACGGAGGGTGATCACACCGCGGCCTGGTTGGCAGTGGGGGGCGATCGCCCGGTCGAGTTCCGCTTTGCCGACTCTTTACGCCCCGGCGCTGCCGACGCGGTCGCGGCTTTGCGTGATGCGGGTAAGGACGTCATCCTCATGTCCGGGGACACGACCAACGCCGTGAAAACCCTGGCCGAGAAGCTGGGGATCGAGACCTGGATCGCGCGGGCGCTGCCGCAGGACAAGGCGCGACACATTCAGAAGCTGGCAGACCAAGGCCGCCGGGTTTTGATGGTCGGTGACGGGTTGAACGACACAGCCGCGCTGGCGGCGGCCCATGCCTCGATCTCTCCGGCTTCGGCACTGGATGCGGCCCGCGTGGCTTCGGACATCGTCCTGCTGGGCAATGACCTGTCGCCGATCGCCGATGCGTGCCATACTGCTGTCCGGGCGACGCAACGCATCCGCGAGAATTTTCAGATTGCGACGATCTACAATGTCATCGCGGTGCCTTTGGCCGTTGCCGGCCTTGCGACGCCCTTGATCGCGGCCTTGGCGATGTCCACATCGTCGATTACCGTATCCCTGAACGCTCTGCGCCTGAGGTGATCCGAATGGAAGTTCTAGCCTATCTGATACCGATTTCGCTGCTGTTGGGCGGTGTTGGGTTGGTGGCGTTCATCTACACGGTCCGCAGCAACCAATATGACGACCCCGAAGGCGATGCCCGACGGATTCTGAGCAACGAGTGGGATGATCGCCCCAAGTCCTGACCGGGTGCAATCGTGATGCCGACGGCCCTTGAAATTGCCGCAATGCCCGGCTATGTCCGGCCCAACCGCTAGCAGAGAGACCAAGCCTAATGGCCACCACAAACCCGATCCAATTCATTCAGCAAGTCCGTGCCGAAGTTGCAAAGGTCGTCTGGCCGACGCGGCGCGAGGTTCTGCTGACCACGGTCATGGTGTTCATCATGGCGGCTCTGACTGCCGTGTTCTTTGCTCTGGTGGATCTGGGCATTCGCGGCGGTCTGCAACTGATCCTGGGTATGTTCAGCTAAAACCGACTGCCGGGTCCCGTCGGATCGCGCCGAGACGCGCCCGCTTCGGGCGCCCGACCGGCACTGCCCCCTTGCACAGCAGGCAATGTCAGAGTAGTTGACGCGGGACCTTTCGGGATGGGCGTGCGGCGATTCGGACTGCGCGCCGCTTTTTATTCCGGAACACGCGGCCGGACCGCGACAAAATTTCAATTCAGGTGCGTCCGCCCGACGCGGCGCGCCAAAGGCAAACAAGGACGACAGGTTCATGGCGAAACGGTGGTACTCGGTCAGCGTTCTTTCGAATTTCGAAAAGAAGATCGCAGAGCAGATCCGCACGTCGGTGGCCGAGCACGGCCTTGAGGACGAGATCGACGAGGTTCTGGTTCCCACCGAAGAGGTGATCGAGGTGCGCCGGGGCAAGAAGGTCACGACTGAACGCCGTTTCATGCCCGGCTACGTATTGGTGCACATGGAAATGTCGGATCAAGGCTATCACCTGATCAACTCGATCAACCGGGTCACCGGTTTCCTGGGTCCTCAGGGCCGCCCGATGCCGATGCGCGACGCCGAGGTGAACCAGATCCTCAACCGTGTTCAGGAAGGTGAGGAAGCACCCAAGCTGATGATCAGCTTCGAGGTTGGCGAGAAGGTCAAAGTCAACGACGGCCCGTTCGAGGATTTCGACGGTATGGTCGAGGGCGTGGACGACGAGAACCAGAAGCTGAAGGTTACCGTCTCGATCTTCGGGCGCGAAACTCCGGTCGAGCTGGACTTTACGCAGGTCACCAAGCAGAGCTGATCTTTCTTTCAGGAACTGACTTTGCAGGAACCGAACGCGCCGCCGTAACAGGCGGCGCAACTGTTTCTGGTGGTTGCCGGTAAGGTTTCGCCACAGCCTTGGCCGCTTGCCCTAACTCCTTGCCTGATGCACACTTGTGCTTGGTACAGGTATGACCGTTGCGCAGCCGGGCTCATGGGCCAGAGGATTTGCGCGCAGTGATGCTTTGGGAGGACTCTGTCATGACATCCAAGGCTGCAGGCCCCACGCCACCCGACAAGCTGACCCCGCCTCAGCGGACGATGCCTGTGGTCAACACGGTCACCGCCGCCGACATCACCGACTCGCTGAAGGCCGGGTTTTCCGACTTTCTGGCGCGTCCCATAATGAGCGGATTTTTCGGACTGTTCTATGCCGTCTTCGGGTTTCTGCTGGTCTGGAGCCTGGTCTGGCTTGGCAAGATTTGGATGATCATTCCTGCCGTCGTGGGATTTCCGCTGGTCGCCCCTTTCGCTGCTGCAGGCCTCTATGAGATGTCGCGTCGACTTCAGGCCGGAGAGGATTTTGGCTGGTCGGAAATACTGACGGTCATGGCCAATCAGCGTAAGCGGGAAATGGGCTGGATGGCCTTCGTTACGCTGTTTGTTTTCTGGGTATGGATCTACCAGGTTCGGCTTTGGTTGGCGATCATCCTGCAGAATGCCTCGTTTTCGGATTTCGACGGTTTCCTGAACACCGTGTTCTTTACCCCCCAAGGCTGGGCTTTCCTGGCTGTTGGCACCTGCGTCGGTGCGTTTCTGTCCGCCGTTCTGTTTTCGGTGACTGTTGTTGCCATGCCCTTGCTGCTGGATCGCGACACCGATTTCGTAACGGCCATGCTTACATCGCTCCGCGTTGTCGCCGAAAGCCCTGTGGTCATGCTTGGCTGGGCGGCCATCATCTCGGTCACGATGCTGTTTTCGCTGGTGCCGGCGTTTCTGGGGCTTGTCTTTACGTTGCCGATCCTTGGGCATACCACTTGGCATCTCTACCAGCGCGCCGTGCAGCCGGAGGCGTCTGCCGGTCCATAGCGGGAGCGGGGCCTGCATGCCGACGGACGCCGTTGGGAAGGCGGCTTCGCCAGCCATCCTGTTTTCAGTGGCATGCCCTTGCCAACCCATTCGTTCCCCTGTAAACGCCGCCCCTATCGTCTTCGGGCGAGATTCTCTCGTGGGAGATCGCAGGGATCGCGATTCCTGATCGGACCACGCAACATAAAACCGGATGGGACGCGTCCCATTCACGTTGAAAGGAAAACCAAATGGCCAAGAAGCTTGCTGGTACGATGAAGCTGCAGGTTCCTGCAGGTCAGGCGAACCCGTCGCCGCCAGTTGGTCCGGCGCTGGGTCAGCGCGGCATCAACATCATGGAATTCTGCAAGGCGTTCAACGCCAAGACCGCAGACATGGAGCCCGGCGCTCCGTGCCCGACCGTGATCACCTACTATCAGGACAAGTCCTTCACCATGGACATCAAGACGCCGCCCGCGTCTTACTACCTGAAGAAGGCGGCCGGTCTGAAGCCGGTCGGCAAGCGTAACCGCCCCCGTGGCGCGGAGAACCCCGGCCGTGAGACCGTGGCAACCGTGACCACCAAGCAGGTGCGCGAGATCGCCGAAGCCAAAATGAAGGATCTCAACGCCAACGACGTCGAAGGCGCAATGAAGATCATCCTGGGCTCGGCCCGTTCCATGGGCATCGAGGTGAAGTAAGATGGCAAAACTCGGTAAACGTACCCGCGCAGCGCGCGAAGCCGTCGCCGGCAAGGAAAACCTGTCGGTCGAAGAGGCAGTTGCACTGGTCAAGGCCAACGCAACCTCGAAGTTTGACGAAACCATCGAAATCGCCATGAACCTGGGCGTCGACACCCGTCACGCAGACCAGATGGTGCGCGGCGTCGTTGGTCTGCCGAACGGTACCGGCAAGGACATGCGCGTTGCTGTCTTCGCGCGCGGCCCCAAGGCTGAAGAGGCGAAAGAAGCCGGTGCGGACATCGTCGGCGCCGAGGACCTGATGGAAAGCATCCAGGCCGGCAACATCGACTTTGACCGTTGCATCGCAACCCCGGACATGATGCCGATCGTCGGTCGTCTGGGTAAGGTTCTGGGCCCCCGCAACCTGATGCCGAACCCCAAGGTCGGCACCGTGACCATGGACGTGAAAGCGGCCGTGGAAGCAGCCAAGGGCGGTGAAGTTCAGTTCAAGGCGGAAAAAGGTGGTGTCGTGCACGCAGGCGTCGGCAAGGCGTCGTTCGACGAAGCCAAGCTGGCGGAAAACGTCCGCGCCTTCATCTCGGCCGTTGCCAAGGCGAAGCCGTCGGGCGCCAAGGGCACCTACATGAAGAAAATCGCGCTGAGCTCGACCATGGGCCCCGGCGTGACCGTGGATGTGGCGCAAGCTGCGGGCGAATAAGCCGACACGTTCTTTCGGAAATTCGAACCCCGGGCGGTCATGCTGCCCGGGGTTTTCTTTTGCTCTTAGATAGCAGGTTCGACTGTGACCTGATTGGGTATTTCGCGCACGCGTGCCTTGTCAGCCTCAAGCCTGAGGTCGCGCTCGGCAACGGTCAATGCCTGGTTCGCAGCCGCCCGAGCCGCGGTTGTCATTGCTCCGTCTTGAGTCTGCGTCAGTCGGGTCAGCGCGCTGAGAATGGCCTCGTGGACTTCGACCTTGTCACCGGCATCCCGGGAAATGGCCGCATAAGCGTCACGAAGGAATGTGTCGATCGCGATCTCGGGGGCATGGATTTTCGGGAATTGCGGGTCGGCGGGCTGGGTGGGCCGCGAGCCAAGTGGCAGGAGAACCCGCAGCAACCTCTCGACCATCTGAATTGCCGTCATTGGGTCGTTGATACCCGGCGAGAGCGCGCGCTGTGCGATTTCCGACAGGGTTTGAATGCCAAAGCGGGGGTCTTGATTGAAGCTGCGCTCGGTCCCGATCAAGAAGGCTTCCCGGATGGTTTCACCATCCATTTTCCGGGTCGCTCTGGCCAGGGGTTGGCCTTCGGTTACGAATTGCCCCGGTAGCGCCATGATCCAGATCTCGCAGTCATTCTCTTCGGCGCAGGAATTCAGCATGCCGACATCCACGTGGCGCACGTTCCCTGTCGAACTGGCCCGCACGTCGTGACCGGTTTGCGGAACATCCGCGGCGGCTTGATATGGAATGGCGCCGAGGCACGGCAGTTCCATGGCTCGGGTCATGGTGTCCCTGGCGTTCTTTTCTATCTTGCCCGCCGTTTCGGAGATGCTGCCATAGCTGGGCAATTGGTCGATCCAGAGCAAGAGCGCCAGTGTCACCAAAAAGATCACCACCAAGGTGAACGCAAGCGCAACGGCGATGGATTGCTGGGTGTAGACCCCGGTTTCGACAAGGATCAGCGATACGAGCGCGAAGATGAATGCGCCGAGAAACGTGGCCAGCACGTTTTGCGAGACACTGTCCTCTTCGATCACCTGCTGGGCGCGCGGGGAGGACTGGTTCGAGGCCCATCGCTGTGCCGCGACCATAATAGACAGAGAAAAGGTCGTGACCGCCAGCATGGACGACGCCAGAATGCCGAGGATCTTTGCCACGGCCTCCGTGCTCAGCCGTTGTGCGAGAAAGTCGGGGACGAAGCCGCCGAGGTAGGTGCCAATCCCCGCGCTGACCACGGCGAGAGCGGCGATCAGGCTGGTTCGAACCCATAATTGGCGAGAAATCTGACGAAACAGGAATTGCGGCTTGGAAATGGATTTCAACTTGATCATGCGTTGATCCTGTTCGGGTTTGCGGTCATTGTCCACCGGCTTGGGGTTCGGGCCAATTTACCCCTTGGAAACCCCGGCCATCTGCCCTAAAGAGGGCTGCGGAATAAAGCGTGCGATTCGTCGTGCGCTTTATTTCGTTTCGTCCAAGACGGTGGGTGGGTCCTTCCGGCCCCTTAATTCCCTGCCTGAGACGGGTAAGACCAAAGAATTTCGAGGGTCCTGACCCTCGGGCGCATTTTGGCCAATCCCGTAACAACGGACCTGAACGCCGGGGGGCAGCCCTCGGCAAATATGAGCCGGGGTGAAACATCGCCCCTAACTTGGAGAGAACTGTGGATAGAGCCCAGAAAGAGAAAGTGGTCGAGGAACTCGGCCAAATCTTCGAAAGCTCTGGCGTCGTAGTGGTTGCTCACTACGCCGGTCTGACAGTTGCCGAGATGCAGGACCTTCGCGCACGTGCTCGTGACGCGGGCGGCTCCGTGCGTGTTGCCAAGAACAGGCTCGCCAAAATCGCCCTCGACGGTAAGCCATGTGCGAGCATTGCTGACCTGCTGACGGGTATGACTGTTCTGACCTATTCCGAGGACCCCGTGGCAGCAGCCAAGGTGGCCGAGGACTTCGCCAAGGAGAACCAGAAGTTCGAGATCCTTGGCGGTGCAATGGGCGAGAACGCTCTGGACCGGGCTGGTGTCACAGCCGTGTCGAAAATGCCGTCGCGTGAAGAGCTTATTGCTTCGATCGTGGGCTGCATCGGCGCGCCTGCTTCGAACATCGCCGGTGCAATTGGCGCACCTGCAAGCAACATCGCAAGCATCCTTTCCACCATCGAAGAGAAGGCGGAAGCTGCGTAAGCGGTTGGCACTGAATGATCTGCGTGGGGCACATGCCCTGACGTTGGAACACACACTGTAAACGGAAAGAGCTGATACAATGGCTGATCTGAAGAAACTGGCAGAAGAGATCGTTGGTCTGACCCTGCTGGAAGCACAAGAACTGAAAACCATCCTCAAAGACGAGTACGGCATCGAGCCCGCAGCTGGCGGCGCCGTCATGGTCGCAGGCGCAGCTGGCGATGCCGGCGGTGCCGCTGAGGAAGAGAAAACCGAATTCGACGTCGTTCTGAAGAACGCCGGCGCTTCGAAAATCAACGTCATCAAAGAAGTTCGCGGCATCACCGGCCTGGGCCTGAAAGAAGCCAAGGAACTGGTCGAAGCCGGCGGCAAGATCAAAGAAGGCGTGGACAAGGCAGAAGCCGAAGAGATCAAGGGCAAGCTGGAAGCAGCTGGCGCCGAGGTCGAGCTGGCCTAAGCCTGTCTTTCGGTGCATCGCGGATGCGCCGTGGAATTTGGCTGGGCCCGGAGAAATCCGGGTCCAGCCGAACCTGTCTTAGAAAGGGCCTCATGTGCTGGGGCGTTTTCTAAGACGCGGTTCGCGGATCGGGAGGCTACCATTCGGGACGGTGGCCACGAATTGATCCGGACGTGTCGTCTCGTATGTGCAAGGCGCCGGGGCCCGACGGTGTTTTTGCCCGCTGAGAACATCGAAAGGTGACATCTGACATGGCTCAATCGTTCCTTGGCCAGAAACGTCTTCGGAAATACTACGGCAAAATCCGCGAAGTCCTGGAAATGCCGAACCTCATCGAGGTCCAGAAATCCTCCTATGATCTATTCCTGCGCTCTGGCGATGCCGATCAGCCGACCGACGGCGAAGGTATCAACGGCGTGTTCCAATCGGTCTTTCCGATCAAGGATTTCAACGAAACTTCCGTGCTGGAATTCGTGAAATACGAGCTGGAAAAGCCGAAATACGACGTTGAAGAGTGCATGCAGCGTGACATGACCTACAGCGCGCCGCTGAAGGTCACCCTGCGCCTGATCGTTTTTGATGTCGACGAAGACACCGGGGCCAAATCGGTCAAGGACATCAAGGAACAGGACGTGTTCATGGGCGACATGCCCCTGATGACGCCGAACGGCACCTTCATCGTGAACGGCACCGAGCGCGTGATCGTGTCCCAGATGCACCGGTCGCCCGGTGTGTTCTTCGACCACGACAAGGGCAAGACTCACTCCTCGGGCAAGCTGCTGTTTGCCTGCCGCATTATCCCGTACCGCGGCAGCTGGCTGGACTTCGAGTTCGACGCCAAGGACATCGTCTACGCACGCATCGACCGTCGCCGCAAACTGCCGGTGACCACGCTGCTCTATGCCCTGGGCCTGGACCAGGAAGCGATCATGGACGCGTATTACGACACCGTGTCCTACAAGCTGAACAAGAAGAAGGGCTGGGTCACCCCGTTCTTCCCCGAACGTGTGCGCGGCACCCGTCCCACCTATGACCTGATCGACGCAAAAAGCGGTGAAGTGATTGCCGAAGCCGGCAAGAAGGTCACCCCGCGCGCGGTCAAGCAGCTGATCGACGAGGGCAAGGTCACCGACCTACTGGTGCCGTTCGACCACATCGTCGGCAAGTTCGTTGCCAAGGACATCATCAATGAAGAAACCGGTGCGATCTATGTCGAAGCCGGTGATGAGCTGACCCTGGAATATGACAAGGATGGCGAGCTGATCGGCGGCACCGTGAAGGAGCTGATCGATGCCGGCATCACCGATATTCCGGTTCTGGACATCGACAACATCAACGTCGGTCCGTACATCCGCAACACCATGGCGCAGGACAAGAACATGGGCCGCGAAAGCGCGCTGATGGACATCTACCGCGTCATGCGCCCGGGCGAGCCGCCCACCGTCGAGGCTGCGTCGGCTCTGTTCGACACCCTGTTCTTCGACAGCGAGCGCTATGATCTGTCGGCCGTTGGCCGCGTGAAGATGAACATGCGCCTGAACCTGGATGCTCCGGATACTCTGCGGACTCTGCGCCGCGAAGACATCGTGGCCTGCATCAAGGCACTGGTCGAGCTTCGTGACGGCAAGGGCGACGTGGACGACATCGACCACCTGGGCAACCGTCGTGTGCGCTCGGTCGGCGAACTGATGGAGAACCAGTACCGCGTCGGCCTGCTGCGCATGGAACGCGCCATCAAAGAGCGTATGTCGTCGGTCGAGATCGACACCGTCATGCCGCAGGACCTGATCAACGCGAAACCGGCGGCGGCCGCGGTGCGTGAATTCTTCGGCAGCTCGCAGCTGTCGCAGTTCATGGACCAGACCAACCCGCTGTCGGAAGTCACCCACAAACGCCGCCTGTCGGCGCTTGGCCCGGGTGGTCTGACGCGCGAGCGTGCGGGTTTTGAGGTGCGCGACGTGCACCCGACCCACTATGGCCGGATGTGCCCGATTGAAACGCCGGAAGGCCCGAACATCGGTCTGATCAACTCGCTGGCCACCTTTGCCCGCGTGAACAAGTACGGTTTCATCGAAACCCCCTATCGCGTCGTGAAAGGCGGGCAGGTGACCGACGAGGTCCACTACATGTCCGCGACCGAGGAAATGCGTCACACCGTGGCACAGGCCAACGCGACTCTGGATACGGATGGCAAGTTCATCAACGATCTGGTCTCGACCCGTCAGGCTGGTGACTACACGCTTGCCCCGCGCGAGAACGTGGACCTGATCGACGTTTCGCCGAAGCAGCTGGTCTCGGTTGCGGCCTCGCTGATCCCGTTCCTTGAAAATGACGACGCCAACCGCGCCCTGATGGGCTCGAACATGCAACGTCAGGCGGTTCCGCTGCTGCGCGCCGAAGCGCCGCTGGTCGGTACCGGGATCGAGGAAAAGGTTGCAATCGACTCAGGTGCTGCGATCCAGGCGAAACGTGCCGGTATCATCGACCAGGTTGATGCCCAGCGTATCGTTATCCGCGCCACCGAAGATTTGGAACTGGGCGACGCTGGCGTTGACATCTATCGTCTGCGCAAATTCCAGCGTTCGAACCAGAACACCTGCATCAACCAGCGTCCGCTGATCAAGGTGGGTGACACCGTCCAGAAGGGCGAAGTCATTGCCGATGGTCCGTCGACCGATATGGGTGAACTGGCCTTGGGTAAGAACGTGGTCGTCGCGTTCATGCCGTGGAACGGTTACAACTACGAAGACTCGATCCTGATCTCGGAACGTATCGCACGTGACGACGTCTTTACCTCGGTCCATATCGAGGAATTCGAAGTCGCCGCCCGTGACACCAAGCTGGGTCCGGAAGAGATCACCCGCGACATCCCGAACGTCGGTGAAGAAGCGCTGCGCAACCTCGACGAGGCGGGCATCGTTTACATCGGTGCGGATGTTGAGCCGGGCGATATTCTGGTCGGCAAGATCACTCCGAAGGGCGAAAGCCCGATGACCCCGGAAGAAAAGCTGCTGCGCGCCATCTTTGGTGAAAAGGCATCTGACGTACGCGATACCTCGCTGCGCGTGAAACCGGGCGATTACGGTACGGTCGTCGAAGTCCGCGTCTTCAACCGTCACGGCGTCGAGAAAGACGAGCGTGCGCTGCAGATCGAGCGTGAGGAAGTCGAACGTCTGGCCCGTGACCGGGACGACGAGCTGGCGATCCTGGACCGCAACATCTACGCGCGTCTCAAGTCGATGATCCTGGGCAAAACCGCCGTCAAGGGGCCGAAAGGCGTCAAGGCGGGGTCGGAGATCACCGAAGAGCTGCTCGAGTCGCTGACCCGCGGTCAGTGGTGGCAGCTGGCGCTGGAAGATGAGAAGGACGCTCAGATCGTCGAGGCTCTGAACGAGCAGTACGAGGTGCAGAAACGCGCCCTGGATGCCCGTTTCGAAGACAAGGTCGAGAAGGTCCGCCGTGGCGACGACCTGCCGCCGGGCGTGATGAAGATGGTCAAGGTCTTCATCGCCGTGAAGCGCAAGCTGCAGCCGGGCGACAAGATGGCCGGCCGTCACGGGAACAAGGGTGTGATCTCGAAGGTCGTGCCGATGGAGGACATGCCGTTCCTTGCGGATGGTACTCCGGTCGACTTCTGTTTGAACCCTCTGGGCGTGCCGTCGCGTATGAACGTCGGTCAGATCCTTGAAACCCACATGGGTTGGGCCGCTCGCGGTCTGGGTCTGAAGATCGACGAGGCGCTGCAGGAATACCGCCGCTCGGGCGACCTGACGCCGGTCCGTGACGCGATGAAACACGCCTATGGCGAGGATGTCTACGAAGAGGGCATCAGCGGCATGGACGAGGATCAGCTGATCGAAGCGGCCAGCAACGTGACCCGCGGCGTTCCGATCGCAACCCCGGTCTTTGACGGCGCCAAAGAGGCCGACGTCAACGACGCGCTGATCCGCGCCGGTTTCTCGGAAAGCGGTCAGTCGATCCTGTTCGACGGTCGCACCGGCGAGCAGTTCGCGCGTCCGGTGACCGTGGGCATCAAGTACCTGCTGAAACTGCACCACCTGGTGGACGACAAGATCCACGCGCGTTCGACCGGGCCGTACAGCCTGGTGACCCAGCAGCCGCTGGGCGGCAAGGCGCAGTTCGGTGGTCAGCGCTTTGGTGAGATGGAGGTCTGGGCTCTGGAAGCTTACGGCGCCGCCTACACCCTGCAGGAGATGCTCACCGTGAAATCGGATGACGTCGCCGGCCGGACCAAGGTCTATGAGTCGATCGTCAAGGGCGAGGATAACTTCGAGGCGGGCGTACCGGAATCGTTCAACGTTCTGGTTAAAGAAGTCCGTGGCCTCGGCCTGAATATGGAACTCCTGGATGCGGAGGTTGAGGAGTAAGGGCGCTGCCCTTTCTCCCGTCCCCCCTTCCGCAAGATTTGAGGTAACAAATGAACCAGGAAATCACCAACAACCCGTTCAACCCGCTGACGCCGCCCAAGGTTTTCGACGAGATCAAGGTCTCGTTGGCGTCGCCCGAGCGGATCCTGTCTTGGTCCTATGGCGAGATCAAGAAACCCGAAACCATCAACTACCGGACGTTCAAGCCCGAACGTGACGGCCTGTTCTGCGCCCGTATCTTTGGCCCGATCAAAGACTACGAATGTCTGTGCGGCAAGTATAAGCGGATGAAGTATCGCGGCGTTGTCTGCGAGAAATGCGGTGTGGAAGTCACCCTGCAGAAGGTTCGCCGCGAGCGTATGGGCCACATCGAGTTGGCCGCGCCCGTCGCACATATCTGGTTCCTGAAATCGCTGCCGTCCCGCATCGGTCTGATGTTGGACATGACGCTGCGCGATCTGGAACGCGTTCTGTACTTTGAAAACTACGTCGTCATCGAGCCCGGTCTGACGGACCTGACCTACGGCCAGATGCTGACCGAGGAAGAGTACATGGACGCGCAGGATGCCTATGGCATGGACGCGTTCACCGCGAATATCGGTGCCGAAGCCATCCGTGAGATGCTGGCCCAGATCGATCTGGAAGCCGAAGCCGAGCAGCTGCGCGCTGATCTGGCCGAAGCCACCGGCGAGCTGAAGCCCAAGAAGATCATCAAGCGTCTGAAGGTTGTTGAGTCCTTCCTCGAGTCGGGCAACCGCCCCGAGTGGATGGTGATGACCGTGATTCCGGTCATTCCGCCGGAACTGCGTCCGCTGGTTCCGCTGGATGGTGGCCGTTTTGCGACTTCGGATCTGAACGATCTGTATCGTCGTGTCATCAACCGGAACAACCGTCTGAAGCGTCTGATCGAACTGCGCGCGCCTGACATCATCGTCCGCAACGAAAAGCGGATGCTGCAGGAGTCCGTGGATGCTCTGTTCGACAACGGCCGTCGTGGCCGCGTGATCACGGGTGCCAACAAGCGTCCGCTGAAATCGCTGTCGGACATGCTGAAAGGTAAGCAGGGCCGCTTCCGCCAGAACCTTCTGGGTAAGCGCGTCGACTTCTCGGGCCGTTCGGTCATCGTGACCGGCCCCGAGCTCAAGCTGCACCAGTGTGGTCTGCCCAAGAAGATGGCGCTGGAACTGTTCAAGCCGTTCATCTACTCGCGCCTTGAAGCCAAGGGTCTGTCTTCGACCGTGAAACAGGCGAAGAAACTGGTCGAGAAAGAGCGTCCCGAAGTGTGGGACATCCTCGACGAGGTGATCCGCGAACACCCTGTCATGCTGAACCGTGCGCCGACGCTGCACCGTCTTGGCATTCAGGCGTTCGAGCCGGTTCTGATCGAAGGCAAGGCGATCCAGCTGCACCCGCTGGTCTGTTCGGCCTTCAACGCCGATTTCGACGGTGACCAGATGGCCGTTCACGTCCCGCTGAGCCTTGAGGCGCAGCTGGAAGCGCGTGTTCTGATGATGTCGACGAACAACGTTCTGTCGCCTGCAAACGGCGCTCCGATCATCGTTCCGTCGCAGGACATGATCCTGGGTCTCTACTACGTGACCCTGGAACGCGAAGGCATGCCCGGCGAAGGCAAGGTCTTCGGTTCGATCGACGAAGTCCAGCACGCGCTGGACGCGGGCGAGGTGCACCTGCACTCGAAAATCACCGCGCGGATCACCCAGATCGACGAAGAAGGCAACGAGGTTCAGAAGCGTTTTGAAACCACGCCGGGCCGTGTTCGCTTGGGGGCTCTGCTGCCCAAGAACAACAAGGCACCGTTTGAACTGGTCAACCGTCTGCTGCGGAAGAAAGAAGTGCAGCAGGTGAT
The DNA here is from genome assembly GCF_056537385.1 of Ruegeria sp. CF2. Taxonomy (NCBI): domain Bacteria; kingdom Pseudomonadati; phylum Pseudomonadota; class Alphaproteobacteria; order Rhodobacterales; family Roseobacteraceae; genus Ruegeria; species Ruegeria sp. CF2. The sequence goes on from NZ_JBQFRL010000002.1 coordinate 526,953, forward strand.
CGACACCGTCTACCGCTACTGCGGTCAGAAAGAGTCGGTGATCTTCTGCGACCAGATCATGTCGATGGGCTTCAAGGAAGCGTTCAAGGCCGGTATCTCGTTCGGCAAGGACGACATGGTGATCCCCGAGGACAAGTGGGGCATCGTGGACGAAACCCGCGAACAGGTGAAAGACTTCGAACAGCAGTACATGGACGGCCTGATCACTCAGGGCGAAAAGTACAACAAGGTTGTCGATGCCTGGTCGAAGTGTAACGACCGCGTAACCGAAGCCATGATGCGCACCATCTCGGCAATCCAGAAGGACGAGAACGGCGCCGACAAAGAGCCGAACTCGGTCTACATGATGGCGCACTCCGGTGCGCGTGGCTCGGTAACCCAGATGAAGCAGCTGGGCGGTATGCGCGGCCTGATGGCCAAGCCGAACGGCGACATCATCGAGACGCCGATCATCTCGAACTTCAAGGAAGGTCTGACCGTTCTTGAATACTTCAACTCGACCCACGGTGCCCGTAAGGGTCTATCGGATACCGCTCTGAAGACGGCGAATTCGGGCTACCTGACCCGTCGTCTTGTTGACGTGGCGCAGGATTGCATCGTGCGCGATGTTGATTGTGGAACCGACCGTGCGATCACGGCCGAGGCTGCGGTCAATGACGGTGAAGTCGTCGCGTCGCTGGCAGAACGCGTTCTGGGCCGTGTGGCCGCAGATGACGTTCTGCGTCCGGGTACCGACGAGGTCATCGTCGCCGCCGGACAGCTGATCGACGAACGCATGGCCGATACGATCGACGAGGCCGGTGTTGCCTCGATGCGCATCCGCTCGCCTCTGACCTGTGAGTCCGAGGAAGGTGTCTGTGCAACCTGCTACGGTCGTGACCTTGCACGCGGGACCATGGTGAACACCGGTGAGGCTGTCGGCATCATCGCCGCGCAGTCGATCGGTGAACCGGGTACGCAGCTGACGATGCGGACCTTCCACATCGGTGGTGTTGCGCAAGGTGGTCAGCAGTCGTTCCAGGAAGCGAACCAGGACGGTGTCGTTGCCTTTGAGAACCCGCAGATCCTGGCCAATGCCGCCGGCGAAAGCCTGGTCATGGGCCGGAACATGAAGCTGGTGATCAACGACGAACACGGCGAAGAGCGCGCCAGCTTCAAGCTGGGCTACGGCTCGAAGCTGTTTGTCAAAGAAGGCACCAAGGTCAAGCGCGGCGACAAGCTGTTCGAGTGGGACCCCTACACCCTGCCGATCATCGCCGAGAAAGCCGGTACCGCAAAATACGTCGACCTGGTTTCGGGCATTGCTGTCCGCGACGAGACCGACGATGCAACCGGCATGACCCAGAAGATCGTGATCGACTGGCGCGCCGCCCCCAAAGGCAGCGATCTGAAGCCCGAGATCATTCTTGTGGATGACAACGGCGAGCCGGTCCGCAACGATGCGGGCAACCCGGTTCACTATCCGATGTCTGTGGACGCGATCCTGTCGGTCGAAGACGGTCAGAAGATCGAAGCCGGTGACGTTGTTGCGCGTATTCCGCGTGAAGGCGCCAAGACCAAGGACATCACCGGTGGTCTGCCGCGTGTGGCCGAACTGTTCGAAGCGCGTCGTCCGAAAGATCACGCAATCATCGCGGAAGCCGATGGTTACGTGCGCTTTGGCCGCGACTACAAGAACAAGCGCCGCATCAGCATCGAGCCGGTCGACGAGTCGCTGGAGACGATCGAGTACATGGTGCCCAAGGGCAAGCACATCCCGGTGCAGGAAGGCGACTTCGTGCAGAAGGGTGACTACATCATGGACGGTAACCCGGCTCCGCACGACATCCTGTCCATCATGGGTGTCGAAGCGCTGGCGGATTACATGATCGACGAGGTGCAGGACGTCTATCGTCTGCAGGGCGTGAAGATCAACGACAAGCACATCGAAGTCATCGTACGCCAGATGCTGCAGAAGTGGGAGATCCTGGACTCGGGCGACACCACCCTGCTGAAGGGCGAGCATGTCGACAAACAGGAGTTCGACGCGGCCAACGAGAAGACCATCGCCCGCGGTGGTCGTCCGGCCCAGGGCGAGCCGATCCTGCTGGGGATCACCAAGGCTTCGCTGCAAACGCGTTCGTTCATCTCGGCGGCATCGTTCCAGGAAACCACCCGCGTGCTGACCGAAGCTTCGGTTCAGGGCAAGAAGGACAAGCTGGTTGGCCTGAAAGAGAACGTCATCGTCGGCCGTCTGATCCCGGCCGGTACCGGTGGTGCGACACAGCGTGTCCGCCAGATCGCGCAGCAGCGTGACAATGTCGTCATCGAGGCACGTCGCGAAGAGGCCGAGGCCGCAGCCGCGCTGGCCGCTCCGATGATGGATGATGACATGGTCGGCGACGAGCTGGACTCGCTGGTGGAAACTCCGGAAAGCCGCGAATAATATCGGCGACGAGAAACTCAGAAAGGCCCTGCGGTTCCGCGGGGCCTTTTTTGTTTCGGCCGGCGCCGGAAGCGGCCAGGGTTCGATTCAAACACTGTGATTTCAAATGGAACTGCTGCATACTCAAAAATCAGAATGTGGTAATGGAATTGCTCCCGTCATCACTGTTTGGAACTCAACACGGGTCTTGATCGGATGCTCATAGTCCTTGGATTGTATTTTGGCGTGATTTGGCTGGTCTTCTCCAAGTTCAGCCTGCTGCCCTGGAATGGCTTCTGGAAGACCGTTTCATACGGTGGGGCCGCCGTCGTCGCGTTGGTTGTCATCGGCGCACTCAACCACACGGCGCCTACGGGGCCTGTGTCGGTTCTGGGTGTTCAGACAAGCATTGTGCCTAATGTCTCCGGAACGGTCGTCGAAGTTGCCGTTGAGCCGAACCAGAAGGTCAACGAAGGCGATCTCTTGTTCAGAATCGATCCCGAGTTCTACGTGCTCGAGGTAGCGCGGCTGGAGGCATCTCTGGAAGCCGCCCGGTCGGCAGCAGACCAATTGACCACGGATCTGGCGGCTGCCGAAGCCGATATCGCTTCATTGACCGCGCAACTTGTTTTTGGGCAGCAGCGGCGGGATGACATCGTTCAACTGGAAGAGCGTGGCGCATCCACCACCTTCAAACTGCAGGAAGCGGTCGCGACGATCGAACAGCTCACCGCAAGCATTCGTGCAGCAGAAGCGCGAAAAGCGGGGCTGGAGCGCCGGATTGCAGCTCAGATCGACGGTGAGGATGTGGCGGTCGTGGAGGCCGAACAGGCGCTTGCGCAGGCCGAATGGAACCTCAAGCAGACGGAAGTCTACGCGCCGGGCGACGGGATCGTCAGTGCGGTCACGCTGCGCCCGGGCAATCGCGCGACAACCTTCCAGGGCGCATTGACCTTCATAGATCCGACGAACCACGCGTTGGTGGCCTCGCTGCCCCAATCCAGCCGATCCAATGTCGGCCTTGGCGATGAAATCCGTGTGGCGCTGCGAACCCAGCCGGGATCCGAGATCACGGGAACTATTTCGGGGTTTCCGCCGGCCTTGTCTGAGGGCGCACTGGATCTCCGCTCCGGTTTGCCCTCGATGCGCGAACTTGTCGGGATCACCAGCTTTCCGGTCCTCATCGAACTTCCTGGCGATGTACCTCTGGAAACTCTTCAATTCGGCGCGTCGGGCACCGCGCTTGTGATGACCGACAAGGCCGGGCCGATTTCGCCACTTGCGGAGATACTGTTCTGGGTCACGCAGAAGCTGAACTACCTGTAGGCGGCAACGCAGAAACCCACCCCTTGGCAGTGATCAGGTACAACTGCGATCGGATCAAACAAAATCGAATTGGCGGGATCACAAGTTGACAATCTGCTCAGGTGAGATGCCAATGCCGGGACCAGATTGAAACCGGGCCATGGCAATGACACCGAACGTCAAAGGCGCCCTGCTGATGATGGGCAGCATGGCCGCATTCACTGTGAACGATACGCTGGTCAAGGCGGCCGGTCAGGAGGTGCCACTGTTCCAGCTGGTGGCTCTGCGTGGGTTGTTGGCGACGATCCTGGTTTTTGCGTTGGCGCGGCATCTGGGGGCATTGCATCTGCGGTTCGGGCGGCACGACCGCTGGTTGGTGGCTTTTCGCTGCGTAGCGGAATTGTCGGCGACGTTCTTCTTTCTCACGGCATTGATGCACATGCCGCTGGCCAATGTGACCGCGGTTCTGCAGGCCCTGCCGCTGACCGTCACCTTGGGTGCGGCCCTGTTCTTTTCGGAACAGATCGGGTGGCGGCGGATCATGGCCATTGCATTGGGGTTTGCGGGCATGCTGCTGATCGTGCGACCCGGTCCGGACGGCTTCAGCATCTATGCCATGTATGCCCTGATTGCCGTCATCTGCGTGACGGCTCGGGATTTGATCACCCGCCGAATGTCGCCCGAGGTACCGTCGATGGTCGTCACTTTGGCAACCTCATTGACGATTACCACCGGTGCGGCAATTGCCTCGGCTTTTCAGGGTTGGGTGCCGATGACGGCCGGGTCGGGGATGTTGATTGCCTCGGCGGCTGTTTTCGTCCTGCTGGGGTATCTCTTCAGCGTCATGGTGATGCGCGTTGGCGAGGTCAGCTTTGTCGCGCCGTTCCGATACTCGAGCCTGATCTGGGCCTTGGGTCTGGGATGGGCGGTATTCGGAGATTGGCCCGACCGGATCACCATGCTGGGTGCCGCACTGGTGGTCAGCGCAGGGCTGTTCACCCTCTTTCGCGAGCGGGCACTTCAGGCGTCCGAATAGGCGCGTCGGACCACCGTCTGATCAATTGCAAACCGAGTTTCGAACTGCTTTGCCAGAGCGGGGGTCAGCGGTTCAAGCTTGGCCTTGCTTGTGCGGGTGTTGGGTGAGTCGTTGAACCCGTTGAGCGTGCGCACCCACACCGGCGGTTCGTTCTGGCTGATGACAGGCATGAAGTGGCCGATCTTGTGGTGGGCAAAGTTCATGATCGTCAGCTCACACCCGCCGCGCACATACATCCCAAAACCAACACCCAGCAGGGACCGGTGAACCGGCGTGGCCTGGATTCCGTTGGTGTCGAACCGGGCAAGAAAGCCGTGATTGAAATCAATGGCAACCATCTTGTTGCGCCGTACCAGCCCTTCGGCGTCCTGAACCGCGCGGCGCAGTAATTCGACGAAATCCACCGCAACCGCATCGTCGTCATCATGACGGAATTGCAGGCATGGCAGGTCAGGGTTCAGGCGTGCCCGGTTCAGGACGTCCTTCATGACAGAGCGATGTCGGCCGGGTTCCCGCGAGACGATTTGCACTTGTTTCATGCCCGAAGTCAGGTCGCTCAGACGATCACGGGCGACCCGAGGCAGGCAGGTCCCCGTCACGATCAGAAACTGAAACCGCGGATCCGTCTGGGCGCGTAGGGCGGGCAGGGCGCAGGTCTCGAACAGGCGGAACCGCTCGTCCAGACGTCGGGGGTCGTACAAGTGGCGCCGGCGCGCTTCGACCGACTCGTGCATGGTCTGGAACCCGCCGATGGCCGGGTAGGAGAAACGGCACAGACCAATGACTTGCATCTTCACTTCCGGTAGGAATACACCAGTGCGGACTATGCCCCGAGGGATGTGACACCGCAACCGATGTCGCTTCCGCCGCGACGCACGGCTGCGAGGCGGGCGGCCATCTGCCGGGGCTGTTGACAGTCGGGCCGACTCCCCCTATACGCCCGTCATCTCGGTACCGGGGGCCGCCCCAAAACCGATTTCAGTATTGAACTGGTCAAGGCCCGGACAATTTTGCAGTTCGCGCCCTCTGATAACCAACCGCGACGTTCACCTCGGAATGGGAACGCTCGCGGGTTTTGCGCTTGTGGACGCATTGGCGCAGCGAAGTTAGCCGCACGCAACGCGCGTGCATGTCATGTGTGTTGCAAAACGGGGAAGAAACCGGAATGCCAACTATTCAACAGCTGATCCGCAAACCGCGGCAGCCCAAAGTAAAACGCTCGAAGTCCATGCACCTGGAGCAGTGCCCGCAGAAGCGCGGCGTCTGCACCCGCGTGTACACCACCACGCCGAAGAAGCCGAACTCGGCTATGCGTAAGGTTGCCAAGGTGCGCCTGACCAACGGTTACGAAGTCATTTCGTACATCCCGGGTGAAAGCCACAACCTGCAAGAACACTCGGTTGTTCTGATCCGTGGCGGCCGTGTGAAAGACCTTCCGGGTGTCCGCTACCACATCCTGCGTGGTGTTCTGGATACCCAGGGCGTCAAAGACCGTAAGCAACGTCGTTCGAAATACGGCGCGAAGCGTCCCAAGTAAGAAGGAGAGGCTGATATGTCACGTCGTCACGCCGCCGAAAAACGCGAAGTCCTGCCTGACGCCAAATTTGGCGACAAGGTCCTGACCAAATTCATGAACAACCTGATGATCGACGGCAAGAAGTCGGTCGCAGAGCGTATCGTCTACAACGCCTTCGACCGCGTTGAGAGCAAGATCAAGCGCGCTCCTGTCGAGGTGTTCCACGAAGCACTCGACAACATCAAGCCGTCGGTCGAGGTTCGCTCGCGCCGGGTTGGTGGTGCAACCTACCAGGTTCCGGTCGAAGTGCGCCCCGAGCGCCGCGAAGCTCTGGCCATCCGCTGGCTGATCACCGCCGCGCGCGGCCGCAACGAAAACACCATGGAAGAACGCCTCGCCGGCGAACTGCTGGACGCCGTACAGTCCCGCGGTACTGCCGTTAAGAAGCGCGAAGACACCCACAAGATGGCCGAGGCGAACAAAGCCTTCAGCCACTATCGTTGGTAATCCCAGAGGCTTATCCAAATGGCACGCGAATATCCGCTCGAACTATACCGTAACTTCGGTATCATGGCGCACATCGATGCAGGCAAGACCACCTGCTCGGAGCGTATCCTGTATTACACCGGCAAATCCCACAACATCGGTGAGGTGCACGATGGTGCAGCCACCATGGACTGGATGGAGCAGGAGCAGGAACGCGGCATCACCATCACTTCGGCTGCGACCACCACCTTCTGGGAGCGCACCGAGGACGGTCAGACCGCCGATACCCCCAAGCACCGCCTGAACATCATCGACACCCCCGGCCACGTTGACTTCACCATCGAAGTCGAGCGTTCGCTGGCGGTTCTCGACGGTGCCGTCTGCGTTCTGGACGCAAACGCCGGTGTTGAACCCCAGACCGAAACCGTGTGGCGTCAGGCTGACCGCTACAAAGTTCCGCGCATGGTCTTCGTCAACAAGATGGACAAGATCGGCGCCGACTTCTTCAACTGCGTTCGCATGATCGAAGACCGCACCGGCGCGCGCGCCGTCCCTGTCGGTATCCCGATCGGTGCAGAGAACGAGCTGGAAGGCCTGATCGACCTGGTCACCATGGAAGAATGGCTGTGGCAGGGCGAAGACCTGGGCGCAAGCTGGGTCAAAGCTCCGATCCGCGACAGCCTGAAGGACATGGCTGAAGAATGGCGCGGCAAGATGATCGAAGCGGCCGTCGAAGAAGACGACGACGCGATGATGGAATACCTGGAAGGCAACGAGCCCGACATTCCGACCCTGCGCAAACTGCTGCGCAAGGGCACCCTGGCGCTGCACTTCGTGCCGGTTCTGGGTGGTTCGGCGTTCAAGAACAAAGGTGTTCAGCCGCTGCTCAACGCCGTGATCGACTATCTGCCCAGCCCGCTGGACGTTGTCGACTACATGGGCTTCAAACCCGGTGACGAGGAAGAAGTCCGCAACATCGCGCGTCGCGCTGACGATGACATGGCCTTCTCGGGCCTGGCGTTCAAAATCATGAACGACCCCTTCGTTGGCTCGCTGACCTTCACCCGGATCTACTCGGGCGTTCTGAACAAGGGCGACTCGATCCTGAACTCGACCAAAGGCAAGAAAGAGCGCATCGGTCGTATGATGATGATGCACTCGAACAACCGGGAAGAGATCGAAGAGGCGTTCGCAGGCGACATCATCGCTCTGGCGGGTCTGAAAGACACCACCACCGGTGACACCCTGTGCGATCCGAAGGATCCCGTGGTTCTGGAAACCATGACCTTCCCCGATCCGGTGATCGAGATCGCGGTCGAGCCCAAAACCAAGGGCGACCAGGAAAAGATGTCTCAGGGTCTGGCCCGTTTGGCCGCCGAAGACCCGTCCTTCCGCGTGGAAACCGACCTGGAATCGGGTCAGACCATCATGAAGGGCATGGGCGAACTTCACCTGGACATCCTGGTTGACCGTCTGAAGCGCGAGTTCAAGGTCGAAGCCAACATCGGTGCGCCGCAGGTGGCCTATCGTGAGACCATCTCGATGCCGATCGAACACACCTACACCCACAAGAAACAGTCGGGTGGTTCGGGTCAGTTCGCTGAGGTCAAGCTCGAGATCACTCCGACCGAACCGGGCGAAGGTTATTCGTTCGAAAGCCGCATCGTTGGTGGTGCCGTTCCGAAGGAATACATCCCGGGTGTCGAAAAAGGCATCCAGTCCGTCATGGACAGCGGCCCGCTGGCCGGCTTCCCCGTGATCGACTTCAAGGTTGCCCTGCTGGACGGTAAATTCCACGACGTCGACTCGAGCGTTCTGGCGTTCGAAATCGCGGCGCGGATGTGCATGCGCGAAGGTCTGAAAAAGGCCGGCGCGAAACTGCTGGAGCCGATCATGAAGGTCGAAGTGATCACCCCGGAAGAATATACCGGCGGTATCATCGGCGACCTGACTTCGCGTCGGGGCCAGGTGTCTGGACAAGAGCCGCGCGGCAACGCGATTGCGATCGACGCATTCGTGCCGCTGGCCAACATGTTCGGCTACATCAACACTCTGCGTTCGATGTCGTCGGGCCGCGCCCAGTTCACCATGCAGTTCGACCACTATGATCCGGTTCCGCAGAACATCGCGGAAGAGATCCAGGCAAAATACGCATAACCGAAAAATAGAGGGAGCCTGCTGCCCGGGCTCCCTTCATTTCCGAAAAAGGAGGCCATCATGGCAAAGGAAAAGTTTGAGCGTACAAAACCGCACGTCAACATTGGCACGATTGGCCACGTTGACCACGGCAAGACGACGCTGACCGCAG